>DASXYS010000039.1:0-25756 GCA_036502365.1 Amycolatopsis sp.
GTGCGGTCCGCCTTCTCCACGGTCAGCGCCCCGCCGGGCTTCAGCTCGCGGATGGTGAAGTACAGCCAGCCCAGCACGGCCATGGTGCCGAACGCGATCCACTGCAGCGCGTACGAGAAGAACGGCCCCGAGTCCAGCTGCGGCAACGGCAGCGCGCCCAGCACGCCGGGCTGGTTCTGGTCGAGCTGGAAGTAGCCGGGCCGGATCGTCAGGCCGGACGAGCGCGCGACCACCTGCGAGTCGACGGTGTAGCTCTGGAGCTTGCCGCCGGTCGACGCGTCCGCGAAGGCGTTGCGGTGCTTCGGGTCGGCTTCGTCGCTGCGGATGCGCGCGACCACCGTCACCTGCGCGCCCGGCGCGGCGGCGTACGGGAGCACGCCGGACTTGTCGTCGAGCCGCACGTAGCCGCGGTCGATGAGGTAGACGGTGCCGTCGGTCGCGCGAAGCGGCGTCAGCACCTCGAACGCGGCTTCGCCCTGCACGGTCCGGAGCCGGGCCACGACCTCGGCGGACGGGATGTACGTGCCGGTCAGCGACACCAGGTGCCACTCGTTCTGCCGGTTCGGTGCGGCGCCGGGCGCCAGCAGCTGCGAGACGGCCGCCGGCTGCGCGGTGAACGATGCAGTCAGCGCGTTGTTCTGGGCCGACTGCTCGCCGTCGCGCCGGAACTGCCACGGCGCGAGAAGCGTGAAGCAGCAGACGGCGAAGGTGAACACCACCACCGTCAAAGCCAGCCAGCCGGGCCGGAGCAGAAAGCGCAACCGCACCCCTCCACGGTAGGCGGTCGCCATCGCAGGGCGCGCGGCGACCTCTCCACCAGGCGCGTTCGTGTGGGACAAAGCGCGCTAACCGTGCGCGCGCACCCAGTCGACGAGGGCGGGCATGGCGCGTTCGATCATGCCGAGCACCTCTTCGAACCCGCCGTCGGCGCCGTAATACGGGTCCGGCACCTCGGAGCACGGCGGCGCGGCGGGGTCGAAGTCCCGCAGCAGCCGAACCCGCCCAGGCTCCGCGACGCGCGCCTGCAGGAACTCGAGGTGTCCTTCGTCGGCAGCCAGCAGCAGGTCGGCTTCGAGGTCTTCATCGCTCACCTCCGCCGCGACGTGCTCGGCGGGGTAGCCGTGCGCTTTCAACGTCGCGCGCGCCCGCTGGTCCGCCGCCTCACCGACATGCCACGGCCCGGTGCCGGCACTCGACACCCGTACGGCCCCATCGAGCCCCGCCTCGGCCAGCTTCGCCCGGAACACCATCTCCGCCATGGGAGACCGGCAGATGTTGCCGGAGCACACGAACACGACATGAGTCACGGGCGTGAGTCTTCCAGAACCCGGTGACGTGGGAAGATCCCCTCGTGTCCGCTCTAGCCGAGATCATCGAAGTCCTCGAACGCAGTTATCCGAAGGAGCTCGCGGAGAGCTGGGACGCCGTCGGGCTCGTGTGCGGGGATCCCGCGGACGAGGTGACGCGGGTGCTGTTCTGCGTGGACCCCGTCGAGGCGACGGTGGCCGAGGCCGAGGAGCTGGGCGCGCAGCTGATCGTCGCGCATCATCCGTTGTTGCTCCGGGGCGTGCACGGTGTGCCGGCGGACACGCCGAAGGGCGGGCTCGTGCACCGCATGATCCGGGGCGGCATCGCGCTCTACTGCGCGCACACCAACGCCGACTCGGCCGACCCCGGGGTGTCCGACGCGCTCGCCGAGGCCATCGGGCTCACCGTGCGAGGGCCGCTGGACCCCCACGTTCCCGGTGGCCGCACGGGGATCGGCCGGATCGGCGAGCTGGCCGCCGCCGAGCCGTTCGGCGCGTTCGTGCGACGGGTGGCCGAGGCATTGCCCGCGACGCTGCCCGGCGTGCTCGGCGCCGGTGACCCGGACCGGCCGATCCGCACCGTCGCGGTGTCCGGCGGGGCCGGCGACTCCCATCTCGCCGAGGCCGCCGCGGCCGGCGTCGACGCCTACGTCACCGCGGACCTGCGCCATCACCCCGCCGGTGAGCACCTCGCCGCCACCGGGGGAGTGCCGGCACTGGTCGGGCTCACGCACTGGGCCAGCGAATGGCCCTGGTGCAGGCAAGCCTCGGCCATTGTCGGTGCGGCCTTTGCGGGTAACGTCGACAGTCACGTCTCCACGCGGTGCACCGACCCGTGGACCGTCCGCGCTAGCCAACAAGGAGCACCGTGAAGGCCGACCCCGCCGTCCAGCGCCAGCTGCTCGAACTCGCGAAGGTGGACGCCGAGCTTTCGCGCACGGCGCACCGCCGCCGCACCCTCCCCGAGCTCGCCGAAATCGACGCCGGGGAGAAGACCGCGCGGGACAAGCGTGACGCCCTCGTGTCGGTCCAGACCGCCATGTCCGACCTCGATCGCGAGATCGCCCGGCAGGAGAAGGAGATCGAGTCGGTGCGCGCCCGCGAGGACCGCGACCGCAAGCTCCTCGAGTCCGGTTCCGTGAACTCCAAGCAGATGACCGACATCGAGCACGAGCTGCAGACGCTCGGCCGGCGGCAGGGCGCGCTGGAGGACGACCTGCTGGAGCTGATGGAGCAGCGCGAGGCGCTGGAGCTGGACGCGCAGCGCACCGGCGCCGAGGTCGACAAGGCGGAGCAGGAGGTCGCCGCCGCGATCGTCCGCCGCGACGAGGCGTTCAAGGACCTCGACACCACCCGCGCCCGCCGCGACGAGGACCGCGCGAAGCTGCTGCCGCGGTTCCCGGAGCCGGTGCTGAAGCTGTACCAGCGCACCCTCGAGCACAAGGGCATCGGCGCGGCCCTGCTGCGCGCCCGCCGCTGCGGCGCCTGCCAGCTGGAGCTGGACCGCAACACGATCAACGAGATCAAGGCCACCGCCGAGGACACCGTCGTGCAGTGCGAGAACTGCGGGGCGATCCTCGTCCGCACCCTGGAGTCGGGGCTGTGACCGACCGGGTGGTCGTGGAGGCCGACGGCGGCTCGCGCGGCAACCCCGGTCCGGCCGGTTACGGTGCCGTGGTCAAGGACGCCGTCACCGGCGAAGTCCTCGCCGAGCGGCACGAGTTCCTCGGCGTGGTCACCAACAACGTGGCCGAGTACTCGGGCCTGATCGCCGGGCTCGCCGCGGCCGCCGAAACCGGCGCGTCCATTGTGGATGTCCGGATGGACTCGAAGCTCGTCGTGGAGCAGATGTCCGGCCGGTGGAAGATCAAGCACGCCGCGCTGCAGCCGCTCGCCGCGCAGGCACGTGAACTCGCGGACGGGTTCGACCGTGTCAGTTACATGTGGATCCCCCGCGCACAAAACTCCCATGCAGACCGGCTCGCCAACGTCGCGATGGACGGCGGCACCGGCCGCCCCGCCGCCAAGACCGCTCCCGCCCAGGTCACCGAGCCGGACCGGGTCTCCCCGGCCGGCTGGACCGGGGCCCGCGGCACCCCGACCAAGCTGCTCGTGCTGCGCCACGGCCAGACGGAGATGTCGGTCGACCGCCGTTACTCCGGCCGCGGCGACGTCCCGCTCACCGAGCACGGCCGCGGTCAGGCCGCCGCCGCGGCGAAGCGGCTGGCCACCATGCCGGGCCTGATCGGCGAGGACGGCGAGGCCGCGCCCATCGTCGCGTCGCCGCTGACCCGGACGAAGCAGACCGCGCAGGCGGTCGCCGACGCGCTCGGCGGCCGGGTCGAAACGCACCCCGGTCTGATCGAAACCGACTTCGGCGAGTGGGAGGGCCTCACCTTCGCCGAGGCCGCGGAGCACGACCCGGAGCTGCACCGCTGCTGGCTGTCCGACCCTTCGTGCGCGCCGCCCGGCGGCGAGAGCTTCGACGCGGTCCACGTGCGCGTCCGCCAGGCCCTCGACGATCTGGTCGAGCAGTACGCCGGCCGAACGGTCGTGGTGGTCAGCCACGTGACGCCGATCAAAACGCTGCTGCGGCTGGGCCTGGACGCCGGGCCGTCGCTGCTGTTCCGGCTGCACCTGGACCTGGCGTCGCTGTCGATCGTCGAGTTCTACCCCGACGGCAACGCCTCCGTCCGGCTGGTCAACGACATCTCGCACCTGAGCTGACCGACGCCGGATGTGCCGCGGATCACGCCCAACGGTGACGCGTGGGAACCGGCCGGTGAGGTATTGGCTAGAGTGCTCAGTCGACCGCGGCGCCGCGGCGCGGATCCCCGGGGATCCTCACAGGGGGGCGCAGGCTCGTGCGTTTCTCGGCAATATCTGCGAGTAGAAACAGTGACGAGGACATGACGGCTAGCGCACTCAGCGAAGCATCCGAACGTGACCTGCCCGAGCAGGACGCGCCCGAGACCGCCCGCGGCCTGCGCCACGGCTGGATCGCCGCCACGCTGGCGGTGCTCGCCGGGGTAGCCGCGGTCGCCTGGCACGCCACGCGCTACGGCCACTGGATCGTGGACGACGCGGCCATCACGTTCTCCTACGCGCGCAGCTTCGCCGACGGCCTCGGCCCGGTCCTGCAGCCCGGTGCGCCGCCGGTCGAGGGCTTCTCCGACCCGACCTGGATGCTGCTGCTCGCGCTCGGCAAGCTGGCCGGCCTGTTCGACCACGGCCTGTTGTTCGGCATCCCGGACTACGTGCTCTTCCCGAAGCTGCTCGGCCTGCTGTTCACCGCCGGCATCCTGATCCTCTGCCACGTCGCGGCACGCCAGCTGTTCCCGCGCCGCGCGTGGGCGGTGACGCTGGCCGTCGGGCTGACGCTGGCCACCATCCCGTCGTTTGTCATCTGGGTGGTCTCCGGCCTGGAGAACTCGCTGTTCGCGTTCGCCGTGCTCGGCCTGGCCGTGCTGCTGTTCACCGCGGTGAACAAGGAGCGCGCGCTCACGCCGAAGGTGGCGATCGCGGCCGGGGTGATCGTCGTGTTCGCGGCGCTGACCCGCCCGGAAGGCCTGATCTACGCGGCCGCGTACCCGATCGTCCTGCTCTTCGGCGTCCGGCGGGAGGGCTTCTGGCGCAGCTTCCGCTTCGCCGCGTTGTCCATCGCGGCCTTCGCCGTGCTGTTCGGGGCGTATGTGGCCTGGCGCTACAGCGAGTTCCACCGGCTGCTGGCGAACCCGTCGGTGGCGAAGAAGCAGGGCCTGCCCGACCTGATGTCGATCATCCGGCCCGGCAATCTGATCGCGTACGCCGGGATCGCGGCCACGATCGTGCTCGCCGCCGTGGTGATCTGGGCGCTGGCCAAGGCCCCGTGGCGCCGGGCGCTGGTCGCGCTGATGACGCCGTTCGCGCTGGGCGTGATCGCCTTCGGCGTGATGATCCCGGACTGGATGGCGCAGAACCGGTTCGCGACGCCGGTGTGGGTGCTGGGCGCGCTGGGCGGGACGCTGGCGTTCGCCGAGCTGCTGCGCACGGTCAAGGTGCGCTGGCGCGCGGTCGCTTCGATCGTGGTGGTGGCCGCGGCGATCCCGTCGCTGGTCGGGTTCACGCACGCGTCCGACCAGTTCATCAAGAGCCCCACCATTCCCGCTTGCCTGGTCGCGGACCGCTTCGGCCGCGGCTTCAACACGTACGCCGACATGCTGGGCCTCCAGCAGGCCTCGCTGCTGCTGCCGGACCTCGGCGGCTCGTCGATGACCAGCCGGCTGCACCTGGTGGACATGGCCGGGCTGGTGAACGCGGACATCGCGGACCTGACCAAGAACGACAACATCGCCGGCCTGCGCGACTACGTGTTCGACTCGGTCAAGCCGACCTTCATCCACTCCTGGGGCCCGTGGGCGGCGGGCAACGGGATCACGGTCGACCCGCGTGTGGACCGCGACTACTACCCGATCTTCGTCTACCCGGGCCCGGGCCCGCGCAACGGCGACTTCGTGCGCAAGGACGCCGTCACGGACATGGCCAAGCTCAAGGCCGTCCAGCACTACGCGGCGACCACGATGATGGACGTCGAGGCGTACCGCTTCGGCGACGGCCTGAACGACTGTGGTCCGACGATGGAGCCGGGCCAGACCATTCCGCCGCGTCCCTGAGTCTTCAGGGGAGCATGAGCCAGAGCGCCGCGGTGGCCGCGGCGAGGGAGAGCGGCGTGGTCAGCACGCCGAGCTTCAGGAACTCCTTCGCCGACGGCCGGTGCCCGGCTTTTGCGAGCACGCGGCGCCACAGCAGCGTGGCGAGTGAGCCGAGGTAGGTCGCGTTCGGGCCGATGTTCACGCCGAGCAGCACGGCCAGCAGGATGCCGGTGTTCGGGTGCGGGCCCAGCACGGTGAGCAGGATCAGCGTCGCCGGCAGGTTGTTGACGACGTTGGCCAGCACGGCCGCGATGGCGGCGGTGGCCAGCAGCTCGGGCAGCCCGGCGGTGTCCGGCAGCAGGGTGCGCAGGACGCCGCCCAGCAGGTGCTCCGACACGGCCTCGACGACCACGGCCAGCCCGAGCACGAAGAGGATCAGCATCGGCGAGGCCTCGGTGACCAGCTGCCAGGGCTTGATCTTGCGTTCCGCCAGCGCTTTCGCGCCGAGGATGAGCGCGGCCAGCGCGGCCACCCAGACGGGTTCGACGTGCACCAGCTGCCCAGCCCCGAACCCGATCAGCGTGCCCGCCAGCACCACGAGCGCGAACACCGGCGCTGCGCGGTGCTCTGGGGTCCGGGTGCTGGGCGGGGCCTGGAGGTCCTTGCGGAAGAACCGGGCGAACACGGCCAGCTCGATGGCCAGCGTGACGAGCCACGGCAGCGCCATCAGCGCCGTGAACCCGGCGAACGTGAGCCCGGACGCGGCGAAGGCGAGCAGGTTCGTCAGGTTCGAGACGGGCAGCAGGGTGGACGCCGAGTTGGCGAGGTGCGCGCACGCGTAAACGTGGGGCTTCGACTCGAGCCGCAGCCCCTCGGCCGTCGCGAGGACAACGGGCGTGAGCAGCACGACGGTCGCGTCGAGGCTGAGGATCGCGGTCACCCCGGCCGCCGCGGCGAACGTGAGCACGAGCAACCGCCGCGGCCGCCCGAGGCACAGCTCCGCGAGCCTGGTCCCGAGCCAGCTGAACACCCCGTCCTTGGCGGCGAGATGGCTGACGAGCAGGATCGCGGCGAGGAACCCCATCGTCGGCAGGATCTCGACGACCCGTTGTCCCGCTTCCGCGGGCGGCGCCAGCCCCAGCAGCAACGCCACCCCGGCCAACGGCACCGCGGCCACCGCCTCGGGCCACCCCCGCGGCCGCACCATGGCGAACACCAGCGTGGCCGCCAGCAAGATCAGGCTGGCCACAGCCGCCGCGGTTCCGGTCACCCGCCAACGCTAACCGGCCCCATGCGGACACTCGACCAGCGGCTCGGCCGTGAGCGAGCAGACCGTCTCCCCGACGTCGCAGCCCGCCGGGTTGGCCACGACGCCGCACCAGCCTCATACCCCCGCCCTCCCGAGGGGGGCGTCCCACGTCCAGTCTACCGGCGGCCGCCGACGGGGCCGCGGGAAAACGGGTCAGGGGCGGGAGTTGTCCACAACGAGGTGGGGTTGTGGACAGCTCCCGGTTACGGCTCCGGGGCTGGCCGCGGTCGTGGTAGGCCGGTCGTGGATCGATGGACAGAACGGAGCCGTTGTCGACGGGAGTCAGGCGCAACCTGAGGAAACCCGGCCGCGGTCAGCGAAATCCAGGAAAGCCCGGCCGCGGTGAGCGAAACCCGGTGAAACCCGGCCGCAGTCAGCGAAGCTCAGCGAAATACCGGCTGCCAGTCAGCGAAGCTCGGCCAAACCCGCTGTGCAGCCTCAGACTCGGCCGGTAGCCGGTTCCGGAACTCCCGCACCGCGGGCCAGGTCCTGTTCCTTGGACCGGATGACCGGCAGCACGTGCGAGCCGAAGTGGGCCACGTCCTCCAGGTAGTGCAGGAAGCCCAGCAGCAGGAGGTGAGCGCCGCGGCGCTTGTACTCGATGGCGCGGTCGGCGATCTGCTCCGGGGTGCCGATCAGGCCCGTGCGGAAGCCGTCGTTGTACTGGACCAGGTCCTTGAACTCCGAGTCCGCCCACATGCCCTTTGCGTCCGAAGTGGACTTTCCGGCCTGCTTCACCGCGGAGCGGAAGCCCTCGACTGCGTCCACATTGGCCTTCGCGACGATCTCGCGCAGGACGTCCCGCGCCTCGGACTCCGTCTCGCGGGCGATGAGAAAACCGTTCAGTCCGAAGCGGACACCGTGGTTGTTCTCCGCCGCGTAGCCGTTGACCTCTTCGACCTGCTCGGTGAAGCCGTCGAAATCCTTGCCGTTGCTGAAGTACCAGTCCGAGACGCGGCCGGCCAGCTTGCGCGCCGCGGTGGAATTGCCGCCCTGGAAGATCTCCGGGTGAGGGCGGCTCTCGGGCTTGGGCTTGATGTCGAAATCGTGGATACGGTAGAAGTCGCCGCCGAATTCGGCGTGGTCGTCGGTCCAGAGTTCCTTCAGCACGCGGATGAATTCCTCCGTGCGGCGGTACCGCTCGTCGTGCTCCAGCCACGGTTCGCCGAGCTTCGTGAACTCGTCCTTGAACCAGCCGCTCACCACGTTCACCGCGGCGCGGCCGCCCGAGATCACGTCGGCGCTCGCGATGAACTTCGCCAGCACACCCGGGTGCCACAGCCCCGGGTGGACCGCCGCGATCACCTTCAGCCGCTGCGTCGCCAGCAGCAGAGCGAGGCTGAACCCGGTCGACTCGTGCTGGTAGGCGGCGCCGTAGCTGGCGGTGTAGCGGACCTGGCTGAGCGCGTACTCGAAGCCGTTGTCCTCCGCGAGCACGGCCAGTTTCCGGTTGTACTCATACCCCCAGTCGGTGCGCTGCTCGATGTCGCTCGTGACCAGGCCGCCGCTCACGTTCGGCACCCAGTAGGCGAATTTCAGTGGCTCGTGCAGGTCTGGTACGGACATGCGGCCGAGTGAACAGCGGGGCACCGGCACCGTCAACGGTCGTCCATGCGCTGGGACCGACGTCCACAAAGGATGGTGCAAAGCCCCGGCTGGACCGGGCGGCGGTAACCGGTAGCACCCCACCGCGCGCGAGGCGGGCCACCCGTCACGGGTACGATTCATCGGCGGACGAGCTGGCAGGACGGTCGCGGCCCGGGGAAACCCGGTCCGAGGAAAGTCCGGACTCCGCAGGGCAGGGTGGTTGTTAACGGCAACCCGGGGCGACCCGCGGGACAGTGCCACAGAAAACAGACCGCCCCCGTCAACGTTCGATTCGACGGGGGTAAGGGTGAAACGGTGGTGTAAGAGACCACCAGCATCCCGGGTGACCGGGATGGCTCGGTAAACCCCACCCGGAGCAAGGCCAAGAGGGAGCTCACGCTCCTGCGCAGGCGTTCGAGGACGGCCCGTCCGATGCCTGCGGGTAGGCCGCTGGAGCCTGCCGGCGACGGCAGGCCGAGATGGATGACCGTCGCCCGGTCCGCCGCAAGGCGCGCCGGGAACAGGATCCGGCTTACATGCCAGCTCGTCCGCCCCGACGCACCGAATGCCGCGTTGGGTGCGCTCCGCACCACCCCCGGGACTGCTGCTTCCGGCGGTGCGCGCCCGTGGTTACCGCGCGGTAGGGTTCCCGGCATGGGTGAGGCCACGGACGTCGCGAAGCAGTTCAAGGGCACCTTCGACACGCTGCACTCCCTGGTGTACTTCGTGCCGGAGACGGAGCAGTACCTCACCGCGGCGGGGCTGCGGCCCGGCCGGATGGGCTACTTCGCCGGGCGGTCCGCGCCGATGGGGGCCGTCGGGCCGGCCGTGGTGGCCGCGACGTTCTACAACTTCAACCCCGAAATCGTCGCCCGGCACATCCCGCGTGCCTGGACGCTGGCGACGCCGGAGGCCGTGCTCACGGCTCGGCTCGAGGCCGTCGACGCGGCGTACCGGCGACTGCTGGGCGACGAGGTTCTCGCGTCCGACGACGTGGGCGAGGCCGCCGAGCTGGCGCGCGAAGCCACGGGCGGTTGCAGTGCGGAGGGCCGTCCCCTCTTCGCCGGGCATGCGAGCCTGCCCTGGCCCGACCGGCCGCACCTCGCGCTCTGGCACGCCATCTCGCTGCTGCGCGAGTACCGCGGCGACGCGCACGTCGCCGCCTTGATGCTGAACGGGCTGAGCGGGATCGACGCTCTCGTCACCCACGTCGCGACCGGTGCCGGCTTCACGCCGGAGGTCGCGAAGCAGACCCGCGGCTGGAGTGACGAGCAGTGGGACGCCGCCGTCGCAGGGCTGGCCGACCAGGGGATCGTCGGCGCGGACGGCGGCCTCACCGAGCGCGGCGCCGAGCTGCGCGAGCGGATCGAGGCCGCGACGAACCTGGCGTCCGAAGAGCCGTGGACGCGCCTGGGCGAGCAGAAGTCGGCTCGCCTGCGCGAGTTGTGCCGCCCGCTGAGCCGCGCGGTGGTGAAGGCCGGCGCATTCCCGCGCGCGGTCACCGGACCGTCCTGACCGGAGGAGTTCCGCGGCCTGCGGTCGTGGGTGCCGTAGCCGCCGAACGGTGCAGGTCACGCTGGTTCTGGCGGCCGAACGTGTACCCGGAGTGAGCACGGGCCGGCGCCGGGAACCGCGCGTTCCCAGGTCGGAGTGGGCCCAAACACCGCTTTCGGCGGGGCCAGTCCTCGATGTCCGATATCACGCTATGTAGTGAAAAAAGGCGCCGGACTTGCGCGTATCGTGACAGGCGCCTCACTGCTTCGTGGTCGCTTCCGGGCCACGGCCGCAGCGTGGCGCTCACTCAGCGGACTCGCTAGAGGCCGCCGAATGGGGCATGCCACACTGGTTCCGGCCTCATCACGTCGGCACCGGAAGCACCGAGAGTGAGCAAAGTGCTCCTGGCAGAGTGAGTTCGTCGGTCCACTGCGAAATCCGGGTGTCCGGGGTTAATCCCGAGCACCCTTGCCACCATGATGGAGGGCGAGGAATTCTGACCAGACCGCTCCGACCCGGCTCCTGCCCACAAATCGACATTTACAAAGCGCGCTTTGTAAATTACCCCCTGTGACGCCATGATGTTGTTCGAAGCTTTGCCCAAGCCAGAACCGCGCGGCCGCGTCCGCGCACCGGGAGTATCGCGATGATGACCATGACCACCCTCGAGACGCTGGCTGCCGGCGAGCTCGGTACCGGCAACGTCCGTAGCTGGTTGATCGACAACGTCATCCCCCTGGTGCTGCTCGCCGTCGCGCTCCTGCTGCTCTGGCTGGGCGGCGGCAAGGGTGACAACGCGGGTGTGATGCGCCGGCTCGCCGGTGTGGTCATCGCGCTCGCGATCATCGGGCTCGCGGTCAGCGGCGCCGGCGTCAACGTGGGCCAGTGGATCGCCGGCCTGTTCACCGGCTGAGGCGGGGCTGGCGTGCGTATCAGGACAGATGACGAGGTCTACCGGGTCGACGCCGTCTGGCTCGGCCCGCCGAAGGCGACTTTTCCCTGGAGGGCCCGCTACGTAGCGTGGCTCATCGGCATACCGGTCTTCCTGCTCGTGCTCACCGTGGAGCGGTGGGCGGGCTGGAGCTTCGGGTTCTTCTCCACGGCGTGGGCGTTTGTGATCACGATCGTGATCACCAGGCTGATCACGGCCAAAATCAGCCACGAGCGCCCACTGGGCGCGGTGGTCGCGATGGCGGGCCGTGAGCTCAGTACGCCGCGGGAGCGGGGCACGGGCACGGGTGGCGCGGTCAGCGCCAGCCGGATCCGCGTCCGGGCCGAGCGCCCGGTTCCGAAGCACAAGAAAAGGCGGCAGTACCAGCACCACGGCTACGGCCAGGTCGCTGGAGCACAGGCCGGGGCACAGGGAGCACCACGAGCGCGCCGGAGCCGCCCCGCGGCTCG
Organism: Amycolatopsis sp.; assembly: GCA_036502365.1. Taxonomy (GTDB): domain Bacteria; phylum Actinomycetota; class Actinomycetes; order Mycobacteriales; family Pseudonocardiaceae; genus Amycolatopsis. The sequence goes on from DASXYS010000039.1 coordinate 11,730, forward strand.
GGCCGGGAGGTAGTCGTTGTTCGGTCGCGGCGGAAGCCGAGGGAAGCGGGATCAGGACGTGCCGGTGGGCGCTTGGCAGACGCCCCAGCAGGTCCGGTCCGCGAATGCCAGGAACACCTCCTCGAACGGCAAGGGCGGGAAACGCCTGACGGGTGAGCAGGCCATACCGGCCTACACCCCGTCGATCGCCGCCCGCAGCATCGACGGGCACCTGCTGCGCACGGGGTATGAGGTGTACGCCTGGTACCGGCTGGCGCCGCAGCGCTGGTCGTTTCGCTCCGACTCACAGCGCCGCGACCTGATCGCGGCCATCGCCGGCCAGTACGCCGAGCTGCAGGGCCGCTGGCTGCACCTGCGCGTGACCAACCGGCCGTACCCGATCCGGATGTGGGCCGAGGCCCACGTGCACAACGCGGTCGGGCGGCCGGGCGACGTGCCGGGCGCGCTGTCCTTCGACGACTACCTGATCGGCGAGCAGCAGCAGCTGATGGGCCGGTCGATGGCGGAGAAGGAGGTCTACCTCGGCGTCCAGGTCCAGACCCGGCGCATGGTGGACCGCGCGGTCGAGCGCGCCGCGCCGGTGCTGCGCAAGATCCTGCCCGAGGCCGTCGACGCCGAGCTGGCGGCGCTGGACTCCGAGGTCGAGCACCTGGACCAGGTCATCGGCAGCGCCGGGCTGGAGGGCCGCCCGGTGCACGCCGAGGAGATGTCCTGGCTGATGCACCGGTCCTGCTCGCTGGGCCTGCCCGCGCCGCGGAACATGCCCGCCGTGCCGGGCGCCGCGTGGGAGCCCGAGGACCTCGCCAGCTTCACCGACGCCGCCGACTTCTACGCCGACCCGTATGCCCCCACGGTCACGGTCCGCGGCCGGACCGGCTCCAACGCGGGCGTCTCGCGGCACCTCGCCGTGCTCACTGTCGGCCAGATGCACGGCCTGCAGATCCCCGAGGTCGACGACCCGTGGATCCAGCACGCCGACCGGCTGCCCGCCGCCGTCGAGGTGTCCGCGCGGATCTACGTCCGCCGTCCCGAAGAAGTGTCCGGCGAGTTGCAGCGCCAGATGAACAAGGTGCGTTCGCAGGTCAAGCACTACACCGACGAGCACGAGCTGGAGCCGCCGCAGTCGTTGTCGCGCCAAGCCGGGCGGGTGCTGGAGATCGACGACGAGATGACGTCGGGCTTCACCGCGCTCGCCACGCGCGTGCGTTCCTGGTGGCGGCTGGCGGTTTCCGGTCCCACCGAGCGTGACGCGCTGCGGCTGGCCCAGCAGCTGCTCGACCTGTACAAGCCGAAGGTCGCGATCGAGCACCCCGAGGCGCAGTACGCGATGGCGCGGGAGTTCATCCCGGGTGAGCCGCTGGCCTCGGCGGCGTACATGCGCCGCGGCTCCGTGGTGTGGGGCGCCTCCGCGGTGCCGACGGCCACGGCCGAGGTCGGCGACCGGCGCGGCATCCTGCTCGGCGAGACGGTCACCGCGACCCGGCGCCCGGTGGCCTGGGACCCGTGGATGGCGCAGGAGATCCGCGACGGCTCGGGCCTCACCGCGATGGTGGCCGGGCTGGGTGGCGGCAAGTCGTTCCTCGGCGGCGGCATCGTCTACAAGACCCTGCGCGCCGGTGCCCATTGGACGATCCTCGACCCGTCCGGCCCGCTTTCGCGCCTGTGCGACCTGCCCGAGCTGCGCCCGTACGCGCGGCCGATCAACCTGCTCAACGCGCAGCCCGGCATCCTCAACCCGTACCGCGTGGTCGCCGACCCGCTGCTCGAGCACTTCATGGACGAGGAGGACCCCGAGCGGTCCTGGCGCCGGGAGAAGGCGCTGGCGGGCGCGACGCGGCGCCGCCTGGTGCTGGACGTGCTCACCGGCGTGCTGCCGTACGAGGTGTCGCGCATGGCGCAGACGCGGATCGTGCTGCTGCGAGCCGTCCGCGCGGTCGGCGGCCGGTTCGACGCCGACCCGGGCCAGGTCATCGACGCGCTGCGCCGGGACTCCAGCGAGCACCACGAGCACGCCGTGGTCGTCGCGGACTTCCTCGACGAGATGCGCGAGCGCATGGCGCTGCTGATCCCGGAGGACGACGCCGACCCGTACGCCGAGACCCGCGACGACCGCATGACCGTGCTGACCATGGCGGGCCTGACCCTGCCCAAGGACGGCGTGCCACGCGAGTACTGGACGGACGCGGAGTCCCTCGGCGTCGAGATGCTGAACCTGGCGGCGTGGCTGACCCAGCGGTCGGTGTACGAGAAGCCGAAGGAACTGCGCAAGGGCGTCTGGATCGACGAGGCGTTTTTCCTGTCCGAGGTGCCGACCGGGCGCGTGCTGATGAACCGCTTCGCGCGTGACTCCCGCAAGTGGAACGTCCGGGTGCTGCTGTCCTCGCAGATCCCGGCGGACTTCCTGAAGATCCAGGGTTTCGTCGCGCTGCTGGACTCGGTTTTCGTCGGCCGCCTGGACGACGACGACGCGCAGGCCGACGCGTTGCGCCTGCTGAAGGTGCCTGTCGGCGTGGGCTACGAGCAGGTCGTCGCGGCGCTGGGCCGCCGCCCGGGCTCCCAGCGCGGCCTGGAGCGCGACGTCGAACCCCGTCAGTTCATCTTCGGCGACGGTGCCGGCGGCGTGGAGCGCATCCGCGTCGACTTCTCCGGCCCGCACCTGCAGCAGCTGCGGTCGGTCATGGACACCACCCCGGGCTCGAAGGACGCGTACACCAAACCGGGCACCGACCTGGTCGTGCCGCACCCGCCGGAGGAAGAGCCCGCCCCGTACGTCCCCACCCCACCGGAAGACGACGAGCTGGAACACGACTTCGAGCTCGAGGCCGAGCTCGAAGTCGGCCTGACCGACGAGGAGCTCCTCGGCTCGCCGGACCCGCTCGCGTCCGAGACCGGCGAGGTGGAGGGTGCGGTGCAGCAGAACGGAAACGGCGCCAACGGACGTGGTCAGGGGCAGCCGGCCCGGACCGGCGGCAAGGGCGGCACCGGCAGGGATGCCGCGTGAACCCGCCGGAATCGGGCCGCGGTCGTCGCGGCCGCGCGAGTGCGCGCCCCGGCGGCTCGGCCGGGGTGCTTGAGCCGGCGGACGCCGGTCGGCCGCGATCCACGGGGACCACACCGGGCTCCGCGGGGAGGACCGCGTGAGCACCGTCCTGACCCTGGCGTTCGTGCTTTCGTTCGCCGCCGCCTGGCATGCCCTGCGCCGGCGGATCAAGGAGGGCCCCAAGCCGGGCAAGCACAAGCCCAGCCGACGGGCCACCATGATCGCCGTCATGGTCATCCTCGGGATGCAGGCCGTGGTGCTGGCGCCGTCCGCGAACGCCGCCGCCTGCGGTGAGGCGCCGAACCCCGAGCGGCCGGGCTCCGGCATGGTCGGCGCGATCGACCCCGCCCAAGGCAACGGCGAGGCCGGCAGTGCGTACATCGACTACAGCTACGCCGGGCTGGTCTGGGACACCTTCCAGACCGACTGCTCACCGCTGTCCAGCCTCGCGTCGCCGAGTTCCACCATCGACACCTGGGCCGGCAACCAGCTGTTCAACGTCGGCAAGAACATCGTCGGCGCCACGAACTCGCTGCACTACACGGTGCTCGAGGGCGGCCTGCTCAACCCGATCTACAACGCGGTCAAGTCCGGCGCGGAGAAGGTCTACAACAACATCTACGCGCAGCTGTTCGGCCTGGTCGCGCTGATCCTGTCGATCATGCTGTTCCGCAACATCTGGCGGGGCGACCTGGCCGCGGTGAGCAAACGGGCGCTCTACGCACTGGCCGCGGTCTGGCTCGCGGCGTCTTCGCTGGCGATGCTCAGATACTTCGACCCCATCGACAAGGCGATCGTCCAGACCACCACGAACATCCAGGCCGGCTTCGTCGACGAGTCGCAAAACCGGGTGGTCCGGCACATCCTGCCGACCGAGCTGCACAACGAGATCGTCTACAAGAACTGGCTGCGCGGGGAGTTCGGCGCCCCGAACGCGCCGCAGGCCGACCAGTACGGCCGGCCGCTGCTCGACGCGCAGGCGTTCACCTGGCAGCAGATCCGCGACGGTGACGACGGCAAGCAGAACGTCGTCGACGCCAAAAAGGCCGCGTACAAGGACATCTCCACCAAGCTCGGTCCCGCGACCGGGTACTTCACCGGGGAGTCCGGCGGGCGGACCGGGGCCGGGTTCCTGGCGCTGGGCCAGAGCATCGTCTACTCGCTGTTCCAGTTGCTGGCCAAGGCTTCCGTGCTGCTCGCGCAGGTGCTGATCCGGCTGTTCGCGCTCACCGCGCCGTTGATCGGGCTGGTGGCGCTGCTGCACCCGGACATCCTGCGGCGCGTGCTGAAGGTGGCCGGCGGGGTGGCGTTCAACCTGGTCGTACTGTCCGTGCTGGCCGGGGTGCACGCGTTGCTGCTGCAGGCGATCTTCGACGCCGGCAACTCACTGAACATGCTGACGCAGATGGTGCTCGCCGGGCTGATCACCGTGCTGCTGTTCATGGTCGGCCGTCCGGTGCGGCGGTTGTGGCAGATGGTCGAGATGTCCGTGAGCATGGTCGGCGCCGCGGTGCCTTCGCCGTCGGGCGGGATCTTCTCGCGGTTCCGCAAGGGCGCGAACGGGCCGACGCCGCAGGATTCGTTCTGGCAGAACGTGCGCGAGACCGACGACGTGGTGGACGGCGAAGCCCGCGGGCCGATGGGCGCCACCGTCGGCGGCGGGCGCTACCGCCCCGAGGCGACGGTTTTCGCCAGCTCCCAGCGGCTCGACAACGGCTCCGGCGCGGTCCGGCCGGCCGCCGCGTGGTCCGGGGCACCGTGGCCCGGCGCCGTGGGCTCGGGCGGTCCGGCGGGCGCGCTTCCGGCCGGACGCGGGGGCTCGCCGGTTTATGGCCAGTACAACCCGGTTTCCGGCGAACCCGGCGATTACGTCGTGGGCAGCCGGCGGCTGCCGGCGCAGGAGAGCCGCCGCGTCGACACCTCGCCGGTCGCCGACCTGCGCTGGAGCGACGAGCCCGAGCCGGTGGTCGTGCCGTCCCGGATGAACAACGCCGACCGCGGTTACACGACGCCGGAGTCGGGGCCGGGCCAGGCCAATGTGTATACGCCGCCGGGCATCCGCGCGCAGCCGCGCCGGGTGGACCCCGAGGTCGTGGCGGGCAAGCCGGTGTTCGTGCTCTACCGCCCCTCGCGGGGCATCGAGGTGCGCGACACCGACCAGGTCATGGGGCGGTGACCGATGCCGATCCGCACCAACCGCGGCCGGGCCGCGGTCTACCGCCGCCTGTGGGGCTGGCCGCTGCGCTCGCCGCGGCACCTCGTCGGGACGCTGGTGTTCCTGGCCATCCTGGTCACCGCGCTCGGCATCGTGCTGCCGAAGACGATGGGCAAGCCGGCCGCCGCCCAACCCGGCCCTTCGGTGACCAGCTCCGCGCCGGGGCCGGGCCTCGCCGCGCCGGTGCCGACCCCCTCGACGCTGCCCACGCGGCTGTCCGGCCCGCTGGCCACGCCGACGTCCGCGCCGCCGAACCCCGAGGCCGTCAACGTCGCGAAACAGTGGGCCACCGCTTGGGTGAACCACCCCGCGGGCATCTCGAACGCCAACTGGCTCAACGGGATGCGCGCGCTGACCACCGACGAGTTCCTGCCCGTCATGTCCACTGTGGACCCTTCGAACATCCCGGCCACGCGTGTGACCGGTGACCCGGCCGTCACGTCCTCCTACACCAGCTCCGTCCAGGTCGTCGTCCCCACCGATGGTCCGAAGCTCAGCATCACCGTGGTCAACACCGGCGCGGGGTGGCGAGTGGCGGACTACGACCAGGCGAGCTGAGCCCGGTGAAGCTCGGGATCCTGGTCGGGGTGCTGGTCGCGGTGGTGTTCGCGGCGGTGCTGACCACCAGCGCCGTGACCAAGGTGGTGGTGGACCAGCAGCAGGCAGCGGCCGGCGGGCTCACGAACACCTCCTGCGACGCCGCGATCGGCCCGACCCAGCCAGGCCAGCCCCAGCAGGGCGCCACCGACGCGTCGAACCTGGACCAGGAGCAGAAGGGCACCGTCGCGCTGATCATCTCGATCGGCAAGCAGCGCAGCCTCGCGCCGCGCGCCTGGCAGGTGGCGATCCAGGCCGGCATGACGGAGTCGGGCCTGCGCAACCTGGGCCACGGCGACCGCGACTCACTCGGCATCTTCCAGATGCGCCCGTCGATGAACTGGGGCAGCGCCGCCGAGGTGACCAACCCGAACTACGCGATCAACAAGTTCTTCGACGTGCTGATGTCCGTCCCGGACTGGGCGAACCTGCGCCCCGGCGACGCGGCCCAGTCCGTGGAGCGCTCCGGTTTCCCCGATCGCTACCACAAGTGGGAGGCGATGGCGGGGGTCCTCGTGCAGAACCTGGGCCAGGTCGTCGACGCCGCCGGCTGCGGGCAGGGGCTGGGCGCGGCGCTGCCGCCGAGCCAGGCGGCGGCGCAGGCGATCAAGTTCGCCTTGGGGGAGCAGGGCAAGCCGTACGTCTGGGGCGCGACCGGGCCCAACGCGTACGACTGCTCCGGCCTGATGCTGCGCGCGTACCAGTCGGCGGGCGTGATCCTGCCGCGTGTCTCGCAGGACCAGTACAAGGCGGGCGCGATGCTGCCGGTGCGCAACGCGCAGCCCGGCGACCTGATCTTCCTGGCGACGGACCCGGCGAACCCGGCGACGATCCACCACGTGGCGATGTACCTGGGCAACGGCAAGATCGTCGAGGCTCAGCAGACCGGCGTCCCGGTGCACATCCGGCCGTTCTCCTTCGACGAGGCGGAAGTGGTCCCGCAGGCGGTGCGTCCCGGCGTCTAGCATGGGGTTTGGGAGTCACCGGCTCTTGACACCGACCGGGGTGACCGCTATGGCCTGTCCGATGACCCGGCGACGGGCCCGATTCACCCGAAGTCGCGGCCTGTCCACGAGCACGCGGCCGCGCGCTGGCAGAGGATGACACACGTGGCACGGAAATTCGGCAAGCGAGGCAAGCCCGGCCAGGGCGAGCCCCAGGACCCGCGAACGCTGTTCGGCGCACCGCAGCCGCAGCGTCAGTCCGCGCACCCGGCGTCCAGCACGCCGCTGGCCGACCAGCTGAACCACGGCTGGCCCGGCGTCGACCCCGGTTACGTGGTGCTGCCGCGCTCGCTGGCGGAGGGCATGTCGCTGCCGTGGCAGCAGCAGATGGCGGCCCTGCTGGCGCAGTTCCACGCCGAGCACGCGCGCCTGACCTGGCCGGTTTACCGCGTGGTGCCGTCCCGTTACGAAAAGCTCGTGGATCTGGACGAGGAGCAGCTGGCGGAGGCCGGTTACCTCGTGGAGATCGACACCGAGGGCGAGATGATCTACCGGGAGCGCAGCGGCCGCAAGGTGACGGACCCGCTGAACACGACCGTCCTGGTCTCCTGCCTGGACCCGATCCCGAAGCCCGCCCCGCGCCCCGCCGCCCCCGCCCCCACGACGGGCCCACTGGCCGCCCCGGCCGCGATGAACATCGGCCCGGCCCCGGTCTGGCGGACGGTGCCGCATCCGGCTGGGCCTGAAGGCGGGATGCCGGGTTCTGGTGTTCCTGGCACTGCTTCTGGGATTGCGGGTCCGGGCGCGGCTGGTTCTGCTTCTGGCGCTGGTCCCGGTGCGGCTGCTTCCGGCGCTGGCGCGGGTGGTTCCGCTGTCGGCGGATCCGGCGCTGGAGTTTCCGGCGGCCCGGACGGGCGCGAAGCCGGTCGTGCTGCCGCGGGCGCTGCTGACGGACCTGGTGCTGCCAACGGACTTGGTGCTGCGCCGGGCACAGCCAAGGGACCTGGTGCTGTAGCGCCGGGTGGCGTCAATGGACCTGGCGCTTCGGGCGCCGCGATACCTGGGGCTCCAGGCGTTGGCCCGGTGGTTTCCGGTGCACCGGGTGGAAGTCCTGTGGTTCCTGGTGGACCGGGCGTGAGTGCTCCGGGTGTCGCGCCGGGAAGCCGTCCGAGGACTGGCCAAGCTCCGGCTGCGCCCGAGACCACGTCGCAGGGCTCGGCCGGTGCTTCTCCTGGCGGCGCGGCCGAGAACACGATGCCTGCCGCCACGGCGCCCCGTCCCGATCCCTTGCCCGATGCCGCGCCGTCCGGTTCGGCGTCGACTCCTGCACGCCCGGCGCAGAAGACTTTCCCGCAGTGGTCGCCCGGGCCGACGCCGAAGTGGTCGACTTCCCGCTCGCAGGCTCCGGACCAGGCGGGCGAGCCCGGGACCGTCCAGCGACAGCCGTTCCACCGAGCGCCGATCGAGCAACCCCGGGAACCGGCGCTGCAAACCCCGGAACAGCCGCGGCCCGATCCCGAACGGACGCCTCCGCCCGCAGCGTCACCCGAGCCTCAGCCTGTACCGGCAACACCACCGCACGCCTCCGCCGCGCCCCCGGAGGCGACTGCTCCGACGTCACCGGCCGAGCAGCCGACGGACGCAGCGTCGCCTGAACCGGACAGCGAAACTTCCACGGATTCCGTGCCGAGCCCACCTCGGGAGCCCGTTGCCGAGCCTGTCGCCCAGCCAGAGCCCGTGGGGTCGGCTGATGAGGAGGCAATGCCGCCTGACGTGACGGTGCAAGCCGAGCCGATCGCTGAGTCCGAGCCCGGTGGTGGGGCGGAACCAGCTGCTCGATCCGATGTCGACGAGCCGGGAGAACCGGCCCCCGAGACCGGACCCGTCGCCAAGCCAGACCTCGTCGCCGAGCCGGAACCCGTTGCGGCGCCGACGGTCCCGCCGGAACAAGCGAACCGGCCGGAAGCTGCTGCGGAGCCGACGGAATCGCCGGTGGTGGAAGCGCGGGACGAGCAGCTTCACGAGGCTGCGGCCGAACTGCCCGTGCGACCGGTGCCATCTTCGGAGTCGCCGCAGCCAAGTTGGTCGGCTCAGCAGGAAAAGCAGCCGACGGAGCAAGCGAGCCACCCTGGCCCGCCGCCGCATCAGGTGCGCCGGCCGGAGCAGTTGCCGCAGCCGTCGTTGCCGCAGCCGCAGGGCCAGCGGCCGTCGTTGCCGCAACCTGGTGGCGGACGTTCGGCGGGGCTGGGGCCGGATGGGCGGCCGTTGCCGGTGTTTCCCGGGCAGGAGACGGGGCCCGTCGGGCCACCGCCGCCGGTGCGGAGTTTCCGGGCCGCACCGCCGGTGTTCCCGGGGCGGGAGCCGGTTGTGCCGCCGGTACCTGCAGAGCCGCAGGCGAACGCCGCGCAGCCGGGGCCGGCCGTCCAGCACGGTTACGCGGAGCAGCAAGGCGCTGCCACCGCGGAGCAGACGTCCGCTGGGCCGCAAGGATCCGCGCAGCAGGGCGGGCCGCCGCAGTCGTCGATGGCTCGGAGGCTTGGTGGAGGGGCCGGGGACACGGAGCCGCCGCAGGTGCGGGATGCGCCGATCGCTTTTTCGGCTCCCTCGCCGGCCGATGACGTCGAGACGCCGCCTCGGGGGACACCGCTGCCGCAGTCGCGCGGGTGGTTCGACGAGTTCGAGAACCGCGAGGACAACGGCGGCGGCGGCGAGTTCGGCCCGACCGGCGAGCCGACGGAGATCCCCTACAAGTACCGGAAGTGACGTCGGGATCGGTAACCCGAACCGTCGCGCCGGAGTGACAGGCGGGTCGCCGGGTGCCACGCTACGAGACATGGCTGACGACCCGAACCCGGACCAGGGCTGGTACTACAACACCCGCACCAACGAGGTGGAGCACCTCGAACGCAGCCGGAGCATCGACCTGCTCGGCCCGTACCCGGACGAGGCCACGGCCCGCCGTGCGCTGGACATCGCCCGGGAACGGACACGACAGGCCGACGCGGCCGACCACGCCTGGGACGGCGACTGACCGCGAGCGCCCCCGGCGAACCCATCGCCTGAAGCGCCCCAACGTTGCGCCACATCTCCTGCCCGGCCGCAGCCGGGCAGGAGCGGCTCAGCGCAAAGCGGGAACCGATGGATCCAGCACGAAGTCCGGGTCCACCTGGGCTTCCAGGTCTGCCCCCGTGCGCCCGTTTCCCCAGGCACGCGCGTTGCGCAGGTGGAATTCCACGCCTTGGCGCTGGTAACGCGCCCAGTCGCGCTGTTCGGCGTCCACCGTGGACAGCATGGTGGACAGGGTGTCCAGGTTGTGCGGCTCCAGTTCGCCGATGGGCCGGGTCGCGCCGCGCTCGGCGGCGCGGACGTGGCGAGAGGCGCCGAGCCAGCCGATCAGGGCGTCGCCCAGCTGCGTGCTCAGGAACTCGACGTCGTCGGCGTCGGTGACCTTGTTGCCGACCACCATGAGGCGCACGCCGAAGTCGCGCGCGTGGTCCGCGTACTGGCGGTACACCCCGACGCTGCGCAGCGTCGGCTCGCAGACCAGGAACGTCACGTCGAAGCGGGTGAACAGGCCGGAGGCGAACGCGTCCGCGCCCGCGGTCATGTCCATCACCACGTACTCGCCCGGGCCGTCGACCAGGTGGTTCAGCAGCAGCTCGGCCGCGCCGACCTTCGAGTGGTAGCAGGCGACGCCGAGGTCGTCCTCGTCGAACTGGCCCGTGACGCCCAGCCGCACGCCGCCGAGGGAGCGGAAGCACGCGTCGAAGACCGGGTTGTCCTCGAACGGCTTGACCAGGCGGGAACCGCGGCCGGGCGGGGTGGTCTTGATCATCGAGGCGGCGTCCGGGATCCGCGGGTTGGCGCCGCGCAGGTACTCCTTGATCAACGCCATGTTGTCGCCCAGCGTCGGCCAGGCGAGGGCCTGCTCCTCGGTGGCGCCCAGTGCCACGGCGAGGTGCTGGTTGATGTCGGCGTCGATCGCCAGCACCGGCTGGCCGGCGTCGGCGAGGTACGAAACGAACAGCGAGGACAGCGTGGTCTTCCCGCTGCCGCCCTTGCCGACGAACGCGATCTTCACGGCGAAACCCTTTCGGAAATGAAGATGGTTTTCATTGTTGGACGGGCTCAACGTACACCCGACCGGCGCGCGCCCGAACGGGCGATCACGGCCGCTTGAGCGGGATACTGTTGTGTGGTGCCTCCACTCGTGATCAGGACACACGCGGCGGGAGGGGACTTCGGTCGTCTCCGGGCCGAGTTCGCGCTGCCGGAGTCCTTCGGTCCCGAGGTGCTGGCCGAGGCGGAGCAGTCGGTGCTCGACCCGCTCGCGTCGGCCGGCGGCCGCGAGGACGTGACGGACCTGCCGTTCGTCACCATCGACCCGCCCGGCTCCAAGGACCTCGACCAGGCGATGCTCGTCGAGCGCACCCGCCGCGGCTTCCGGGTGCATTACGCGATCGCGGACCTGGCGGCGTTCGTCCCGCCCGGCGGCGCGCTGGACCGCGAGGCCCGCCGCCGCGGCCAGACGCTGTACCTGCCCGACGGCAACGTCCCGCTCCACCCGCCCGTGCTGTCCGAAGGCGCCGCGAGTTTGCTGCCCGGCGAGGTCCGTCCGGCCGTGCTGTGGACGATCGACGTGGACGAGGGCGGCGAGCCGACGGAAACGCGCGTTCGCCGAGCGCTGGTCCGGTCCACCGAGCAGTTCGATTACGAGACGGTGCAGGCCGCGCTCGACGCCGGCCGCTCGCATCCGTCCGTGGCCGCGCTGCCGGAGCTGGGCCGGGTCCGGCGTGAGCTGGCCGTCCGCCGTGGGGCCGTGGAATTGCAGCTGCCGGAGCAGGAAATCAGCGGCGACGCCGACGGGGGCTGGGCGCTCGCCCGCCGGCCCCGCACCGCCGTCGACGCCTGGAACGCGGAGATCTCGCTGCTCACCGGAATGGCCGCCGCGCAGATCATGCTGGACGCGCGGGTCGGCGTCCTCCGCACGCTGCCGCCGCCGGAACCGGACGCGGTGGAGTGGCTGCGCCGCTCGGCGCACGCGCTGGGCGTGGCCTGGCCCGAGGGGCAGACGGTCTCGGAGCTCCTGTCCTCTTTGGACCCCGGGCGGCCCTCGTCGATGGCGTTGTACGCGGACACAACGCGGCTCCTGCGCGGCGCGGGCTACACGTCGTTCGACGGCGAGCGCCCCGGTCTCGACACGCACGCGGGCATCGGCGGTGCGTACGCGCACGTCACCGCCCCGATCCGGCGGCTGGTCGACCGCTTCGCCACGGAGGTCTGCCTGGCGGTGACGGCGGGGCGCGAGGTGCCGTCCTGGGCGCGGGAGGCGCTGGAGGAGGTGCCGTCGAAGATGTCCGCTTCGGACGTGCTGGCCGCGCGCGTCGAGCGGGCCTGTATCGACCAGGTGGAGGCGTGGGTGCTGGCTGAGCGCGTGGGCGGCGAGTTCACGGCCGTGGTGCTGCGCGCGGAGGAGACGAGGGCGGAGATCCTGGTGGAGGACCCGCCGGTGATGGCGAAGTGCGCAGGGGAGCGTTTCCCGGAGGGCGAGCGCATCGGCGTGCGGCTGACCGCCGTCGACGTCGACAAGCGAAAGGTGTTGTTCGAACGCGTATGAGGAGCCGCGAACTGGTAGACGACCTGGGTGAGCTGGTGCCGGTTGATGGAGAGCCGTCGCGGGTGGTCTCGCTGGTCCCGTCGCTGACGGAGGCGGTCGCAGTGAGCGCGCCGGGCCGCTTGGCCGGAGCCACGGACTACTGCACACACCCGTCCACATTGGACGTCACTCGGGTCGGCGGCTCGAAGTACCCGAACCTGGACCGTGTGCTGGAGCTGGCCCCGGACCTGGTGCTGGCGAACTCGGAGGAGAACCGCCCGGAGGACGTGGAACGCCTGCGCGCCAACGGAATCCCGGTGTGGGTAATGGAAGCCAGCGCCACCGTCCCGGCCGCGCTGGGCTCCCTGCGCCGAATCCTGACCCAGGCCTACGGCATCGCCGAGCCGACGTGGCTGGTGGAGGCCGAGGAGCTGTGGCGGGAGGCCGCGCCGGTCTGGCACCGCGCGGTGGTGCCGGTGTGGCGCAAGCCGTGGATCGTCCTGGGCCGCGACACCTTCGCCGGTGACGTGCTGCGCCGCGTCGGCGTGGAGAACGCCTACGCGGACTCGGCTGAGCGCTACCCGCGCCCCCCGATCGACGAGCTGCAGACTCGGGCGGACGACCTGGTGGTTCTGCCGGACGAACCGTACGAGTTCACCGCCGAGGACGGGCCGGGCTTCTTTCCAGAGGCTCGGCCGGTGCTGGTTTCGGGGCGGTATCTGACCTGGTATGGGCCTTCACTGGTTGACGCGCATGCTGCGTTGAGCGAGGCGCTGCGCAGCTTGTAGCCGGGCCTGGCCTTCGCCGGATTCGTGTCCGGCTTTCGTGTAGTGGCGCGGGTTTGGTGGTGTAGGTCCGTCCGGACGGTGTGGTGATGGCGCCTTCGCCGCCGGGTTTTGTGGTGTAGGCCCACCCGGGCTGGTCTTTGAGGTGGTGGTGGTTCGCGCAGCGCGGGGCGAGGTTGTTTTCGGCGGTGTGGCCGCCTTTCGCGAAGTCATGGGTGTGGTCGATGTCGCTGTATTGGGAGGGCCGGTGGCATCCGGGGTGCTGGCACACGCGATCGCGGGCTTGGATGAGATCGGTGAGGGCGGCGGGTGGCCGGTAGCGGGTGCGCCCGACGCTGAGGACCTGGCCGGTATCGGGCTCGGTGATGATGCGGCGCCACACCGAGTTGGGGTCGCCTGCGAGTTCCCGCCCGAGCCAAGCGGGGATGGTGCCATTGCCGGCCAGCTCGGCGGGATCCTCGTTGAGCCCGGCCAGAGTCAACAGGTCGACATAGACATAGATGACGGGTGCGATGCCGCTGTTTCCGGCGGATCGGTTGAGCAGCCGATCGGAGAGGGCATCGGCGCGTAGTTGTTCGAGCGTTCGTTCGTCGCCGTGACGACGGAGCTGCCGGGCGTGCTGGTCGAGCGAGGTGTAGATGGCGGATGCCTGTTCGACGGGAAGGTCGCAGAGCAGAGTGGCCATGGTTTCGTCCTGGTGGATAAGGCAGACGCTGCGTTCGCGTCGCCGAGCCCGGGACCGTCGCTCGTAACCTTCAGCATCAACTTTTTGCACGACTCGATTGACGGCAGCCCGCAGCGAAGAGGGATTTTTCCCTGCCAGCCGAGTCGCGACGATGGCGTCGACCTG
>DASXYS010000040.1:0-29726 GCA_036502365.1 Amycolatopsis sp.
GCACAAACGCGAGCACCAGCGCGACGTCGACCGTGTCCGGCACGCGGTAGGCGGCCAGCGTCTCGCCGTCACCCACCTTGATGCCGAGGTCGGGGCCGGACAGGCGGGCGAACGCCTTCTCGTCGGTCACGTCGTCGCCGAGGAAGATCGCGGCGGTCGCGCCGACCTGGTGGCGGAGGGTGTCGAGCGCGTTGCCCTTGTCCGTCTGGACGACCGCGAGCTCCACCACCTCCTTGCCGTCGGTGGTGGACACGCCCGGCCAGGTGCACGGGCCCTCGTGCACGTCGGCGAGCACCCGGCGGCCGGCCTCGTGCTCGGCCCGGCGGACGTGGACCGCGATGCTCGCGGGCTTCACTTCCAGCGACACACCCGGCACGTCGAGCACCAGCGTCTCGAGTTCCGACTCGAGCCGGCGGTGCAATGCGCGGGCCTCGTCGTCGAGGGCGTGGATGAACCCGATGTCGAACTCGGACCCGTGGCTGCCGACGAGGTTCACCTCGGACGGCAGCCGCGACAGCGTCGCCAGGTCGCGCAGCGCCCGGCCCGAGATGACCGCGGTCGTCGTCTCGTGCAGTCCGGCCAGCGATCTGAGCGCTCCGACCGACTCGGGCAGCGGCCGGGCTTCGTCCGGGTTCGCGGTGATCGGAGCCAACGTGCCGTCGTAGTCGCAGGCGACCAGCAGGCGCGGGGTACGGGCGATCTGCACGATCGTGCGCCGTAACTCCGCAGGCAACGCCTCGGCGGTCAACACTCCTCCTAAGGAGGTCCAGCGCGGTACGGGGGAGGGTCAGTCGACCGGCTCCGCACCCAGCGCCTGCAGGAACGAGCGCGCCCACCGGTCGACGTCGTGGGTGAGGACCTGTCGACGCATGGCGCGCATCCTGCGTCGGCCCTCGGCTGGGTCGAGCGTAATGGCAGCCTCCAACGCGTTCTTCACCCCGTCCAGGTCATGGGGATTGACCAGGAACGCACTGGTCAGTTCGGACGCCGCGCCGGCGAACTCGCTGAGCACCAGAGCGCCGCCGAGATCGTGGCGGCAGGCGACGTACTCCTTGCACACGAGGTTCATCCCGTCGCGCAGCGGAGTCACCACCATGACGTCCGCGGCGGAGAAGAACGCGGCCAGCTCGGTGCGGTCGACGGATTGGTGCAGGTAGTGCACGACCGGGTGACCCACGCGGGCGAACTCGCCGTTGATCCGGCCGACCATCTGCTCGATCTCGCCGCGCATCCGCTGGTAGTGCTCCACCCGCTCGCGGCTCGGGGTGGCCAGCTGCACGAACGCGACGTCCTCCGGCCGCAGCCGCTCCTCGTGCAGCAGCTCGTGCATCGCCTGGAGGCGCAGGTCGATGCCCTTGGTGTAGTCGAGGCGGTCGACGCCGAGCATCACGGTTTTCGGGTTGCCGAGGTCGCGGCGGATCTCCTTGGCGCGCTCGATCACGCCCTTCGTGCGCGCCAGGTTGTCCAGGCCGGCGGCGTCGATGGAGATCGGGAACGCGCCGACGCGCACGGTGCGGTCGCCGACCTGCACCATGCCGGGCCGGGACCGGACGCCGACGGCGCCGCGGGTCGGCTCCAGGCCGACCAGCTGGCGGGCCAGCCAGAGGAAGTTCTGCGCGCCGCCGGGGCGGTGGAAGCCGATCAGGTCCGCGCCGATCAGGCCGCGCACGATCTCGGCGCGCCACGGCAGCTGCATGAACAGCTCGACCGGCGGGAACGGGATGTGCAGGAAGAAGCCGATGCGCAGGTCGGGGCGCAGCTCACGCAGCATCGTGGGCACCAGCTGCAGCTGGTAGTCCTGGATCCACACGGTGGCGCCGGTGGCGGCGACCTCCGCGCTCGCTTCGGCGAAGCGGCGGTTCACCTTCACGTAGCTGTCCCACCAGGCCCGGTCGAACACCGGGCTCTCGACGACGTCGTGGTAGAGCGGCCAGAGCGTGGCGTTGGAGAAGCCTTCGTAGTAGTCCCGGACCTCGGCCGAGGAGAGCGACACCGGGTGCAGCACCAGTCCGTCGTCGTCGAACTCGTCGACGTCCACGTCGGGCACGCCGGGCCAGCCGACCCATGCGCCCTTGCGTGATCTCAGGAACGGTTCCAGCGCGGACACCAGGCCACCGGGGCTGGCCGTCCAGCGCTGGCTGCCCTCCGAAGTGCGTTCCAGGTCGACCGGCAGCCGGTTGGCCACCACGACGAAGTCGGCCGACGGGGTGCTCTTCTGCTCTGCAATCGCTTCGGTCACTACAGCTGCTCCCTCGTTCTCCTCGGGTCGCGGCCCCAGTCGAACCCTATCGCGCGCGGGGTGACCGGACGGTGACCAACTGATTACTCCAAACGCCGTTCCGACGGCTCCATCGGCCCGGCCATCCGCGGTCCGGCCAGCTTCCGCTCCAGCCGGCCGAGTCCGGACCGGACCGGTTGCGCGAGGTATTCGCCCAGGACAACACCGGCGGCGAGCGCCAGTCCGACGGCGACGGCCGTCATCAGGGTGGAGATGTTGCCGCCCGGCTCGACCCCCAATTGGTATAGACCACGATAGGTGGAAAGGCCGGGGAGCAGCGGAGTGATCCCGGACACGGCTACGACGAGCGGCGTAACCCGGAGCCGCCGCGAGAGCACGCCGCCGCAGAAGCCGACGAGCGTCGCCGCGATGGCCGACGCGCTGACGGCCTGGAAGTGGACGAGGATCAGCCCGCCGTACACAAACGCGCCGATGGCGCCGGCGGCCGCGGCGACGAGCATCGCGCGCAGCGTCGAATACGAGGCGAACGCGAAGCAGGCGGCCGCGCCGGCGCCGCCGAGCACGACGACCGGCAGCTGCTGCAGGGTCGAGTTGCTGACTTCCGGCAGCGGAGTGCTGGGCAGCTTGAAAAACACCGCGATCTTCAGCGCGAGCACGACGCCGGCGATCAGCCCGGCACTCATCAGCGCCGTCTCCATGGTGCGGCCGGCGGCCGTGACGTAGTACCCGGTGATCGCGTCCTGCACCGCGGAGACGGTGGAGAGCCCGGAAAGCAGCACGGTGACCGCCGCGGCGACGACCAGTGTCGGTTTGTCCGTGGTGAGGATCCCGCTGTTCACGATCACCATCGCGGACAGCGTCGCGACCAGGCCGCCGACCACCTGCTGGAAGAAGAACGGCAGGTTGAAGCGATTGAGGTAGCGGCCGAGCCGGTCGATCACCGACGAGATCACGAACGCCACCGCGGCGATGTCCGGCCCGCCGCCGAGCAGCAGCGTGATGAACGCGGCCAGCCCGCCCCACGCGACCGTCGCGACCCAGCGCGGGTACGGGTGCGGCGCGGAGGTGATGCGCTGCAACTCGGTGTGCGCCTCTTCCGCGCCCATGTTGCCGCGGACGATCTTGCGGACGAGGATCTCGGCCTCCGTCAGCCGCGTGTAGTCGAGGCTGCGGGAGCGCACCACGCGCAGCGCCGTGACGGGGGCGAGGTCGGTGCCGCGGTGACAGGTGACGGTGATCGACGTGAAGATGACGTCGACCTCGCAGTGCGGCAGTCCGAGTGCGGAGGCGAGCGCGATGATCGTGGCGGTGACGTCGGATGCGCCGGCGCCGCTGGCCATCTGCACCTCGCCGATCCGGAGAGCGAGGTCCAGGACGAAGTTGACGGTCGCGTCGTCGGGCGGCTGCGGGCCCAGCGTTTCCCCGACGTCGACGACGGGCTGTTCGGCGGTCGGCGCCTCCAGGATGTGCCACGCGCGGCGGCGCAACAGGTTCGGCCGATGGCGCTGGCTGGACCGCGGGTGCGGAGGCTCCAGGATCGGCCATCGTCTGCGGTGAGCCCCCTGGTCGGCGTGCTCGTTGATCTTCATGATCGATCCCACCTCCTCGTCGTTCCGCCAGGACCATCGGCCGTCCGGCCCCGACCGTTGCACGGATCCGGAAGTGGCGTCCACCACGTTCTGCGACGATCGTGCCGCAGGCCCGCCGGACGCGCTGTTTTCGCCGTTTTGAGGCGGTAGCCGACGCTCCTGACGAGGCGGGCGCGCGGGGGTCGATATACTTTGGGCTGCGCCTCGCGGCGCAGGCCGACATAGCTCAGCTGGTAGAGCAGCAGTCTTGTAAACTGCAGGTCAGGGGTTCGAGCCCCCTTGTCGGCTCCCTCTTCGTTTCATCGGGCTGAGACATCACCAGAAGTACACGGCGACGTCGGCCAGTGCGTCCAGCGTGGCGTTGCCGAGGTGGCCGGTGGCGGCTTCGGTCTCGGCGACGATCATCCCGTTCTTGTCCGCGCGCGACTGATAGTGACGGCCGCTGATGCGGACGCCGGTCAGCCCGAGCACGGCGGCGATTTCGAGCGGCCGCACGTCCCCGCTGCCTTGGACCCGCTCGATCTTCTCGAACGCCGTCGCCTGCTTCGCGCTGCGGAACCCCACGCGCACGACCGAGATCACGGCGGCGTCGCCGTGACCGTCGCCGACCGCCAGCAGCATCCGGTCCAGCGAGGTGCACGGTGTGCGCGCCAGGAACTCCCGCACTTTCCCGTCCGAAGCCGCGAGGCAGTCGAATTCGTGCTCGGCCTGCTTCTTGAGCCGCTTGAGCTTGAACCGGCCCAGTGCCTCGTCGGTCTTCCCCTTCTTCGCCGACTTCTGTGCTTCGGCCTTGCGCGTCTTCAGTGAACGGCCGGGCAGCGAGTCGACGACGTCGCCCGCGGTGTTCCCGGCCAACGCGTCCGCGCCGGCCTCTGCCCCGGCACCGCCCAGTGTGCCGACCCCGGCGCCACCACCCGCGATGGCCAGCGCGGCCACGACGGCCGCCGCACCGGCTTTGCCACCTTTGCCACGCAACTTGATCCGCCTGCCATCCGGCAGAGTGCGCCACCCGCTGTCGTCCGCCAACGTGATTTCCCCTCGCCCAGTACGTTAATCAGCACCTCTGTGTTCCCATTCTCGGTGCTTTCCCGGCGTCCGAACTCGTCGGTTAATGGACAGAAACGTGACACCGGCATTGTTTGTGCAACAGGTCCGCGGTGCGTACCGATTACCGGTTCAACAGTCGCGGAAATCGTCGGGGAGTGAGTATGGAAATCGTCAGCAGCGCGCCGGCCCCAGTGCTCGGTGGGGCGGTCGACGGCTACGTCGCGCTGGGGTCCGCCCCGCGCCCCGAGGCGCTTGACCGTGACCTCACGGCCGCCGTGACCGCGGCCCGCACGGGTGACGCGGAGGCCGTGCAGGCGTTGCTGCGCTTGATCAAGCCGACGGTGGTGCGGTACTGCCGGGCGCGGATCGGCGGGCGGGACCTGTCTTATCTCTCCGCCGACGACGTGGCGCAGGAAGTGTGCCTGGCGGTGCTGAAGGTGCTGCCTTCGTATCAGGACCGTGGGGGCTCGTTCCTCTACCTGGTGCGGGCGATCGCCGCGAACAAGGTGGCCGATGCGTTCCGTGCGGTGGCGCGGGACCGGTCGAACCCGGTGCCGGAGCTGCCGGACCGCCCGCTGGTCTTCAACGAACCGGAGGCACACGCGTTGCACGAGGACCTCGGCGCCCAGCTGGGCCGGTTGATGTCAGTCCTGCCGCGATTGCAGCAGGAGATCCTGGTGATGCGGATCGTGGTGGGCCTGTCCTCGGCCGAGACGGCGGTCGCGCTCGGGATTTCGCCGGGGAACGTGCGGATTTCGCAGTACCGCGCGCTGACGAAGCTGCGGGCGATGATCGGGGACCGGGACCTGTGAGCTGCGGTGCCCGGTGCAGCGGAAGCCCCCTTCGCCACGCTCAGCGCGGCGGAAGCGTCATTCACCACGCCGAACCGGCCACGCGCTAGTCGGATTCGAGGATTTCGGCCGGCCGGCGGGTGGCGGCCAGGTACCACGATGAGCTACCTCGCCCAAGCCGCCTTCCCGCTGATCTGGATGGTGGTCCCGTGCGTCGGAGCGCTGGTGCGCACCCGCCGCGTCCGCGATCGCGCCAAGCGGCGGGAGATCCGGCAGCGGTGGTGGGCGATGGGCGCACTCGGCTTCGGCAGCCTGTGGATGACCGTCTCGTTCCTGGCCCATCCCGGACGCCATGGCGGAAGCGATCGGCTTCACCCGCACCCCGTTCACGTTCGAGATCGCTTTCGGCAACCTCGGCCTGGCGCTCCTGGGCTTCCGGGCCGCTTCGGCCTCGGCATGTTCCTCCGGGGTGCCGTGATCGGCCACCTCTACCAGTGGATTGCCAACGGTGACCACGCTCCGGGCAACGTCGGCGGCGTGCTCGCCAACGACATCCTCGTCCGGCGGTCGTGATCGTGCTCGCCTGGCGGTCCCGGGCGGTGGCCCTCGCCGCCCCGCAGCCCGGCGTGACCACCGGCTTCGAAGACCGGTCGAACGACCCTTGCGACGAAGCGTCCGGTGACCACCGCCGGCCCGTCGCCGGGTGACCGGCCAACGGAAATCTTCCCCAGATCCCCCAGCGCCTCGGGACTGCGATCGCAGTCCCGAGGCGCTTTCTCGTAGTGATCCGGCTCCCCGAACCGGTAAAGGAAAAGCGGTCAGGAGGCCATGGCGAGGCGGACGCGGCGGGTGCGCCGGTAGGAGACCAGCTCGCGGACGTCGTCGGTGGTGATGATGCGGACGGCGTCGGCGGTCAGCTCCGCTTCGGCGACCTGCAGCTGCCAGGACTTCAGGCCCGGCGCCGGCTCGTGCCAGAACCACTGGCCCCGCGTGAGCTCCTCGGCGGCCACGGTGGTTTCTTCGGTGTTCATGCCCGGAGCCTATCCAGCACCACCGACAGAAAACGGCCCCGGTGGCCCCGCGGCGATCAAGCGGCTGATCAGGGCGTCGGCCGGCTCCGCGGGCCCGCGGGCGATGGTGACGGCGGCCACCTCCCGGGTCCGGGTATTCGCCCACCGGTTCGCGTCCCGGTCACTGGTTTTTGCGGCCCGCCCGCCACTGGCCTAGGCTGCGCCGGTCACCGGAAGAACCGGAAGAACAGGAACGGCGCGATGCCCCTGCCCGACTCCGGGTCGTACCGAGATGTCGACCTGCCGACGATCCTCCGCATGGAGCGCAAACTGCCCTGGCTCGGCTGGCCGCACCTGCCGCTCGGGCTGCTGGTCTGCGTCGCCGCGATCCTGGCCGCCTACCGGATTCCGGTGGCGTACCAGACGACCACGGCGCTGGTCGCGGGCGCCGGTGCCGCGGGCGGGTTCTGCGGGTACGTCTGCGGTCTGGTCATGGTCAGCCAGCCCGATCTGGTGAAAACGGGACGGCTGCGCTGGCGCCGCACCCGTTTCCTGCGCGCGGTGCTCTTCCTGATGACCGTGCTCTCGGCGGCGTCCTGGGTGGTTTTCGTGGTCTGCCACGTTTCGCTGCTAGTGGGGGCGTCCGGCGTCCGGCCGTTCACGTTCTCCTTGCCTGCCGCCGTTTACCTCGTGCTGGGGCTGGCCAACACGGTGCTCGCGGGCATCGAGACGCTGAAGGTTTCGCGGGTCCTCGGCAGTACGGCGCGCGCGACGCCGGAGCCCGCACCGTCGCCGGCACCTCGGGTGCGGCTCGGGAACTGAAGTCCTCTGTGGACTGACAGCTCAGAGTCGGTGCCGGATCAGGACTTCCTGCGTCACGGACGCGACGAGCCGGCCGTCGGTGGTGAAGAACTCGCCGTGGGCCAGACCGCGGGTGCCCGCGTAGCTGGGGCTCTCCATGTCGAACAGCAGCCATTCGTCCGCGCGGAACGGGCGGTGGAACCACACCGCGTGGTCCAGCGACGCCAGCTGCGGCGTGCCCGGGTCTTCGCGGTGCGGGAGCCAGGCCGTGCCGGCCAACCGGATGTCGGAGATGTAGGTGAGCGCGCAAACGTGCGCCAGCGGGGTGTCCGGCAGGGTGTCCTTCGCACGCACCCACATGCGCTGGCGCGGGCCGCGCCCGACGTCCGGCAGGCCCTTGCCCGGGTCGGAGATGAAGCGGACCTCGATGGCGGCCAGCACGATCGGCTCCTCCTCGGTCTCGATCGTGGCGATCTCGTCCGGGGCAGGCACTTCCGGCATGCGCGCCTGGTGTTCGCTGCTCTCGGCCCCCTTCTGGAAGGACGCGGACAGGCTGAAGATGCTCTCGCCGTTCTGGATCGCCACCACGCGCCGGGTGGTGAACGAGCCGCCGTCGCGGGTGCGCTCGACCTCGTAGATGATCGGCATGTCCGTGCGGCCGCCGCGGATGAAGTAGCCGTGCAGCGAGTGGACGCCGCGCTCGGGCGGCACCGTCGCGCCGGCCGCGGTGAGCGCCTGCGCCGCGACCTGGCCGCCGAACGCCCGCTGCGGCGAGCCCTGGTGGCACGAGCCGCGGAACAGGTTCTCCTCGAGTCGTTCCAGCTTGAGCAACTGGGCCATGCCGAGGTTCGCGGGGTCCGTTTTCACGCGCCCCATCCTAAGCGCCCGCTCAGCCTTCGCTCGGGGAGAGCTGTTCCAGCAGCGTCAGCAGGGCGGCGGGGTCCTCGACGTGGGCGTTGTGGCCGAGGCCGGGCAAAGTGACGGAATCGGCGGCCAGCGCCCGCAGCTGCTCGGGCCGGGACATCGGGTCGTCCGCGCCCGCGGCGAGCACGACCGGGCAGCGGGCGCCGGCCAGCAGCCGGGGCAGATCGGGCGCGCCGACGCCGAACGCGGCCTGGTCCAGTGACAGCCGCCAGCCGCCGGCCTCGGTGACGCCGCCGGGGTCGGCGGGCGCGAGGCCGGTCAGGCCCGCGACTTTGAGGTACGCGACCTCGGCGTCCGCCCTGGTTTCGAACACCCGTGGTGGGCGCGCCGCCATCGCCGCGGCTTTCGCCAGCTCTTCGGCGCTCCACTCGACCTTCACCCCGAGCGCGAGCACTCCGGCGACGTCGAGGCCGTACCGCCCGCTCGCCAGCTCCAGCGCGACGACGCCACCGAGCGAATGCCCGGCGACAACCACGGGGCCGGCCTCGTCCAGGCCCTCGGCGACTCCGGCCGCCAGCGCCTCGAACGAGTACTCCGGCAGCGGCGCCGACCCGCCGTGGCCCGGCAGGTCGGGAACCAGCAGCCGGCGCCGCAGCAGCTCCCCGAGCCGGTCCCAGACCGCGCCGGTGGCGCCGAGGCCGTGGAGCAGCAGCACGGGCGGCGCGCCGGATCCGCCGGTACGGAGCTTCAGCTTGTCCACCAGTCGGATCCTGCCCGAAGCCGGTGTCGGACGGCTAGGGTCGAGGCGTGTCGAGTGCCGCGATCGCCGACCCGGACACGTATGTCTCGGGTGTGCCCCACGATCTGCTTGCCCGGTTGCGCCGGGAAACGCCGGTGACCAGGATCGGCGACTTCTGGGCGGTGCTGCGTCACGCCGACGTCCGGCACGTGCTGCGTAATCCCCAGACCTTCTCGTCGCAGCTCGGCGGTACGCAGATCCGGGACCCGGCCACGGCCGAAGACCTTCGGTACGTGCGCCGGATGATGCTGAACATGGACGCGCCGGACCACGGCCGCCTGCGCGGGCTGCTGACGAAGGCGTTCACCCCGCGCGCGATCGGCAGGCTGACCGAGCGGATCGAGGGCTGGGCGCACGGGCTGGTCGCCGCCGTGGCGGACCGCGGCGAGTGCGACTTCGCCAAGGACATCGCCGCCGACCTGCCGCTGCTCACGCTGGCCGAGGTGTTCGGCGTGCCCGAGCGCGACCGCCGGCTGATGTTCGACTGGAGCAACCGCGTGATCGGCTACCAGGACCCGGAGTACGCGGTGAGCGCGACCGCGCGGCCCGAGGAGGTCACGGATCTGGCCCGCGCCGCGCTCGCCGTGCGCCCGTCGCCCGGGCCGGAGGGCGCGATGCCGGACCCGCGCACGCGCGCCGGGATGCCGGATCTCTACGCGTACGCGAACGCCCTCGGCGAGCACAAGCGCGCCCACCCTGGCGACGACGTGATGAGCAACCTGATGCGTCACGTCGATAACGAGGGCGGCCGCGTTTCGATCGACGAGTTCGAGAACCTGTTCTGGCTGTTTT
This sequence comes from Amycolatopsis sp., assembly GCA_036502365.1. Lineage (GTDB taxonomy): Bacteria > Actinomycetota > Actinomycetes > Mycobacteriales > Pseudonocardiaceae > Amycolatopsis. The sequence continues at coordinate 9,933 of DASXYS010000040.1, forward strand.
CCGTGGCGGGCAACGAAACCCTGCGCAACGGCCTGCCCGGCGGGATGTTCGCGCTGCTTTCGCACCCGGAGCAGTACCGCGCGCTGCGCGAGGACCGTTCGCTGCTGCCGGGCGCCGTCGAGGAGATGCTCCGCTGGTGGACGCCGGTGATGCACTTCCGCCGCACCGCACTCGCGGACACCAGTCTGTCCGATGTGGACATCAAGGCCGGGGACAAGGTGGTGGTCTGGTTCTCCGCGGCGAACCGCGACGAGACCGTGTTCGGTGACCCGGATGCCTTCGACGTCACCCGGGCCCCCGGCGACCACCTGACCTTCGGCCACGGACCGCACTTCTGCCTCGGCGCGCAGCTGGCCCGCGTCCAGATGCGGGCGGTCTTCACGGCCGTGCTCGACCAGCTGGGCGAGGTCCGCCTGGCCGCGGACCCCGTCCGGCTGCGATCGAACTTCCAGAACGGCCTGAAGAGCCTCCCGATCCGGTGGGACTGAGCGGGCCTCCGCCCTGGCGTCGCAGAGATTGTCAACGCTGTTCGTTGAGTTTGCTGACCACGTCCTGAACGTCTTGCCGCAGCGTGGAAAGCGTGTCCTGCAGCTGCGTGACGAGGCCGTGCGACGAGCCGTCGACGGGTCCGGGCACCGGGTACACCTGGTTCTCGGCGGGCAGCGGGACGCCGGGGCAGGTGGTGCTGTCCGGGCGGGAGTTCTTGGTGAGGAAGGTGTTCACCAAGCCGTCGACACACGGGTTGCCGCTGAGCGCGTACTGCCCGTGGAACGGCGAGTTGTCCACCGACACCAGCGGGACCCCGGCCGAGCGCGCGCCCGCCTTCGCCTGCTCGTACCCGGTCTGCGGGTCGAATTCCCCCTGCACCACCAGCACATTCGGCTTGACCTGGGCGGGCAGCTCCGGCAGCTCGTGCTGCGGCGCGTCGGACCAGAAGCCGCACGGCTCGGTGATCCCGTAGGACCAGCCGTCCAGCGGGTCCACCGGGCCCTGCTGGTCGCTGAGGTGCTTGTACCAGCTCGAGGAGCGCGTCGGCTGGTCGCCGCACGCCACGGCGAAGCGGGTTCCGCCCACCTGCGAGTAGTCCGGCGCGGGCGGGCGACTGACGATATCTGCGACCGTCAGATCGGCGGCCGGGACGCCGAACGTCGTCCGGGACTGGGTATCCAGCTGGTCCGTCAGCGCGGCCGGAGGGGTGGTCGCGGTGCCGTTGAGCGCGGCCGCCCCCTTCGTCAGGACCAGCACGCCGAGCAGCCACTGGACACGGCTGCCGTTGCCGACGAAGAGGTGGTCGAAGCTGTCCGCCGGAAGGCCCTTCGTCTTGTAGTAGGCGCGAATCCGCTCCCACGTCCGCTTGACCTCGGCGGGGGTCTTGCCCAGCTGGGCGGGGAACTGCCGCGACAGCCACGGCAGGTAGACGTCGTCGAACTGGCGCTGGTCGATCACCGGGAACGCCTCGAAGTCGGCCTGCAGGCGGCCCTGGAAGTTCATGCTGGAGTCGAGCACGACCTTGCCCGCGTGCTCGGGGAACATCGACGCGTATTTCGCGCCCAGCCAGGTGCCGTAGGAGTAGCCGAGGTAGTTCAGCTGCTGGTCGCCCAGCAGTGTGCGGATCAGGTCCATGTCGTGCGTGGTCTGCCAAGTGGTGATGTACGGCGCGAGCGCGTCGCTCTGGCAGGACTCGGCGATGGCGCGCGCTGTTTGCTGGTGCATCGCGATGCTGGACGCCGAGCGGTCGCGGGCGTCCAAAGGCCCCTGCGGCAGCCGGCCGTTGGGCACGTTGCACAGGAAACCCTTGTCGGCACTGCCTTCCTGGCCCGTGCCGCGCGGGTCCATGCCGATCAGGTCGTACAGCTGGTTGACCGACGGCTCCAGCCCGGCCAGCGCGCCCGCGAGCGAGCTGCCCTGCCCGCCGGGGCCGCCGGGGTTCACCAGCAGCGAGCCCTGCCGCTCGCCGGTGGCCGCGACCCGGCTGATCGACACCTTGAGGTCGACGCCCGCGGCCCGGTTCGCCCAGTCCCGCGGGACGGTGATCTCCGCGCACTGCGCGGGCTTCGCGCCGCCCGCGAGCTTGAACGCGCAGCTGCCCCAGGTGATCTGCTGGCCGGTGTAGGGCGCCAGCGGATCACCGGCCGCGGACGCCGCGGCGGGCATCGCGGCCGCCACGACGGCCGCGGTGACCGCGACCAGTCCTGCTCGGGAAGTTCGCACCGGAGTTCCTTTCGTCCGTCGGTCGGATCGGGCTCGAGTCTCGCGGGTGCGCGGGGTGCGGATTATCGGCCCGAAGTACGAACTTCCGTTGCCCCATCAGCCCTGAGAACGAGGACCGGCGCGCGCCCGGCGGCGGTAACGGTGATGATGGGGCCATGACCACTTCCCGGCCTTCAGCAGGGCGCGGACTCGGCGTGGTGGGCCGGCGGATCGTCCAATACCTGCTGGACCAGCTGATCGTCGCCGTCCCGCTGCTGCTGCTCGCGACGCTGGTGGTGCTGCTGTTCCGCCCGGCGGGGCTGTCCGCGCTGGTCCCCTTCGTCACGGTTGTCGCCCTCACGGCGATGGTGCTGGATTTCGCCGGTCTCTGGTTCTTCGCGATCTGGTGGCCGCACCGCCACCATGGGCAGACACCGGCGATGCGCTGGCTGCGCCTGCGTGTCGTCACGCTGGAGAGGGAGCAGCCCCCGTTGCGGGCGTTCGTGATCCGGACGGTGCTCATGCTGGTGGACGGGTTCGCCTGGGGCCTGGCGGGAATCGGGCTGATGCTGTTCACTCCCCGGCGCCAGCGGATGGGCGACCTCGTCGCCGGGACCGTCGTGGTGAAAGTGGAGCGGGCGCCCGAAACCGGGCCGGAGTCAGCGGACGAGGCCGCTCTCCCACGCCCAGATGGCCATCTCGGTGCGGTTGCGCGCCCGGAGCTTGCGCTGGGCCGCGGCGAGGTGTGTCTTGACCGTTGAGAGGGAGACCACCAGCGATTCGCAGATCTCGGCGTTTGTCTGACCGCGCGCGACGGCCTTGACGACGTCCACTTCGCGCTGCGTAAGCGGACTGTCCGGTTCGGACTGTTGACGCGGGGCGCTGCCGACGAAGTGGGACAGCAGCCGCGTTGTGATAGCGGGCGATACCAGCGCTTCGCCGTGCGAAGCGGCGTGCACGGCCTCGATGAGCAGCGTTGCGCCTGCGTCCTTCAGGAGGAAGCCGCACGCGCCGGCGCGAAGGGCTGCGTGCACGTTTTCGTCCAATCCGAACGTGGTCACCATGACCACGTGCATCGGGTCCGCGACCTCGGGCCCGGCCAGCAGCTTCGTGGCCTGCAGTCCGTCGATGCCGGGCATCCGGATGTCCATCAGCGTGACGTCCGGGCGCAGTTCGCGGGCGAGGCGCACGGCGTCCTGGCCGTCGGCGGCCTCGCCGACCACCTCGATGTCCGGCTCGCCCTCCAGGATCAGCCGGAAGCCGGTCCGGACCATCGCCTGGTCGTCGGCGATCAGGACACGAACCGGCACTGGGGGCTCCTCGAAGACGGGGTCATGCGGGGCCGAGCGGGAGCCGCGCGGCGACGCGCCAGCGGTGCCCGGCCTCCGGCCCGGCCTGAACCGTACCGCCGACGGCGCTGACCCGTTCGGTCATGCCGATCAGTCCGTAACCACCGGGGCGCGCGGGCCGGGCGGCGCCGTCGTTGACCACCTCGACGGTGAGGCTGTTCCGCTGGTCGTGCCCAACGCTCACGCGCACCTCGGTCGCGCGCGGCGCGTGCCGCCGGACGTTCGTGAGCGACTCGGTGATCAGCCGGTGCACCGTGGTGACCACCTCGGGCGCGGCGGTCAGGTCCGCGAGGCCGTCGGGGACCTCGAGGCGGACGCTGCCGTCGTCGGGCACCGCTCGGTCCACGGCCGAAGCGAGCCCGGACGGTGGAGCGAACAGGTTCTCCTCGTCCGTGCGGAGCGTGCCGACGAGCCGGCGCATCGACGACAGGGCCTCCGCGCCGGCCGTCTCGATCTCGGCGAACGCCGTGGTGTCGCCGCCCTGGCGCTCGGTGACGCGGTGGGCGGCCTGGACCCGCACGACGATGCCGGTGATCTGGTGGGCCACCAGGTCGTGCAGCTCGCGGGCCAGGCGGAGGCGTTCGGCGGTGCGGACCTCGACGACCTCGGCGCGGGCGCGGGCGTCGGCGTCGCGCAGGATCAGGCCGACGGCCAGCGCGGCGCCCCAGGCCAGCGCGGCGGCCGCGGCGAAGAGGGCTTCGGGCGAGCCGATCCCGTAACGGAGGATCGGGGCCGCCACAGTGGCCACCCCGCCCAGCGCGGCCTGGACGAAGGCCGGTTTCGGCGCGAGCCGGTGGCAGGCCGCGCCCACGACGAGCGCGATGGCCAGCGCCTCGGCTGTGCTGGGCTGGGGCGGGAGGCGCTGGCCGAGCGCCGCGATCACCGCCGTGATCGCCGTGCCCAGTAAGGAAAGCGCCGAGACCGCGGTGGCGACCGCCGCGGTCTGTTCCGGGAACCGGCGGCGCAGCACGGCCAGCACGGCGACCACCGGGGCCAGCCCGGGGACGAACACGATGGCGATCCCGGCCAGGGCGCCCACGGCCGGGCCGGAACGGAAGAGCAGGACCGAATCGAGCACGACCAGGAGGCCGAGCGTGATCGACTCGGCGAAGAGCGGACCGCGACGGCCGGTCCAGGGGAGTTGGCCGATCATGGGGCTCCGGGCGTGGTCATGGTGTCGATCGTGCCCGCTTCGCCGCCCGGCTGCCTCCTGCGTGGGACCGAACCCGGGTCGGCCGCGGGTACGAGGTTCAGCCGAAGCTCACCTGGGAGAGGTAGAAGTCGAGGAAATCGGTGTCGCCGGTGAGGTTCGCGGTTTTGGCGGGCCGGCGGCCGTAGATGATCAGGAGCAGGTCTGTGAGCGGCGCTTGGATGGTCGCGGTGGGCTGGGTGGGGGCGCCGTGGTGCCAGGCGAGGAGGTCGCCGGTGAGGTCGACGGTCCAGCCCTTGCTCTTGCTCTTGCCGCCGTCGGTTGGCGACAGGTGAGCGGTGCGGCCTTCGCCGAGCAGGGCGCGCCGCTCGGGGAAGTAGTCGAGCATGACGGGCAGCGAGCCGAGTTCCAGCCACTCCTCCATGGCGTCCACCGCGACGTCGTGGTCCAGCGTGAACTCCGCGCCGACGGCCAGGGTCGCGTCCGCGCGGTGAATGGCCGTCTCGTTCATGAAGCGCCGGGCGTAGAAGGCGGCGCGGGGCGGTCCGGCGGGGACGGGGGTGACCAGCCGGGCGTCGGGACCGGCTTCGTGCAGGGTGCCGGCCAGCTTCCGGGCGCCGTCGGGCAGCCAGGAGGCCGGCCGCGGGGCCGAGCCGAGGTGCCGCAGTTCCTGGTCGGGCGGCAGGTGTTCCGCGCGGGTGCGGACGATCTCCTCCGCCCAGCGGTGCCCGGCGCCGACGTGGTTGAGCAACTGCCCCAACGTCCACTCCGGGCAGGAGGGGACGGTCGTGCCCAGGTCCGCACCCTCGACGGTGGCCCGCAACAATTCGGTCTGGGCGACGATGGCGGCGCACTGGCCCTGGAAGTCCATCACTGCGGTGTCCTCTCCGTGATCCGGTGATTCACGGGGTGGTCGGAGCCGCCTTGATGATCCGGACACGGGCCGCGGATCAAGTCTCAGCCGGTCTCGTCCACCGCCGTCGTTGTCTACCGCCGTCGTTGTCTACCGCCGTCGTTGCCTACTGCCGTCGCTATCCACAGCCGTCCTCCGTTGTGGACAACTCCTGCTCCAGGCCCGCTTTTCCCCGGCCCCGTCAGACCTCGCCGGTAGACTGGGCATGGGACGCCCCCTGAGGAGGGCGGGGGTGTGGCCAGTGCGGGGGTGTGGCGACCCGGTCTATTTCTCCGTGTTCCACGCGTCGCCCCATTCGGCGGAGCGGGCGGCGCGGTAGTGGGGGCCCTGGCGTTTGGACACCGTGACGCCGGGGGCGAGGCCGTCCACAGTGCACAGGTCGAGTTGCACCCAGCCCTTGTGCTTGCGTGGGTGCCGCAGGATCCGCGCGTCCGGGCGGCCCAGATCCAGGTCCGGGCCCAGAGCCGCCGGGCCGGTCACACCCGCCGGGCCCGCCACACCCGCTGGGACCGCCGAAGCGACGACGTACGAGAACTTCTCGTCCTCGAAGCCCAGCGTGCTCGCCTTGATGCGCCGGTGCAGGCTGGAACGCGGCAGCCGCGCGGCGAAGTGGCACCAGTCCTCGCCCGGGCGGATCGGGCACTCCCCGTCGTGCGGGCACGGCGCCACGAGGCGACGGCCCATGCCGCGCAGCACATCCCGCGCCGCGCGGATCCGCGCGAAGCCCGCGGGCGTGCCCGGCTCGATCAGCGCCACGGTGCCGGCCTTCGCGGCGAGCCAGCGGACGACGTCGTCGCGGCTGCGTTCGGGCAGTTCGCCCAGCACGTACGACATGGTCACCAGGTCGGCCTCCGGCGGGGCGGACGCCGGGTCCACGAGGCCGCGCTGCCAGGTCGTGCCCCGGACGGCGGGCGAAACGGCCGTCGACGCGAGCTTCCGGCCGAGCGTGAGCGCCCCGGCGACCTGCTCGATCACGGCGCACTTCGAAAGTGACGGCCACACCTGCGCCGCCGCCCAGACCGCCGCGCCCGTGCCGCCGCCGATGTCGATCTGCGTCCGCGGCGCGAAGCTTGGAGCGGCGGCCGCTGCTTCGCCGAACGCCGCGGCGACGGCCGCGTACGTGGCCGGCATGCGATAGCCGGCGTACGCGGCGACGTCGATCTCCGAGGACAGGATCGGCGACGTCGCGGCGTCGCCCTGCCGGTAGCGCGTGCTGAGTTTGTCGACCGCCTGGGCGAGCCGTGATTCGGGGAACCGGCCCAGCTCGCCGTCGAGAGCCGAACGCAGGTCGTCGGGGAGTAGCGCCACGAGCGGGAATTCTCCCACGCCCGTTCCGCCCCTCGAGCAGCTGTCTGACCTGCTAGTTTCGGCCTCGGGAAAAAAGTTCGGCCGCCGTGTCGATTGGGGGGCCGGCCGATCGACGCGTGAGTGAAGGCAACCGAGAGAGAGAGGATCTTCCGATGCGGTTCATGGTGATCATGAAGGCCAGTGAAGAGAGCGAAGCCGGCCAGATCCCGAGCACCGAGTTGCTCACGGAGATGGGCAAGTTCAACGAGGAGCTGGTCCGCGCCGGGGTCATGCTGGCCGGCGAGGGGCTGACGGCCAGCGCCGAGGGCGCCCGCGTCAAGTTCGGGGGCACCGCCGAGCCCAAGGTGGTCGACGGGCCGTTCGCGGAGACCAAGGAGCTGATCGCCGGCTTCTGGATCCTGCAGGTCCGCTCGAAGGAGGAGGTCATCGAGTGGGTCAAGCGCGTGCCGAACACCGACGGCGCCCACCACGAGATCGAGATCCGGCGCATCGCCGAAGCCGAGGACTTCGGCGACAACATGACCCCCGAGCTGCGTGAGGCCGAGGAGAAGCTGCGGGCGGAGAGCGCGAAGAACTGATCCGGTCCGCCGGCGCCGCGCGGATCGCCCGAACCGGGTGACGGCGCGCCCGCCCGAGGGTTGCCCTCGGGCGGGCGGCCCTGTGTGATGGGCCGGTGGAGACGCAGGGGACGCGCGGCGCCGTCGAGGCGGTGTGGCGGATCGAGTCCGCACGCGTCATCGCGGGGCTCGCGCGGATGGTGCGCGACGTCGGGCTAGCCGAGGAGCTGGCGCAGGACGCGCTGGTCGCCGCCCTGGAGCAGTGGCCGGAGACCGGCGTGCCGCGCAACCCCGGCGCCTGGCTGACGACCACGGCGAAGCGGCGCGCGATCGACCAGTTCCGGCGCAACGAGAACCTCGGCCGCAAGCTCGACGAGCTGGGCCGCGAACAGCGCGTCGGCGAAGGCGTGCTGCCGGACTTCGACGCGGTGCTCGACGAGGAGCACATCGAGGACGACCTGCTCCGCCTGGTGTTCACGGCCTGTCACTCCGTGCTGTCCACCCAGGCCCGCGTGGCCCTCACCCTCCGGATGCTCGGCGGGCTGACCACGGACGAGATCGCGCGCGCGTTCCTCGTCAAAGAGTCGACGATCGCGCAGCGGATCGTGCGCGCGAAGAAATCGCTGGCCGACGCGAAGGTCCCGTTCGAGGTGCCGGTGGGCGAAGAACGTGTCGCGCGGCTTTCGTCGGTGCTGGAAGTGATCTACCTGGTCTTCAACGAGGGCTACTCCGCCACGCGCGGCGACGACTGGATGCGCCCGGCGCTGTGCGAGGACGCGCTGCGCCTCGGCCGGGTGCTCACCGGGCTGATGCCGGCGGAGCCGGAGGTGCACGGGCTCGTCGCGCTGCTGGAGATCCAGGCGTCGCGTTCGGCCGCGCGCACCGGCCCGAACGGCGAGCCGGTGCTGCTGATGGACCAGGACCGCGGGCGCTGGGACCAGCTGCTCGTCCGCCGTGGCCTCGCCGCGCTGGCCCGCTCGGAGGAGCTGGCCGGCGGCGCCTACGGCCCGTATTCGGCGCAGGCCGCGATCGCCGCCTGCCACGCGCGTGCCCGGACTCCGGACGAGACGGACTGGGACAGAATCGCTGCCCTGTATGCAGGTCTGGCCCAGATCACGCCATCGCCGGTGATCGAGCTGAACCGGGCCGTGGCCGTTTCGATGGCTTCCGGCCCGGCAGCCGGGCTCGAGCTGGTCGACCGGCTGCTCGACGAGCCGGCGTTGAAGGCCTACCACCTGTTGCCCAGCGTGCGCGGCGATTTGCTGGTGAAGCTGGGCCGTTTCGCCGAGGCCAAGACGGAATTCGAACGCGCCGCCGGGCTCACCGGCAACGCGCGGGAACGCACTCTGCTGCTGGACCGCGCGGCGTCCTGCTGAAAACTGGGAGAACTGATGACTGAAGTGGCCCTGTTCCACCACCTGTACGGGCTGACGCCCGGCGTCCGCGATTTCGCCGAGGCGCTGGAAAAGGCCGGTCACACCGTGCACACGCCGGACCTCTACGACGGCCACGTCTTCGAGACGTTCGACGAAGGGCTGGCCTACGCGAAGGAGATCGGCTTCGGCACGGTTCGCGAACGTGGGAAGCAGGCCGTCGCGGACCTGCCCGGCGAGCTGGTCTACGCCGGGTTCTCGCTCGGCGCGATGCCCGCGCAGCTGCTGGCCCAGACCCGTCCCGGCGCGGTGGGCGCACTGCTGTTCCACGCGTGTGTCCCGGTTTCGGAGTTCGGCGACGCCTGGCCGTCGAGCGTGCCGGTGCAGGTGCACGGCATGGACTCGGACGAGCTTTTCGTCGAGGACGGCGACCTCGACGCGGCCCGCGAACTCCTGGCGGACGTCGCGGACGCCGAGCTGTTCCTTTACCCCGGCGACCGGCACCTGTTCGCCGACCGGAGCCTGCCCGACTACGACGGGCCCGCGGCCGCGCTGCTCACCGAGCGCGTGCTGGCTTTCCTGGACCGCGTCAGGGGATCATGAACTCCAGCACGGTCGCCTGCAGCAGCGAGATGACGCCGACCACGGCGGTGAGCGCGATCGACCACAGGAACGTCTGGCGCAGCAGGGATCCCTCCTTGCCGCTCTGCCCGATCGCCGTCGCGCCGATGGCCAGGTTCTGCGGCGAGATCATCTTCCCCATCACCCCGCCGGAGGTGTTCGTGGCGCCGGCCAGCACCGGGCTCAGGTGCAGCTGCTGCGCGGAGATCACCTGCATGGGGCCGAACAGGCTGTTGGTCGACGCGTCCGAACCGGTGAGGAACACGCCGAGCCAGCCGATGTAGGCGGAGAACAGCGGGAAAACGGCGCCGGTGGTGGCGAGCGCGAGGCCGAGCGTCTGCGTCGCGCCGGAGTAGTTCATCACGAACGCGATCGCCAGGATCATGAAGATCGTCGCCAGCGCCCAGCGCATCTGGTACAGCGTGGCGCGATACGCGCTGAGGAGCTGCTTCGGCTTCGCGCCCAGCACGAACCCGGCGATCACCGCCGCGATCAGGGCCACGGTGCCGGGTGAGAACAGGAAGTCGACGGTGAACATGGCCGCGTACGGCGTGTCCTTGGGCGTGATCGGCGCGTGCTGGATCACTTGGTTGTGCAGGCCCGGCCAGGCGAACACCCAGTCGGCCCGATGCAGCAGCTTCGTCAGGTCCAGCCAGGACGGCAGGTGCGCGAAGATCGTGCCGATGCGCGAGGCGAAGATCGCCACGATCAGGATGATGTACGGCGTCCACGCGTAGAACGCGCCGCGTTCGGATTTCTCCGCGCTGCTGTCCGCCTTCGCCGGTTCCTCGCCATCGAAGCGCCACACGGTTTTCGGCTGCCAGAACCGGGTGAGGACCCACAGCGCGGCCATCGCGGTGAGCGCGGCGAGCACGTCCACGAGGCTGGCGCTGATGTAGTTCGACGCCACGAACTGCATCAGGGCGAACGCGACCCCGGCCGTCACGACGGCAGGCCAGACTTCCAGCATCTTCTTCCAGCCGGCCAGCACCACGACGAGGAACGCGGGGATGATCACGGCCAGGAACGGCACCTGCCGCCCGACCATCGACGAGAACGCCGCGGTCGCCTCCTCCGGCTTGAGGTGCATGATCGGCGCGGTGATCCGGCCGAGCACGATCAGCGGGTTGCCGAGCCCGCCGAACGCCACCGGCGCGGTGTTCGCGAGCAGCGCCAGCACCACGGCCTTCACCGGCGGGAAGCCGAGCGCGGCCATCATCGCGGCCGTGATCGCGATCGGCGAGCCGCCGCCCGCGACGCCTTCCAGCAGCGCGCCGAAGCTGAACGCGATCAGCAGCGCCTGCAGCCGCCGGTCCTCGCTGAAGCCCGCGAGCACCCGCTTGATGTGGGTGAACCGGCCGGTGGTGACTGTGACGTTGTGGAAGTACACGGCGTGGAACGCGATCCAGGCGACCGACCACACGCCGAACAGCACGCCCATGGCTGCCGAGTCGAACGCGAGCCCGGCCGGCATCCGGTACAGCAGCAGCGCGACCAGCACCGCGGTGACCAGCGCCAGCGCCGCCGAAAGGTGCGCGGACAGCTTGACCACGCCCAGCGAGACCAGCAGCACGATGATCGGGAGTGCGGCCAGCAGCGCGGAGAACCACAGCCCGCCCGCCGGCTGATAGTCCTGGATCCAGGTCACGGGTCAGCTCCTTTGCTGCTCCTTGGCCGAAAACGGGTCTAGCGGCTGCGGACGTAACCGAGCCGCAGCGAGAGCGCCGCGGCGGTGCCCGCGACGGTCGCGCCGAGTTCCTCGACACGTCGCAGCACCCGTTGTGCCGGGCCCGCGACGCTGATGGCGGCGATCGGACGGCCGGAGTGGTCGCGCACGGCGGCCGCGACGCAGCCGACGTCGGGCTCGTTCTCGACGTCGTCGATCGCCCAGCCGCGGCGGCTCGCCTTCGCGAGGTCGTCGAGCAGACGGCTGGGGTCGATGATCGTCTTGAGCGTCAGGCTGTCCAGCTTCATCCGGCGGATGCGCTCGAGCCGGTCGGGCTCGGGCAGCGCGGAGAGCCACGCCTTGCCCAGCGACGTCGCGTGCTGCGGCCGCCGGGTGCCGAGGCGGCAGGCGAGCGTGACGGCGCTGGCGCTGCGTTCCGTGGCCACGTAGACCATGGCGTCGTTGTCCGGCACCGCGAGGTAGGTCGTCTCACCGGAGCGCTCGGCCAGCGACGCGAGGTAGCGCGGCGCGCAGCGGTGCAGGTCGGTCGCGGCCATCGCGCGGGCGCCCAGCTCGACCAGCCGGGTGCCGAGGCGCACGCGCCCGGTGACGCTGTCCGCCTCGAGGTATTCGAGCTTCTTCAGGGTCCCGACGATGCGGTACGCGGCGCTGCGGGAAAGACCCAGTTGCCGTGCGATCGCGTTGGTGGAAATCTCCTGGTGCTGCCCGACGTGCTCGAGCACGGCGAGTCCGCGCTCCAGCGTGCCGCTCTGCTCCAGCCCGCGTTCCGTGTCCACGTCGGCCTCCACCAGGTCGTCTTCCCGTTCAGCGGTACGTGTTTCCGCTAGGCGGGGTTGGACGTTAACACCTCCGATGTATGGGCGGAAGATCTTTCACATACCTCTCTTGCGCTGGGCTGAGAGATGCCCTGAATGGTTCAACCTCCGATCGTTAGGGAAACTAACAAACTCGAGGGTGAGACTGAGGGTGAGACTGGAGTCACGCTCTCAGGGAAATCACAACGCCCGCGAGTCATGGTCTGGCTCTGATGTCCCCTACCCACTTGCGCACCCGCATGTCCATCGCCACCGGGCGGCTGACCGCACGGCTCTCCCGCGCCACCGGCCTCGGCCGCGGCGGGGTGATCGGCGGACGGGTGACGTTGAAGCTCGATCCGGACGTGCTGCGCCGGCTCGGCCGTGAACGCACCGTCGTGCTCGTCACCGGCACCAACGGCAAGACGACCACGGCGCTGATGGTCACCCGTGCGCTCGAGGCGCTCGCCGACGTCGCGTCGAACGGCGATGGCGCGAACATGCCGGACGGTGTCGTCGCGGCGCTGGCCGCGCGGCCGGACGCGCCTTATGCGGTGCTGGAGGTCGACGAGACGTACGTGCCGTGGGTGGCCGCGCAGGTGCGGCCCGCGGTGCTTGTGCTGCTGAACCTGAGCCGTGACCAGCTCGACCGCGTCGGGGAGGTCCGTGGCATCGAGCGTGACCTGCGGGCGGCGATCGCGTTGCTGCCGCGGACCGCGGTGGTCGCGAACTGTGACGACGTGCTCGTGACGTCGGCCGCGTCGGCCGCCGCGCGTCCGGTGTGGGTGGGCACCGGCCGTCGCTGGTCGGGCGACGCGACGACCTGCCCGCGCTGTGGCAGCGCGGTGAAACACGCCGCGGCGACCTGGCACTGCGAGTGTGGTTTCGCGCGCCCGCAGCCGTCTTGGGTGCTGGAGGGCGAGCTGGTGACGACGCCCGGCGGCCGGGAGGTCGACCTGGACCTGCGGCTGCCCGGCGAGGCGAACCGGGCCAACGCCGCGCTGGCGCTGGCGGCCGCGCACTGCGTCGGCGTCCCGCCGCACACGGCCGCGGCCCGGCTGCGGACGATCACCGACATCGGCGGCCGGTACCGGACCGTGCGCCGCACGCGCCATTCGGTGCGGCTCATGCTGGCCAAGAACCCGGCCGGCTGGGCGGAAACGCTGCGGGTGCTGGACGAGGACACCCCGGTTGTCGTCGCGGTCAACGCGCAGGAGGCCGACGGACGGGACCTGTCCTGGCTGTGGGACGTCCATTTCGAGCGGCTGCGCGGCCGTCAGGTCGTGGTCACCGGCGAGCGCTCGGCGGACCTCGCCGTGCGGCTGTGTTACGCGGAGGTGGCGCACTGGACCGCGGCGGACCCGGTGCGTGCCATCGATTCCCTGCCTCCGGGCGGCGTCGAGATCGTCGCGAACTACACCGCCTTCCGTGACCTGGTGGACCGGCTCCCCGGTGGCTGACTCGACCGTCCGGATCGGACTGCTGTTGCCCGAAGTCCTTGGCACCTATGGGGATTCCGGCAACGCGCAGGTGCTGTGCAAGCGGCTGCAGTGGCGCGGCCACGAGGCGGAGGTCGTGCCCGTGGCGCTGGACAGTGCGGTTCCGTCCACATTGGACGTCTATCTGCTCGGCGGCGGGGAGGACACGGCGCAGGTGCTGGCCGCGCGCCGCCTGCTGGCCTCACCCGGTCTGACGCGCGCCGCGGAGGCGGGGGCGACGGTCTTCGGCGTGTGCGCCGGCCTGCAGATCCTGGGCACCCGCTTCCGCGGCCTCGACGGCGCCGACCACCCTGGTGTGGGCTTGCTGGACGTCGTCACGGCGCCGGCCCCCCGCCGCGCTGTCGCGGAACTCGCGGTGGTCGGCGGCCTGATCGACACGCCCCTGACCGGCTTCGAAAACCACCAGGGCGCCAGCACCCTGGGCGAGGGCAGTGCTCCGCTGGGCCGCGTCGTGCGCGGCACTGGCAATGGCGACGGCATGGAGGGCGCCGTCACCGGCCACGTCGTGGGCACTTACCTCCACGGCCCGGCACTGGCCCGCAACCCGGCGCTGGCGGACCTGCTGCTTTCCTGGGTCCTCGGCCAGGAGCTGCCCCCCTTGGACGTCTCGGAAGTCGATGTCCTCCGCGCCGAACGCCTGGCCACCCTGCCCCGCCGAATCCGATGACCTGGCGGGTGACGGCGCCTTTGGGGCCGTCAGCCGTACCGACGGCACCGCGATCGACGGCGGGCGATCCGCCCCAACGCGGCTTTGGTTGCGCTCAACCCACCGAACGCCACCTCGGGCCGCACCACCGAACAGAGCTGACCGACGAGCCGGTCGACCCAACAAACCCCAGCCAACCCCGCGAGAGAACGAACCTCAGCCAACCCCGCGAGAGAACGAACTTTGCCGAGCCCCAGCAACGACCCCCGGAGACACCCCCGCCCTCCTCGGGGGGGCGTCCCACACCCAGCCTACCGCCGCCCCCCGACGGAAAACGGGTTCGGCCGGAGTTGTCCACAGGGGTGCCCGGATGTGGATGACTGAGCCGCTGCCTGCCGATTCGACGGGCTGGGGCCGTTACGCTGCGTATGTGAAGGTTATCGCCGCTACCGGCGTTCGGATGCGCACCACCGCGGTTGCCGTGGTGGCGCTGGCGCTCGCCATCGCGACCGCGTGCGTCGTGGTGGTGCTGCTGCTCGAGGAGTCGCTCGACCGCAGCGTCACCGAGAGCGCGCGCAGCACGGGCCGTCAGGTGGCGATCCAGCTCATCCGGGAAGGCACGCGTGACCTGTCCGCCAGCGCCGTCGCCAGCACCGGGGACACCGAGGCCGTCACCCAGGTGCTCGACGCGCACGGCAATCCCGTCGCCAGCGACCCCGCCATCACCGGGCAGCCGCCGCTCACCACGGCGCGGCCGGCGCTGGGGCACGAAACCGTCGAGACCCTGCCACTCGGGCTCAACGGCGACGGCAGCGAATACCGCGTCGTCTCACAGGAGGTGAGCGGGCCGGGCGGGCCGTTCACGGTCATCTCGGCGCGGTCGCTGGAACCCGTCACCGAGGCGTCCACCCGGCTGACCCTGCTGCTCGCGCTGATTTCCTTGCCACTGCTGGGTATCGCGGGCTTCGCGGTGTACCGCGCGGTCGGCTCGGCGCTGCGGCCGGTCGAGCAGATGCGCCGCACCGTCGCGGAGATCTCCACCCGGGACCTCGCGTCGCGCGTGCCGCTGCCACCCGGCGGGGACGAGGTGTACCGCCTGGCCGTGACGCTCAACGGAATGCTCGGCCGCCTCGCGTCCGCGCAGGCCGCGCAACGCCGTTTCGTCGCCGACGCCAGCCATGAACTGCGCTCGCCGCTCTCGACCATCAGCACCGCGCTCGACGTCTCGACCCAGCACCCCGAGACCACCGGCGAGCTGGTCCCGGTGATCACCCGCGAGACGGCGCGGCTGCGCGAACTCGTCGACGACCTGCTGGTGCTCGCCCGCACCGACGACACCACCGACCGCCCGTCGCGCACCGAAGTGGACCTCGACGACATCGTCCGCGCCGAGGCCGAGCGCGTGCGCGCGGAAGGGCCGGTCGAGATCGAGGTGCGCGCCGGCCCCGCGAAAGTGCACGGCAGCGAGGCACAGCTGCGCCGGGCGGTGCGCAACCTCGTGGACAACGCCCGCGGCCACGCCCGTGAACGGATCCGCGTCGCCAGCTCGGTGCACGGCGACATGGTGGTGGTCGAGGTCAGCGACGACGGGCCCGGCGTCGCGGAGGCGGACCGCGAACGGATTTTCGAGCGTTTCGTCCGCCTCGACGCGTCGCGGCAACGCGGGCACGGAGGCACCGGCCTCGGGCTGCCGATCGTCGCCGGTATCGCCGTGCGCCACGGCGGCCACGCGCGGTACGCCGACGTCCACGACCCCCGCTACCCCGGCGCACACTTCCTCATCGAGCTGCCCCGGTTCGACCTGTCGGAGGAGGACTGACCATGCGGTTGCTGATTGTCGAGGACGAGCGTGAACTCGCGGAGACCTTGCGCCGCGGCCTGGTCGCGGAGGGCTTCACCGTGTCCGTCGCGCACACCGGCCCGGACGGGCTGTGGTCGGCCACCGAGCACGACTACGACGCCGTGGTGCTGGACATCATGCTGCCCGAGCTGTCCGGGTACGACGTGCTCAAACGCCTTCGCGCGGCGCAGAACTGGACGCCGGTACTGATGCTCACCGCCAAGGACGGCGAATACGACGAGGCCGACGCGTTCGACCTCGGTGCCGACGACTACCTGTCCAAGCCGTTCTCGTTCGTCGTGCTCGTCGCCCGCCTGCGCGCATTGCTCCGCCGCGGCGCGCCGGCCCGTCCCGCCGTGCTCGAAGCCGGCGACCTCCGGCTCGATCCGGCGGCGCGGACTGTCCACAGAGGAGAGAAGCGGATCGAGCTGACCGCGCGCGAGTTCGGCCTGCTGGAGTTTCTGCTGCGGCGCCAGGGCGCGGCGCTGACCAAGAACGAGATCCTCGGCCACGTCTGGGACGCGCACTACGAAGGTGACGAGAACGTGGTCGAGGTCTACGTGGGCTACCTGCGGCGGAAGATCGACGCACCGTTCGGGACACACACCATCGAGACGGTCCGGGGGGTGGGTTATCGGCTGGTGACCTGACCTCGGTGCCTGCGATGAATGCTGCAACGCTCAGCCGCGATCCGGTTCACGGAGCAGCAGGCCGCAGTCATCCGCACCGGGTCAGTTCTTCGAGATCGCCCCGACCGCCCGGACCACGGCGGTGCAGCGGTCCTCCACGTACTCGAGGCCCGCGTCCTCCGCGATGCGGCGTGCCTCGGCGGAGACGATGCCTTGCTGCAGCCACAGTGCTTTCGCGCCGATGGCCACGGCGTCCGCCGCGATGCCCGCGGCCTCGGGCGACGGGCGGAAGACGTCGACGAGGTCCACCGGCTCCGGGATGTCCTTCAACGACCGGTAGACCTTCTCGCCGAGCAGTTCCGTCGCCGACGGGTGGACCGGGATGATGCGGAAGCCGTGTGCCTGCAGGGTCGCGGGCACCCCGTGGGCTGCCTTCGCCGGGTCGCGGCTCAGGCCCACGACCGCGATCGTGTTCGCGCTCGCCAGGATCTCTTCGGGGTTCATGCCAGTGGAACGCTCCCGGCCGGACGGGGATTCCGCGGGCGGGTCACAGCTTCCACAGCCGCAGCCCGCGGACCCGGTAGACCGGCCAGACGAGGTGCCAGGGCTTGCGTCGCAGGAACGCGCTGGTGCAGGTCAGGATGTTGCGGGCCGAGGTGGTGGCGACGTCGTGCCGGTCCGGCCACACCTCGCCGCCGGCGCCGAGGGCGAGGCGGAACACCGTGGCGAGGCCGCGGCCCTGCAGGTCGTAGCGGGCGCCCGTGTCGCCGGAATCCGGGGCGAGGCGGGCGATCTCGGTGCGGAACCCGCGGACGGCCTCGGCCGCCGCGCCGGCCGGCACGTCGGCGACGCTGCCCACGATGGCCCGCCCGTGCAAGCGGCGGGCGAAGCGGGCGAGCAGCCGCCGCTCCCACCACGGCAGTATCCGCCGGTGGCTGAGCAGAGCCGCGCACTCGCCGTGGCCGGTGGTGAAGACGTCGGCGAGATCGTCGTATGCGCTCAGCGCGGCGGGCTCGTTCAGGTGCAGCCGTACCTCGAAGCGGATGCGGGCGACCAGTTCGTCCAGGTGCTCGCGGTGGTCCACTCGCGCCTTCGCCCGGGATGAAGACCAATCGGACATGGCTCTCCCTCTTCTCGCGCCACAGGGTAAGGGAGGAAGGCCGCGCCGACCACGGCTTCAGCCGATCTTCGAGCCGTACATTTCTCCGAGGTCGTCGGCGATCAGCTCGATGCGGGCGCCGTCCGGGTCGGGGAAGTAGATCGACGTTTTGCTTTCCAGCTGGTAGGCGACGCCGGCGTCGTCGAGCCGGCCGCGCAGCTCGGCCCAGCGTTCGGGCGGCACGGACAGCGCGAGGTGATGCAGCCCGCCGAGTACTTCCGCGTACGGGCCGAGGTCGAGGCCCGGCAGGTCGAAGAAGGCGAGCGCGTTGCCGTTGCCGACGTCGAAGAAGAAGTGGCTCGACCCCGGGTAGTCGCGGTTCTCGAACAACTCGGTGAGCGGGAAGCCGAGGATGTCCTGGTAGAACGCGATGGTCCGCTCGACGTCGCTGGAGATCAGCGCCGTGTGGTGGATGCCGCGGCCGCTGGTGGCGGGCCGCTCGGTGACGGGGTGAAGGTGTTTGTCCCGCAACCGGTCGCGGACTTCGGCGAGCTTCGCGACTTCGGACTCGGTGGGTGCCATCAGGGTCACGTCCTCTCTGGGGCCTGTGTTCCGAAACGGTACGCCGATAATCTCTCGCACGCAAGAGATTATCGAGCGAGAGAAATCGTCGTACCGCCCAGTGGAACGAGGGTGTTGTCGGCACGGGCGCGGCGCGGCAGAGTTCGTCGTGTCGGAAGGGGCTCATGGACGCCAGCGAACTGAAGGAAGCCGTCGCCCGGCTGGAGCGCGCGCACGAGACGCGCGAGCCGATCGATCCCCTCGTCGAGGCCTTCCCGGCCGCGACCACCGAGGACGCCTACCGGATCCAGCAGGAGCTGGTGCACCGCTGGGTCGACGCCGGCGACCCGGTTCGCGGGCACAAGGTGGGCCTCGCCTCGGCCGCGATGCAGCGGCAGATGGGCGTCGACCAGCCCGATTACGGGCACCTCACCGGGTCGATGTTCCACCTCGAGCACCAGCCGATCCCGACCACGAGATTCCTGCAGCCGCGGATCGAGCCAGAGGTGGCGTTTGTGCTCGGCGCGCCGCTGCGCGGGCCCGGGATCACGGTCGCCGACGCCGTGCGCGCGGTCGACTTCGTGCTGCCGTCGCTGGAAATCGTCGACTCACGCATCAAGGATTGGCGCATCGCGCTTGTCGACACGATCGCCGACAACGCTTCGTCGGGCGGCGTGGTGCTCGGCAGCCGTCCGACCGCGCTTGGCGACGTCGACCTCCGGCTGGCGGGCTGCACCCTGCACGTGAACGGGGAACTGGTCGCGACCGGCGCAGGCGGTGCGGTGCTGGGCTCGCCGATCAACGCGCTTGTCTGGCTGGCCAACACTGTCGGCCCGCTCGGCGTGACCCTGGAGCCGGGGCACGTGGTGCTGCCGGGCTCGATGACCCGGGCGCATCCGGTGCGCCCCGGCGACACGGTTGTCGCGACGATGGCCGGCCTTGGCAGCGTGACTGCCGTGTTTTCCGGGGAGGACGCATGAGTCTCGGCATCCGCGAGGCGGCCGTGGAGCTGCTCTCCGCGACGGAAGCACGCGCGCCGTTGACCGAGTCGTGGCCCGAGCTGGACGTCGCGACGGCGTACGCCATCCAGGACGAGGCCCTGCGCCTGCGCCGAGAGCGCGGCGAAACGTTGGTGGGCGTGAAGCTCGGCTTGACTTCGCGCGCGAAGCAACAACGCATGGGTATTGGTGAGCCCTTGCTGGGCTGGCTGACCGACGCGATGGTGCTGCCCGCCGGCCAACCCGTCCCGCGGCTGATCCACCCGCGCGCCGAGCCGGAGCTGGTTTTCGTGCTGGACCGCCGCCTCGCCGGGCCAGGCGTGACGGCGGCGACGGCGCTGTCCGCGGTCTCCCACGTCTACGGCGGGATCGAGATCATCGACAGCCGTTACGCCGACTACCGGTTCACGCTGCCGGACGTGGTGGCGGACAACGGTTCGTCCGCGTCGTTCAGCCTCGGCCCGGTCGGCCTGCCACCGTCCTCAATGGACCTTTCGCTGGAGGCGGCGCTGCTGGAAGTCGACGGCCAGATCGTCGACACCGCGACGGGCGCCGCCGTCCAGGGCCATCCCGCCGAGGC
>DASXYS010000041.1:0-10334 GCA_036502365.1 Amycolatopsis sp.
CGCCCTTGAACTTGACCGGATAGACCCCTTTGAACAGGGTCACGCGGCGCCGCGTCTCGATCACCGAGCTCATGGCATAGAGCGGCACGGCGGTGTGCATGCGCGGCATGAGCAGCACGGTCTTGCCGCTCTGCGTCAGCGAGGCCACCGCCTTGATGTCGAGATTGTTGGCGGTGAAGACGGTGGCGCGGGCGATGGCCTCTTCCACTTCCTCCAGCGGGCCGCGGCGCTGCCGCTCCTGCGACAGCGTGTCTTCCTTCTCGGCCTCGATGCAGACCCGCGCCATCGCTGCCACGGTTTCCACGGGATACTTTCCGGCCGCGGTTTCCGCCGAGAGCATCACCGCGTCGGTGCCGTCGAGCACCGCGTTCGCGACGTCGGACGCCTCGGCGCGGGTCGGGCGCGAGTTGTTGATCATCGACTCGAGCATCTGCGTCGCGACGATGACCGGCTTCGCGTTCTCGCGGCAGATCTGGATGGCGCGCTTCTGCACCAGCGGGACCTGCTCCAGCGGCAGCTCGACGCCGAGGTCGCCGCGGGCCACCATCACCGCGTCGAAGGCCAGCACGATCGCCTCGAGGTTGTAGACGGCCTCGGGCTTCTCGATCTTGGCGACCACCGGCAGCCGGCCCTTGCCGCTGCGGTCCATCACCTGGTGCACCAGGTCGATGTCGGCCGGCGAGCGCACGAACGACAGTGCGACGAAGTCCACGCCCAGCTGCAGTGCGAACTCCAGGTCCTCGATGTCCTTTTCGGACATCGCGGGCACCGAAACGTCCATGCCGGGCAGCGAAACGCCCTTGTTGTTGCTGACCGGACCGCCCTCGGTCACCTCACACACCACGTCCGGGCCCTCGACGCCCTTCACCACGAGGCCGACCTTGCCGTCGTCGACGAGCAGGCGGTCGCCCGGCTTGGCGTCCTTGGCCAGTCCCTTGTAGGTGGTGGAGACCCGGTCGTGGGTGCCGGCGACGTCCTCGACGGTGATCCGGACGATGTCGCCGGTGTGCCACTCGACCGAGCCGCTCGCGAACGTGCCGAGCCGGATCTTCGGGCCCTGCAGGTCGGCGAGGATGCCCACCGACCGGCCGCTCTGGGCCGCGGCGGACCGGACCAGGTCGTAGACCTGCTTGTGGTCGCTGTGGCTTCCGTGGCTGAAGTTCATCCTCGCGACGTCCATTCCGGCGTCTACGAGTGCCTGCATCTTCTCCGGCGTGGAGGTGGCAGGGCCCAGGGTACAAACGATCTTCGCGCGTCGGCTCACGTTCGTTGAGAGTAGTCCTTCGTCCAGCCCACGTCTGTACCGATACCGAAAGTTCAGAGGAACTGTTCAGAAACCTGGCGGGTCACGGACCGCCGTAGGCCGGACGGTGGTTCCGCCGAAGGCGGCCGTGACCACCCTCTTCGCCCTGGTCAGAGCCGGATCCGCCGGCCAGGCAGGCCGGTGACCAGCCAGTTTCCGGTACGCGCGTACTGGGATTCCTCCGAACGGGGAGGGGTCACCGGCGGGGCTGCTCGCTCGGCCCGACGTGGTCGCGGGCCCACTCGTTGAACGCCCGCAGCTGCCGCCACGACTTGCGGACGCGCTCCAGCGCCTCGCGCTCGTGCAGGAAGTCGGCGGGCTCCCAGGTGCGGGCCGCGTAGACCGAGCGGTACCGAAGCAGGTCGATACGGGGGTGGTCCTCGGCGAAGCCGCGCGGGCGCGACTTGAGCCGGTCGCCGTTGATCTCCCAGCCGCCGCGCCGGAGCGTGGCGAGGATCTTCTCCAGCCCCGGGCCGTGCAGCTCGGTGTCGACCGCCGTGCGGAAGCGCGCCAGCTGGTCGGACGCCAGGTGGAAGCAGCCGCCGCCGACGCGCAGCCCGGCCGGGCCCAGCTCCACGTAGTACGCGCCGCCGCCGCGGCCGGCCTCGATCACCCCGCCGCAGTGGGTCTTGTACGGCGTCTTGTCCTTGGCGAACCGCACGTCGCGGTACGGCCGGAACACCTTGCCCTCGCCGAAGCCCTGGCCGAACTCGGGCGACAGCTCCTTGAGCAGCGCCTCCATCGGCGCCCGCACATCATCCTGGTAGACCGCCACGTTCTGGTCCCAGTAGGACTTGGAGTTGTCGGCCTCCAGCCCGTCGTAGAAATCGACGGCGTACTCCCCGAATCCCGTGAACTTCACCTGCAGCACGATAATCCGGGGCACCGACAGTTTTGCTGCCGGACACCGGACGAGCCCGCCGGAAGGTTCCCGGCGGGCTCGGTTTCGTGGCGCCCAGTGCGGCCGGCGCGCTCGTGCGCCGCCGGCCACACCGGGGAGTCATTCCTGCGGCACGGTCACTTGGCGACGGCCGTGATCAGCTCGCCGTTGGTGGTGTCGCCCGAGAGTTCCCAGACCATCGCGCCGCCGAGGCCCTGGGTCTTGGCGTAGCCGACCTTGCCCGCGATCGTGCCCGGGGTGTCGTAGCTCCACCAGTTCGAGCCGCACTTGGCGTACGCGGTGCCGGCGATCGTGCCGGTTGACGGGCAGCTGGACTTGAGGATCTTGTAGTCCTCGATGCCCGGCTCGTACTTGGCCGCCGCGGCGCCGGTGGCGGTGCCGCCCGGGGTGGCCTGCGTGACGCCGGTCCAGCCGCGGCCGTAGAAGCCGATGCCCAGCAGCAGTTTCGAGGCCGGGACGCCCTTGCTCTTGAGCTTCTGGATGGCCGCGTCGGAGTAGAAGCCAGCGGTCGGGATGCCGTTGTAGGAGGTCAGCGGCGAGTGCGGGGCGGTCGGGCCCTGCGCGTTGAAGGCGCCGAAGTAGTCGTAGGTCATCACGTTGTACCAGTCGACGTACTGCGCGGCGCCCGCGTAGTCGGCGGCGTCGATCTTGCCGCCGTTCGTGCCGTCGGCGGTGATGGCCCCGGTGACCAGCTTCGAGGCGCCGAACTTGGCCCGCATCGCCGCCATCACGTTCTTGAACGCCGCCGCGCCGCTGGTGTCACAGCTCAGGCCGCAGGCGTTCGGGTACTCCCAGTCGAGGTCGATGCCGTCGAACACGCCGGCCCAGCGGGGGTCGTTGACCAGGTTGTAGCAGGAGTCGGCGAACGCGGCCGGGTTCTGCGCGGCCTGGCCGAAGCCGCCGGACCAGGTCCAGCCGCCGAACGACCAGAGCACCTTCAGGCCGGGGTGCTTGGCCTTGAGCTTCTTCAGCTGGTTGAAGCTGCCGGCCAGCGGCTGGTCCCAGGTGTCGGCGACGCCGTCGACACTGCCCGCGGCGTCGTAGGTCTTCTGGTAGTCGGCGTAGGCGTCGCCGATCGCGCAGCCGCCGTTGGTCACGTTGCCGAACGCGTAGTTGATGTGCGTCAGCTTCGCCGCCGAGCCAGAGGTCTCGACGTTCTTGACGTGGTAGTTCCGGTCGTAGACACCCCATTCGGTGAAGTAGCCGACGACCTTGCCGACGGACGCCTGCGCGCTCGCCGGCGCGGCTTCTCTGTCCGAGGCTGCGGGCGCCGCTGGGGCGGCGAGGGCGAGGCCGGCGAGCACTGCGCTCACCGTGCCGATCAGGGACAAGAAGCTCCTCTTGCGCGGACCTACCATGCCGGGCTCCCTCCGGGGAGTCACACCAGGTGACGGGACGAGGTGGGGACCGTCACACCGTAAAGTGGACTAGACCATTAGGTCAATGGTCTAGTCCAGATACAACACCGGGCAATTCGAACATTCCTTGACAGGCATGAACGTGGCGCGGCACATTTCCTGGTGTGATGCAGACTTTCGACGTCCTCGCCGAGCCCCGCCGCCGCTCGATCCTCGACCTGCTCCGCGACGGCGAGCGGTCCGTCGGCGAACTGGTCGACGAGCTGGCGCTGAGCCAGCCCGCCGTGTCCAAGCACCTGCGCGTGCTGCGGGAGGCCGGCCTGGTCACGGTGCGGGTCGCGGCCCAGCGCCGCTGCTACCGGCTGCGCCCCGAGCCGCTGGCCGAGGTCGACGCCTGGCTCGCGCCGTACCGCCGGTTCTGGTCCGGCCGGCTCGACGCGCTGGAGCGGCACCTGGACGCGACGGACCCGGACGCGACGGACCCGGAGTGACGCGTCAGGCCGGCGTTTCGAACGTGACCCCGGTGGCCGCGGCCCGGCGTTCGCCCCAGGCGTAGAGCGCGGTGAGCGCCGGGCCGAGCGCCTCGCCCTCCTCGGTGAGCCGGTACTCGACGTGCGGCACCCGGCCGTCGAGGCTCTCGCGGCGGACGAGCCCGTCGGCGGCCAGCTCGCGCAGCTGCTGGGTGAGCATCTTCTCGCTGATGCCCGGCATGCGGCGGCGCAGTTCGCCGTAGCGGTGCACGCCCTCCTTGAGGTGCGCCAGGATCACCGGCTTCCACCGCCCGCCGATCACGTCGACGGCGAGCTCGACCGGGCACCAGTACCGCCTGCCCGTCATCACGGCCTCCTCGCTACGCACCGGAAAGTACGTGGTTGCCCGGCCGCGCCGGGTGCGGTCTGCTGGCCGCATGATCGTGGAATACCTGCGCTACACCATTCCGGCCGATCGGGCGACGGCGTTCGAGGCCGCGTACGCCGAGGCCGCCGTCTCGCTCGCGAAGGCGCCCCCATGCCTCGGCTACGACCTCAGCCGCTGCGCCGAGGACCCTACGCGCTACATCCTGGCGATCCGGTGGACTTCGGCCGAGGACCACCTCGAAGGCTTCCGCGGCGGCCCGCACTTCCCGGCGTTCTTCGCGGCGATCCGCGACTACGTCGGGGACCTCGAGGAGATGCGCCACTACGAGCCGACGGCCGTGACGGGCCCGGGCGGCGCCCGTCCGCCCACGCTCTACGAGTGGGCCGGCGGCGGCCCGGCGCTCGTGCGCCTGACCGAGGTCTTCTACGGCCATGTGCTCCAGGACCCGTTGCTGGAGCCGGTTTTCCGTGCCATGGACGCGCACCACACCGAGCACGTCGCGACCTGGCTCGGCGAGGTGCTCGGCGGGCCGGCGGACTACACCGCCCACCACGGCGGGCACCCGCACATGATCGGCAGGCACCTCGGCCGCGGGATCACCGAGGAGCAGCGGCGCCGCTGGGTTTCGCTCTTGCTCGACGCCGCCGACGAGGCCGGGCTGCCCGCCGATCCGGAGTTCCGCGCCTCGTTCGCCGGATACCTGGAGTGGGGCAGCCGGCTGGCCGTGCTGTTCTCGGCGCCCGGCGCCGGGCCGGCCACGGACGAGCCGGTGCCGCACTGGGACTGGGCCCGGCCGCCGTGGCAGGCGTCCTAGAGCCGTGTCTGGCAATGGCTGCTCCACGTGGTCACACTCGCCGCCTTTGATGCAGCGAATGACGCTGTCCCCGCACTGAGCGAGGCAAAAGCGTCATCCACTGCATCCCGCACCTTGCTCAGTACACCTAGAGCCGATCCCCGTGATCGCGGCAGCCCCGGGTCAACGGCCGCTCAGGACGCGGCGCGCCGTGGCCAGTGCGGTGTCGCGGCCGGCCGCCAGCTCGGCCGGGGTGAAGACCGGCGTGCGGACGTCGGGGCTGATGCCGGTGCCGTCGTACGTGCGCCCGCGCGGGTCGAGGTACTCCTCGTTGGGCACGACGGCCGTCCAGCCCGGCTCCGGCAGCGTCCGGTCCATCGTGTCGGAGTAGACGCCCTGGGTGTTCTCGCCGATCAGCACGGGCCGCGGCGCGCGGTTGAGCAGCGCCTGCGTGAACGTCTCCCCCGCCGACACGTCGAGGTTCCCCACCAGCACGGCGAGCGGGCCGGTGTAGTGCGGTCCGGCGGCCGGACGCACGGTGAACGGCTGCGGTGCGGTGAACCGCGCCGGGTCGGCCGGGTCGTTGCGGGCGCGCTTGGCGTAGGCGAAGTGCGGCGCGTCGGTCAGCCTGGCCGCGACGGCAAGGCCGAGCGGGTCGGCGCCGCCGCCGTTCACCCGCAAGTCGAGCACCAGCCCGTGCAGCGATCCCACGCGGGAAGCGGTGAAGATGCCGTCGAGCGCATGCTCCAGCACCGCGCGGTCCCCGGCGAACGTGTCGGTGTAGCCCTGGAAGCCGGTGATCCGCAGGTAGCCGAGGCCGCCCGGCAGATCGGCGTACGCGATCGCCCCGTCCGCCCAGCGCTGCGCCGGAGCGCCGAGCGCGGCGTCCGTCACGGCAACGGCTCGCGGGATGATCGACGGATCCGGTGTGCCCGGCCGCGGCGAGGTGCAGCGCTTGTCCGGCGTCAGCAGGCCGACATGCGCGTCGTGCAAAGGGGTGATCAGTCCACAAAGGACGTCGTACAGCCGTTCCGGGTGCGCGGCGACCTCGGCTCGCGCAGCCTGGCCTTCGGCCCGCCAGTCGACGCCCTTTGCCGGGAAAAACGGGTAGTTCTCGGCGTAGGTGTGCCAGAAGACGTCGAAAGTGGACAGTGCGCTCCGGTCCGGCGCCGCCTGGCAAGCGCGGGGCAGCCCGCCCGGCAAGCGGCGCAGCGGTCGCACGCCCAGGTCACCGTCGAAGCTCAATGTGCGCTGGCGGACCGTGGCGACGGTGCCCTCGTTCGTGGTGAACGTCGTGCCGTCACCGGTCCCGGTGAGCGAGCCCGGCAGGCAGCTGACCGAAGTGACGTCGTAGGTGGTCAGCCGGCCGCCGGAGACCGCCACGAGCCGCCCGTAGCCATCGGTCTGCCACCGTCCGTCCACTGTGGACACTGTGGAACCGGGAACCGCCGCCAGTGAGAGCAGGGCCAAGCCCGCCAAGAGGATCCGCATGGCAGCGAAGGTAATGATCGACCGGAGGCACCCGGAATCCCGCGCGCCCCCGTACGCCGGGTGGGGCTGGCCCCACCCGGCGTGGGCCGGACTCAGCCGAAGAAGACCTCGGCCTCTTCGTAACGCTCCAGCGGCACGGTCTTGAGCTCGGCGGTCGCCTCCGACAGCTTCACGCGCACGATGTCGGTGCCCTTCAGCGCCACCATCACGCCGAAGTCGCCGTCGGCCACCGCGTCCACCGCGTGCAGGCCGAAGCGCGTGGCGAGCACGCGGTCGTACGCGGTCGGCGTGCCACCGCGCTGCACGTGCCCGAGCACTACGGCCCGGGACTCCTTGCCGGTGCGGTGGGCGATCTCGTCGGCCAGCCAGTTGCCGATGCCGCCGAGGCGGACGTGCCCGAAGGAGTCCTTCTCGCCGGTCAGCAGCTTCTCCTGGCCGCCCTCGGGCAGCGCGCCCTCGGCGACCACGATGATCGGCGCGTACTCGCGCTCGAACCGGCGCTCGACCCACTCCACGACCTGGTCGACGGAGAACTCGCGCTCCGGCATGAGGATCACGCTCGCGCCGCCGGCCACGCCGGAGTGCAGCGCGATCCAGCCGGCGTGCCGGCCCATGACCTCGATCACCAGCGCGCGGTGGTGCGACTCCGCGGTGGTGTGCAGCCGGTCGATCGCCTCGGTCGCGATGGACACCGCGGTGTCGAAGCCGAACGTGTAGTCGGTGGCGCCCAGGTCGTTGTCGATCGTCTTGGGCACGCCGACCACGCCGACGCCGTCGTCGGTCAGCCGCTTCGCGACGCCGAGGGTGTCCTCGCCGCCGATCGCGATCAGCGCGTCGACCTGCTGCTCGGCCAGCACGGACTTGATCTTCTCGACCCCGCCCTCGACCTTGTACGGGTTCGTCCGCGACGAGCGCAGGATCGTGCCGCCGCGGGTGAGGATGTCTTCGACGTCGTCGAGGCCGAGCGGCCTGCTGTCGCCGGTGAGCGGCCCCTGCCACCCGTTGCGGAAGCCGACGAGCTCCCAGCCGTGCACCTCGATGCCCTTGCGGACCACCGCGCGGATCACCGCGTTCAGGCCCGGGCAGTCCCCGCCACCCGTCAGCACACCGACACGCATCTCGAGCCTCCGTCTTTAGTCACGTGGAGATTGCAGTCACATTTCGCCGCCAGGGTAGCGGCTTTCCTCTGGATCGGTGCAGCCCGTACCACCTGGCGAATCGGTCTGGCGGCACGGCTGTGCTAGGTTGGCCCGGTGCAGCGCTATTTCTGGTTTACGAAGCCGGCCCCGGGTGGGCACGGCGGCGTGAACCTGCGCTGACCACCACCGCCCGAGCCGGATTTCCCACCGGCTCGGCGAATTCTCCGCGGGTCGGTGTCCTCCAGGAAGGAACCACCCGTGATCACCCCCAAGCTGAGCGCCGGTCCCGCCGACGCGGGTTCGCTGGACAACCAGCGCACCACCGCGATCAGCCCGCTCATTTCCCCCGCCCTGCTCCGCGAGGACCATCCAGTGGACGCCGCCGTGGCCAAGGTCGTGCGGACCGGCCGCAGTGAGACCGTCGACATCCTCGACGGGCGCGACGACCGGCTCGCCGTTGTCGTCGGCCCGTGCTCGGTGCACGACCCCGAAGCCGCGCTCGACTACGCCCGCAAGCTGGCCGCCAAGGCCGAGGAGCTGCGCGGCGACCTGCACATCGTGATGCGCGTGTACTTCGAGAAGCCGCGCACCACACTGGGCTGGAAGGGCCTGATCAACGACCCGGACCTCGACGGCACCTTCGCCGTGAACAAGGGCCTGCGGCTGGCCCGGAAGCTGCTGCTCGACGTTTCGGCGCTCGGCCTGCCGGTGGGGTGCGAGTTCCTGGACCCGATCACGCCGCAGTTCATCGCGGACATCGTCACCTGGGGGTCGATCGGCGCGCGCACGGCGGCGAGCCAGGTGCACCGGCAGCTGTGCAGCGCGCTGTCGATGCCGGTGGGGATCAAGAACTCGACCGAGGGCGACATCCAGGTGGCAGTCGACGCCACCCGCGCGGCGGCGGCGTCGCACGTGTTCCCCGGCATCACCATCGACGGCCTCGCGGCGCTGCTGACCACCTCCGGCAACCCCGACTGCCACGTGATCCTGCGCGGCAGCTCGGCCGGCCCCAACTACGACCCCGCCTCGGTGACCGAAACGCTGGGGCGGCTGGAGAAGTCGGGCCTGCCGGAGCGCTTGATCATCGACGCCAGCCACGGCAACAGCCGGAAGAACCATGTCCGCCAGGGCGAGGTGGTCACCGAGCTGGCCGCGCGGATCGCCGCGGGCGAGCGCGGGATCGTCGGCCTGATGATGGAGAGCTTCCTGACCGCCGGACGTCAGGAATTGGTGCTGGGCCAGGCTTCCGAGCTGACCTACGGCCAGTCGATCACCGACGCCTGCCTGGACTGGGACTCGACCACGGGCCTGCTCGACACGCTCGCGGCCGCCGTCCGCGCGCGCCGCTGAGCGTTCTGCGGCCGGCACTCAGCGGTGGGCGCACCCGGGCCGGGTGTGCAGCCATGCCGTCGCGGCCGCGACCACTTCATCGTTCGTCGCGGCCGCGGGCAGGGGGTGGTCGGGCTGGATCGGGGTGTTGCCGTAGGCGCGGCCGGTCCGGTCGACGTCGCGCGAGGACGTGACCCGCAGTACGGCACCATCGCTGAGCCGGTAGGGCTCGTTGGCGGTGGCGAAACCGGCGGTGGCTTGACCGAAGGTGGCAGTGCGAGAGAGACCGCGGAACGCCACCAGTGTCGCTTCACCCGAGCTGGCCGTCTGACCGTCGGTGAGCACGGCGACCGGTGGCAGCGGACGGGCCAGGCGCAGCGGGTTGGCCGGGTCGATCCCCAACCGGCCGGGGATCAGGACCCGGCCCGCTTGCAGAGTCCAGGTGCTGTGCCCGTCGGTGCCCTCGAACGAGCCCAGCACCCCTCGTCCAGCAGCGGCGCGACGACCGTGAGCATGGG
Organism: Amycolatopsis sp.; assembly: GCA_036502365.1. Classification (GTDB taxonomy): domain Bacteria; phylum Actinomycetota; class Actinomycetes; order Mycobacteriales; family Pseudonocardiaceae; genus Amycolatopsis. Next base: position 9,691 of record DASXYS010000041.1, read on the forward strand.
GACCATGTCGCCGCCGAGGTTGCCGCGCAGGTCGACGATCCAGCCGCAGGGGCCGCGCGAGTCCGCGTCCGCGACCGCGGCGATCCCCGCGGCGACGTAACGGCGTTCGCCGACCGGGTCGGAGGTGAACTGCGGGACGGTCAGCACGGCCACGTCACCGGAACTCCGGCTGGCCGGCACGTCGATGGCCGCCGGTGGCGGGGGGACGGCCGCCGCGGGGCCGACCAGGCTGGTGTGCGGGTTGCCCAGCTGATAGATCACGTTCCGGATCGCCGAATACATACCCGCCGGGTCGGACACGCCTGCCGTCAGGCGCAGCGCGTTGGCTTCCACCTCGGGCCAGTCGACGGAATCCCGGTCGATCGAATGGGCCCGCAGCAGGCTAAGCGCGTAGGTCAGGTATTTCCGCGGCGAAGCCGGGCTCGGTGCCGACGCGGCCAGGCCCGCGACGAGCACCAGCCCGACAAAAGCGGCAAGCAGACGACGCACCGCACTCCCCCATCACGGCAAACCCCGGTATCAGCGGCGGCGGAAGGCCGATTCGATGACGTCCCAGCGCTGGTAGTTGTGCCGGGCGTCGGCGAGGGCGTCGTGCTGGTCGGTGGGGGCGGCGGGCAGCTTGGGCTTGCCCGCGTCCTCCCAGC
>DASXYS010000042.1:0-7323 GCA_036502365.1 Amycolatopsis sp.
CGGCGACGACCTGACCGAAGCGGCGCTGACCAACGGCGCCGGACAGTGGACGTGGCACGTGCACGGCTGGGGCGTGACGCTGGAGATCGAGTTCGACACCGAGCCGCGGCGCGACCGTTTCCGGGCCCTCCCGGCGGTGACGGCCGCACTGGACGCGGTCCCCGACCCGGACCGCGGCCTGCTCGTCTACCCGGGCCGCGGCGGCGGCTCGGGCGCCCGGGTGCCGCGCGTCCCCCGCCCCCAGCCACTGGCCGACGCGGGTGCGCTGCCGACCCCGGAGGTGGAGCACCGCATGCGGCTGGCCACCACGGAACCGCCGATGTTCCAGCTCAGCTCGAACGGCTGAGTACTCGACCGGCTGAGTACCAGCACAACTCCAGCCGACGCAGCGGAACTCGACGCAGCGGATGACGCTTCCCCCGCGCTGAGTGCAGCAAAAGCGTCATCCGCTGCATTCAGCACGGGGAGTCAGACGGCGGCGGGGGTTTTCGTCAGGTGGGTCAGGAGTTTGGCGCACCACTCCAGTAGTTGTTCGTCGCGCAGTGTGGGGGCGCCCATGCGGCCGCCGGCGGGGCCTTCGGTCGGCTTCGGGACCGAGACGGTGTTCGTGATCGCCTTGTAGGTCGCCTTGGGGTAGAGGCGCTTGAGGCGGACCAGTTGCGAGTCGGCCAGCGGCAGCGGGGCGAAGCGGATTGTGTTGCCCTGCACCGCGACTTCCGTGACGCCGGCCGCGCGGCAGGTGTGGCGGAAGGCCGCCACGGCGAGCAGGCGGGTGACCGGCGCGGGCGGCTGGCCGTAGCGGTCGACGAGTTCCTCGCGGACCGCGTCGAGGCCCGCGGTGTCCGGCGCGGCCGCGATCTTGCGGTAGGCCTCCAGGCGGAGCCGCTCCCCCGGCACGTAGTCGTGCGGGATGTGGGCGTCCACCGGGAGGTCTACGCGGACCTCGGCCAGCTCGTCGTCCTCCGCGGGCTCGGCGCCGGCGTGCCGGCGGAACGCGTCGACCGCCTCGCCGACCAGCCGCACGTACAGGTCGAACCCGACACCCGCGATGTGGCCGGACTGCTCCGCGCCCAGGATGTTGCCCGCGCCGCGGATCTCCAGGTCCTTCATCGCGACGGCCATGCCCGCGCCCAGCTCGGTGTTCTGCGCGATGGTGGCGAGCCGGTCGTGCGCCGTCTCGGTCAGCGGCGCTTCCGGCGGGTACAGGAAGTACGCGTACCCGCGCTCGCGGCCACGCCCGACGCGGCCGCGCAGCTGGTGCAGCTGCGCGAGCCCGAGCAGGTCGCCGCGCTCGACGATCAGCGTGTTGGCGTTGGAGATGTCCAGCCCGGTCTCGACGATGGTGGTGCACACCAGCACGTCGTACTCGTTCTCCCAGAAGCCCTGGATGATCTTCTCGAGCTTGTCCTCGTTCATCTGCCCGTGCGCGGTCACCACCCGCGCCTCCGGGACCAGCTCGCGGATGCGCCGCGCCGCCTTCTCGATCGACGAAACGCGGTTGTGCACGTAGAACACCTGGCCGTCGCGCAGCAGCTCGCGGCGGACGGCGGCGCCGACCTGCTTGTCGTCGTACGAGCCGACGTAGGTGAGGATCGGGTGCCGGTCCTCCGGCGGTGTCAGGATCGTGGACATCTCGCGGATGCCGGCCAGCGACATCTCCAGCGTGCGCGGAATCGGCGTGGCGGACATCGTGAGCACGTCGACGTGCGTGCGCAGCGCCTTGATGTGCTCCTTGTGCTCGACGCCGAACCGCTGCTCCTCGTCGACGATCACCAGGCCGAGGTCCTTGTACCGGATCCCGGTCTGCAGCAGGCGGTGCGTGCCGATCACGATGTCGACCTCACCCTCGGCCAGCTGCTCCAGGACCAGGTCGGACTCGGTCTTGTTGGTGAACCGCGAGAGCCCCTTGATGGTCACCGGGAACGACTGCATGCGCTCGGCGAAGGTGTTCAGGTGCTGCTGCGCGAGCAGTGTGGTGGGCACCAGCACGGCGACCTGCTTGCCGTCCTGCACCGCCTTGAACGCCGCGCGCACGGCGATCTCGGTCTTGCCGTAGCCGACGTCGCCGCAGATCACGCGGTCCATCGGGACGCCGCGCTCCATGTCGGACTTGACCTCGTCGATGGCGGCCAGCTGGTCGTTGGTCTCGGTGAACGGGAACGCGTCCTCCAGCTCGCCCTGCCACGGCGTGTCCGGGCCGAACGGGTGACCGGGCGCGGCCTGGCGCGCGGCGTAGAGCTGGACCAGCTCGGCCGCGATCTCCTTGACCGCCTTCTTGGCCCTGGCCTTGGTGTTCTTCCAGTCGGAGCCGCCCAGCTTGTTCAGCGCGGGCAGCTCGCCGCCGACGTAGCGCGAGACCTCGTCGAGCTGGTCGGTGGGCACGAAGAGCCGGTCGCCCGGCTGGCCGCGCTTCGACGACCCGTACTCCAGCAGCAGGTACTCGCGCGTCGCCCCGGCGACGGTGCGCTGCACCATCTCCACGAACCGCCCGATGCCATGTTGTTCGTGCACCACGTAATCGCCCGCCCGCAGCGCCAGCGGGTCGACCGCGTTGCGCCGCCGCGAGGGCATCTTCGCGTTGAGGTCCTTTGTGGACGTTCCGGCGTTCGCGCCGCGGCCGGTGAGGTCGGCCTCCGACAGCACGACGAGCGCCCGCTCCGGCGACACGAAGCCGTCGGAAAGGCCGCCGCAGGTGACCGTGACGACGCCGGCCGGCGGGACCGCCGTGAGGCCGTCACCGGCCAGCGTGGCCGGGACCTCGGCGCCGGTCAGCTGCTCGACGGCGCGGCTCGCGGTGCCCTGCCCGGCGACCACGAGCACGCCGGTGCCGCCCGCCGCGACGTGCGCGCGCAGGTCGGTCATCGCGCGCTCCAGCTCGCCCCGGTACGCGGGCGCGGGCTCGACGGCGACCCGCAGGACGTCCGCGTCCTCGGTGGTCAGCTGGGTGATCGTCCACCAGGAGCGGCGGGTCTCCTGCGCGTGCTTGGCGACCCCGGCCAGATCGCGGTAGGCCGACGCGCCGAGGTCGATCGGTGCCTGGCCGCCCGCCGCGGCGGTGGTCCAGGAGGCCTCCAGGAACTCCTGGCCGGTGCGCACCAGGTCGGCGGCCCGGGCGCGGATCTTCTCCGGGTCGGCCAGCAGCACGTGGCTGCCCACCGGCATCGCGTCGGTGAGCAGTTCCAGCTCACCCTCGCAGAGCACCGGGATGAGCGCCTCCATGCCCTCCACCGGGATGCCGTCGGCGAGCTTGGTGAGCATCTCGGCCAGGTGTGCATCCGCCTCGTAGGTGCCCGCCAGCTCGGCGGCCTTCGCCTTGACCGCTTCGGTGAGCAGCAGCTCGCGGCACGGCGGCGCGGTGACGTGCTGGATCTCGCCGGGCAGGGAGCGCTGGTCGGACACCGCGAACGCACGGATCTCGCTGACCTCGTCGCCCCAGAACTCGATCCGGACCGGGTGCTGTGCGGTGGGCCCGAACAGGTCGAGGATGCCGCCGCGCACCGCGAACTCGCCGCGCTTCTCGACCATGTCGACCCGGCTGTACGCCAGCTCGACGAGCCGCTCCAGCAGGTCTTCGAAGCTCTGCTCCTTACCCACCACGAGGTCGACCGGCGCCAGTGAGCCGAGGCCGGGGGCCATCGGCTGGATCAGGCTGCGCACGGTCGAGACGACGACCCGCAGCTCGTCTTCGCCCGTGTGCAGGCGGTGCAGCACCTCCAGCCGCCGTCCGACGGTGTCGGCGCGCGGCGAGAGGCGTTCGTGGGGCAGCGTTTCCCACGACGGGAAGTCGGCGACCCGGTCGCGGCCGAGCAGCGCCGACAGCGAGGTGGTCAGCTCGTCGGCCTCCCGCCCGGTGGCGGTGACCACGAGGACGGGGCGGCCGGCGCCGCCCGCGCCGGGTTCTTCGGCGAGGGCCGCGGCGACCAGCTGGCGCGCGGCGACGGGGCCCTGCAGTTCGAGCAACGGGGCGCCCGCCCGCTCGACGACCCCGCGGAGGGCCGGGTCGGGAAGGATGGCTTGGAGAAGTCCGGACAGTGGAGCGTCGGTCACCGTCCCAGAGTACGTGCCGGCACCGACAAGATGCCGCTCACCGCACGAGTGGGCCGCTCGCGACACCGGCGGCCGCGATCAGGCGCGCAGGGTCCCAGCAGTGGTGACGACGTCCGCCCGGGGTCCGGCATCGAAGGTCTCCCGGGCGGCGGCGACCTTGCCGGCCTGTTTACAAGGGAGATCAACAGCTGAAGACTATTTGCGTGTCGAAGTCCGGAGGAAACCGATGAAGCGCTGGAAGAACCGCCCCGCCGGCTCGAACTGGGGCGATTTCGGCGAAGACGACCAGCTCGGCCGGCTCAACCTGATCACGGCCGAACGCCGCCGGGCCGCGGTGGCCGAAGTCCGCGAGGGAATCGCGTTCCCGTTGAGCCTGCCGCTCGACTTCCCGAAGGGCGACTACGCGCACGGCCCGCGCAAACCGCCGAAGCTCGCCAGCACCGCCCTCGGGCACAACCACCGCTTCCGGCCGGGAGTCGCCGACGTCGTCAACGACGACTTCGCGGTCATCCACCTGCAGTATTCGACGCAGTGGGATTCGCTGGCGCACGTCGGCGCCATGTTCGATGTCGACGGCACCGGCGAGCCGGTCATCTGCTACTACAACGGCTATCGTGGCGGAACGGACATCGTCGGTGATCCGTCCGGCTCCGTGGAGCCCCACGCCGGCGCACTCGGCATCGAGACCATGGCCCAGACGTCCGTGCAAGGGCGCGGTGTCCTGGTCGACCTGGAACGCGCGGTCGGCCGCGAGCGCGTCGTCGTCGGGTACGAGATGCTCGCCGGGATCCTGGCGGCGCAGAACGTCACCGTCGAGACCGGGGACATTCTCTGCCTGCACACCGGCCTGACCGGGATCATGCTGGACCTCGGTGAGAACCTGACCCAGCAGACGCTGAACCGCAGCTGCGCCGCGCTCGACGGCAGCGACGACCGCCTGCTGCAGTGGATCACCGACAGCGGCATATCGGCGATCGTGGCCGACAACCTCGCCGTCGAGTCGTTCCGCCTCGAACCGGCGGCCGGTGCCGAGTACGCCCTTCCGCTGCACGCGCATTGCCTGTTCAAACAAGGGATCCCGCTCGGGGAGATGTGGTACCTGAGCGGCCTGAACAGCTGGCTGCGGGAGCACGGGCGGTCCCGGTTCCTGCTGACCGGGCCCCCGCTGCGGCTGCCCGGTGCCGTCGGTTCGCCGGTCAGCGGCGTGGCGACCGTCTGAGCGAAGTCGCGGTTCACTGCCCCACCGCGACTGTCCACTTAGGCCGGTGAACTCCGGTCAGCTCACGCGCGGCCCCGCCGAGCCGGCCGCGCCGGGGCGAGCGGGTTCCTCGTGAAGGACGCGCCCGCGGAGGAGTTGCTGGTGGCCGTCCGCGGGGTGCTGCGCGGTGACGCGATGGTGTCGCCGTCCGTCACGCGGCGGCTGCTGGACCGCTACCTCGCCCACGACCACACGACGATCGGCGCCGCGAAGCTCGAAACACTGACCGAGCGGGAGAAGGACGTGCTCGGCCTGGTCGCGCGCGGGCTGTCGAACAACGAGATCGCCGGGAAGCTCTTTATCGGCGAGACGACGGTGAAAACCCACGTCGGACGGGTGCTGGCCAAGCTCGGCCTGCGCGATCGCGTGCACGCCGTGGTCTTCGCCCACGAGTCCGGGCTGGTCCGTCCGGGCGGCTGATTCGGCGATCTTTCCGGTTTGTCCGGCATGCTGGGCCCATGCGCTTCTCCGTACCGACCCTGCTCGCGACGTTGGTGATGCTCTCCGCGGCCTGTTCCAGCCCGCTGGGGAACGCCCAGACGCCGCCGGCCACCACCACGCCGGCAGCCGGCGGCTTCCACGTCGAGGAGGTCGCGAGCGGGCTGGAGCACGGCTGGGACATCGGCTTCCTGCCCGGCGGCGCCATGCTGGTGACGCAACGCCCGGGCCGGCTCGCGCTGGTGCGCGACGGCCGGGTAACCGAGGTGCGCGCCGACTTCTCCGACGTCCTCGTGCAGGGCGAAGGCGGGCTGATGGGCCTCGTGCTCGCCGCGGACTTCGCGTCGTCGCGCGAGTTCACCACCTGCCAGACGCACCAGGAGAACGGCAAGGCCGTCGACATCCGGCTGGTCACCTGGCGGCTGGCCGAAGACGGCGCAAGCGCGGTGAAGGCGCGCGACCTGCTCACCGGCCTGCCGGTGAACCCGAGCGGGCGTCACTCCGGCTGCCGCCCGACGCTCGCCCCGGACGGCGCGCTGCTCGTCGGCACCGGCGACACCGCGACCGCGTCGGTCTCGCAGGACCGGCACCGGCTCGGCGGCAAGGTGCTGCGGATCGACGCCAAGACCGGGGAACCGTTGCCGGACAACCCGTTCTTCTCCTCGGCCGACCCGAACGAGCGGCGAATCTGGACCTACGGGCACCGAAACATCCAGGGGGTCGCCATCCGCCCCGGCACCGGGCAGGTGATCACCTCGGAGCACGGGCCGACGTTCGACGACGAGGTCAACCTGATCAAGCGCGGCGGCAACTACGGCTGGGACCCGTCCAAGGGCGGCACCGACACGAACTACGACGAGAGCGTGCCGATGACGGACACGAAGCGTTTCCCGGACGCGATAAGTCCACTGTGGACCACCGGTTCGATCACCGAGGCGACGAGCGGCGACGCGTTCCTCACCGGCGAGCAGTGGGGCGCGAACAACGGCGCGCTGGCCGTCGCCGCGCTCAAGGGCCAGAAGCTCCTGCTGCTGCACCTCGACGCTGCCGCGAACGTCACGAGCGTGACGCTGCCCAAGGAGTTCGACGACAAGTTCGGCCGCCTGCGCGGCGTGCGCAGCGGCCCGGACGGCGCGCTGTACGTGACGACTTCCAACGGCGACAACGACAAGCTGCTGCGCGTGACACCTTCATGAGCGACCTTGCCGACAACACTGACAACAGGTGTCAGGGAATCCGCGCTAGCGTCCGCCGATGGTGACCATCGAGGACGTACGCCGGCTCGCGCGGACGCTGCCGCGCAGCACCGAAGCACTGGTGCGGGACCAGGTGAAGTTCCGCATCGGCCGGATCGTCTACCTGGCCTTCTCCCGCGACGAGACGACCATGGGTTTCGCGTTCCCGCGGGAGCAGCGGGACGCGCTGGTCGCGGGTGAGCCGGACAAGTTCCTGCCGCCCGAGCGCTCCGACGAGCGCTACCAATGGGTCCGAGTGCGGCTTGCCGCCCTGGAGGCCGACGAAATGGCCGAGCTGGTCCTCGACGCATGGCGGATGTGCGTGCCGAAACGCGTCGCCGCCGC
>DASXYS010000043.1:0-61967 GCA_036502365.1 Amycolatopsis sp.
ACGCAGGCGCTCGTCCAGACGGGGATACACGCGGCGGGCGTTGTGCTCGTACACCCGCGCCCGGTCGTCGGCGGGCAGGTCGAGCGCGTCGACGTAGCGCCGGGTGTCGTCGAAGTGGAACCCGGTCTGCGGGTCGATGCCACGCACGGCGCCGACCATCTCCGAGCCGAACAGCACGTTGCGGGTGTCGATGACGTCGAGCAGCAGGTCGATGCCGGGCTGGTGGTAGACGCAGGTGTCGAAGAAGACGTTGCCCATCACGTTCGTCTCGATCTGCGGCTGGCCGAGCATGTCCGCGAGCCCGCGGTAGCGCCCCCAGTGGTAGGGAACCGCTCCCCCGCCGTGCGGGATGACCAGCCGCAGCCCGGGCAGGTCGGTGAACAGGTCGCCCTGCAGCAGCTGCATGAAGGCGGTGGTGTCGGCGTTGATGTAGTAGGCGCCGGTGGCGTGGAAGGCCGGGGTGGCCGAGGCGGAGACGTGCACCATCGCCGGCACGTCGAGCTCGACCATCGCCTCGTAGAACGGGTACCAGAAACGGTCGGTCAGCGGCGGGGCGGTCCAGTGCCCGCCGCTGGGGTCGGGGTTGAGGTTGCAGCCGACGAAGCCCAGCTCCTCGACGCAGCGCCGCAGTTCCGCGACGGAGTGCCCGATCGGCACGCCGGGCGACTGCGGCAGCTGGCAGACCCCGGCGAACTTTTCCGGGTACAGCTGGGTGACGCGGTGGACCAGGTCGTTGCACACCCTCGCCCATTCCGCGCTGACCGCCTCGTCGCCGAAGTGGTGGGCCATCGCCGAGGCACGCGGCGAGAACACCGTGAGGTCGACGCCGCGCTCGGCCATCAGGTTCAGCTGCCCCTGCACGGACTCGCGGACCTCGTCGTCGCTGATCACGGGGTACGGCGGGGTGGCCGTGCCCGCGCCGAAGGCGGCGAGCTGCCCGTCTCGCCAGGCCGTGTGCGCCGCCGGGACGGTGGTGTAGTGGCCGTGACAATCGATGATCACTCAGGCGTGCCTTTCCGTTCCGCATCGGGCAATAGCGCGCGGATCGCGTCCAGCAGCGGCCCCAGGTCCGAGCCGAGATCCGCGGGACGGTGCGCCGCGGCCCGGTCCTGACGGCGCGCGATGGCCTCCGCCATCACCGGCTCGATCCCGGCGCCCGCGACGGTCACCGCGGCCTCGCGCAGTTCCTCGGCGCGGCGGACACCGTGCTCCAGCGAGCGCGAAATCATGTACGCGGCCAGCTGTTCCCAGTCGTCCGAGGGCAGCAGGTTGGACAACGAGGCGAGCACCTGTCCCTCCACGCCCCACTTGCGTGCCGTGAGCATTGACTCGGCCAGCAGCGCTTCGACCCCCTTGATCATCACCGAGCGGCACAGCTTGGTCGCCGAGGCAGGCCCGACGACGTTGGCGTACACCTCCAGCCCGGTGAAGCCGAGCGGCCGGGCGAACTCCGCGAACGCGCCCGCGTGCGGACCGCCCAGCAGCATCGGCGCGGCCAGCCGTTTCGGCGTGATCGGCGACATCACCGCCGCCTCCACGTACCGGCCGCCCGCGGCTTCGACGATCTCGGCCGCGGCCTGCTTTTGGCCCGGCGCGGCGGAATTCAGGTCGACGTACCAGCAGCCGTCGGCCAGCCCGGGCGCCACGGACCGGGCGGCCACGAGGTCGTTCGCCGCGGTGACGGCGCTGATCACCAGTTCCGCCCCGCGCACGACCGCTACTGCGTCCGAAGTGGACGGAAGACCGAAGCGCCGGGCGTTACGGGAAGCCGCGCTCGTCTCGTCCGCGAAGGCCACGTCCCAGGCCGAAAGCCGGGCGCCGGCCAGATCCTCGGCCAGCACCGAGCCGACCTCCCCGAGGCCCAGCAGCGCGACGGCGGTCATGCCCGGGCCGCCGTCGGCACGGCCGGCCCGGCCGCCGCGGCGAGGTCGACGTCCTTGGTCTCCGGGCCGAGCAGCGAACCCACCAGCACCAGCGCGCCGCCGAGGACCAGCAGGGCCGCGGCGGTGAAACCGGACGGCATCAGGTGTTCCAGCCAGCCCTGGTAGTAGGCGTAGAACGAGGTCAGGATCAGCGGCATGCTGTAGCCCAGCCCGAATCCGCTGCCGCGCACGGCCGGCGGGAAGCGCTCGCACAGATACGAAGGCGTCACGGCGAACGTGCTGCCGCCGCTGAGCCGGATCACCAGCGTCAGCAAGAGGACCGCGCCGAAGCCGGACCACCAGCCGAGGCTGATCGTCGCGAACGCGGCGGCGCACACCACACCGATGCCCACGCCCGACCAGGCCAGGAACTTGCGCCGTCCGATCTTCTCCGACAGCAGCCCGATGTAGGGGAACAGCACGGAGTGGATGGCCTGCACGATCACCAGCGCGGCCGTCACCTGGGTCGCCGACACGTGGGCCTGGTACTGCAACGCGCTCGGCAACAGGCCGGAGGCGAGGTTGGAGGCGAACCAGATGCCGCTCATGATCACGAAGACCTGGATGAACTGGCGGCGCGACGAGCCGATCAGCACGTCGCGGATCGGCGTGCGCGATTTCGGCGCCGCCTTCCAGGTCTCGGACTCCTCGACCGTGCGTGAGTAGTAGAGGCAGAACACCAGGCACAGCGCCGCGCCCACGAGGAACGGCACGCGCCAGCCCCACACGGAGTAGGCCGACCCCGGGCCGCCGGACGGTGCGATCCGCAGCATCACGAACGTCACCAGCGCGATCGCGCAGTACGACAGCGGGAAGCCCATGCCCACCAGCCCGCCGTACCAGCCGCGGCGTCCAGCCGGCGCCGCCTCCATCGCCAGCGGCGTCGCGCCGGTGTACTCGCCGCCGAGGAAAACCCCGTCCACCAAGCGCAGCACCACCATCAGCACCACGCCGAGCAGACCGACGGCCGAGTAGCCGGGCAACAGCGCGATGACCAGCGTGCAGACGCCGCAGCCGGTGATCGACCACAGCGTCACGCGGCGGCGACCCACCTTGTCGGCGAGCCGGCCGAAGATCATCGAGCCCAGCGGGCGGCCCAGCAGCGTGGCCACGAAGATCAGCGACGTGATCACCGCGCGGCTGCCGGTCGAAACCGACGGGGGCAGGAAGTAGTTCATCGCCGGCGTCAGCGCCACCACGGGCAGGTAGACGTCGAACATGTCGACGAAGAAGCCGAAGGAGGCGCCGACCACGGCGCGGCGGGTGGTCGTCCGGGTGGGCGTCTGGGCTTCGGGCGGTTTCGGGGCCGGTCCGGGCATCTCTGCGATCGTCTCCTGTCGTGCCGGCGCGGCGTTGCGGCCGGTGGGGTCTCCCGCGAGGCAAGGTAACTCGTCGGCGGAATCGTCACAAGAGTCGTCCACGAAATTGTTGACAATCTCGTATGGGATGCTTAGCGTCAGTTGTCGAGGAGAGGAGCCGGGATGCCCAGCACGCCAAAGGAAGGGGAGGCCGGGAGGCAGGCCGCGCTGGACGCCCTGCGGGCCGCCCTGATGGCCGGCGACGTCGTCCCGGGGCAGCGGCTGGTGGAGGCCGAGCTGGCCGAGACCTTCGGCGTCACGCGCGCCAGCATGCGCGCCGCGCTGATCGACCTGACCGCCGACGGGCTGGTGGAGCGCATCCCCCACCGCGGTGCGCGCGTGCGCGTGGTCTCGATCGAGGAGGCCGTCGCCATCACCGAGTGCCGCATGGTGCTCGAGGGCCTGTGCGCGGCGAAGGCGGCGGAGAAGGCGACCGACGGCGACATCGAAGGCCTGCGCGAACTCGGTGCCCGGCTGCGGGCGGCCGTCGAGGACGGCGAGCCGATGAAGTACTCGGCGCTCAACCGCGAACTGCACCGCACGGTGCGTGAGATCGCCGGGCAGCCGGTCGCCGCGGAGCTGCTGGAACGGCTGCACGGGCAGATCGTCCGCCACCAGTTCCAGCTGTCCATGCGGGCCGGGCGCCCGCACGTCTCCCTCCCCGAGCACCTGGCGATCATCGAGGCGATCGCCGCCCGCGACCCCGAGGCCGCCGAGCGCGCGGCCCGGGCGCACTTGCGCAGCGTGATCGGCGCGCTGCGGGAAACCGAGAGCTGAGGGAGCTGCCTTCATGGGCCCAGTGGTGGTCACCGACGTCCCGCGCGCCGCGGCCGGCCAGATCGACGAGCTGGCCGGTTTCGGCGTGGCCACGGTGCACGAAGCGTTGGGGCGCACGGGTTTCCTCGGCCCCCGGCACCGGCCGCTGCATCGCGGCGCGCGCATCGCCGGATCGGCCGTCACCGCGCTGTGCTGGCCGGGTGACAACCTGATGATCCACGCCGCCGTGGAGCAGTGCCAGGCCGGTGACGTGCTCGTGGTGACCACCACCTCGCCCAGCACCGACGGCCTCTTCGGCGAGTTGCTGGCGACGTCACTGAAGACCCGCGGCGCGCGCGGGGCGGTGCTCGACACCGGCGTCCGCGACGTCGCCGAGCTGGCCGAGCTGGGTTTCCCGGTGTGGTCCCGCGCGGTCAGCGCGCAGGGCACGGTGAAGGCGACCGCGGGCGCGGTGAACGTGCCGGTGGTCGTCGGTGGCCAGACCATCCGGCCCGGCGACGTGATCGTGGCCGACGACGACGGCGTCCTCTGTGTCCCGCGCGGAGACGTCTCACGCGGGGTCGCGGCATCGAAAGCGCGTCTGGCCAAGGAAGAGGAGTCCCGCGCGGCGTTCCGAGCCGGCGAACTGGGCCTGGACCGCTACGGCCTGCGCGAGAAGCTTGCCGGGCTCGGCGTCCGGTACCTGACGGCGGAGGACTACGCCCGGGAGCAGGCGTGAGCGGCGTCCCCTGCCTGCTCATGCGCGGCGGCACGTCCAAGGGCGCGTACTTCCGCGCCGAAGACCTGCCCGCCGACGCCGCGTCCCGCGACGAGCTGCTGCTGCGGATCATGGGCAGCCCCGACCCGCGCCAGATCGACGGCATCGGCGGCGCGCACCCGCTCACCAGCAAGGTCGCCGTGGTCTCGCCGAGTGCCACCCCGGACGCCGACGTCGATTACCTGTTCCTGCAGCTCGGCGTCGAGGAAGCGACGGTGAGCGACCGGCAGAACTGCGGCAACCTGCTCGCCGGCGTCGGCCCGTTCGCCGTCGAGCGCGGCCTGGTCCCGGCCGCCGGCGAGCAGACCACGGTGCGGATCCGGATGCTGAACTCCGGCAGCACGGCCGTCGCCCGGTTCCCCACCCCCGGCGGGGTCGTCGAGTACCACGGCGACACGGCGATCGCGGGTGTGCCCGGCATCGCCGCGCCGGTGGTGCTCGACTTCGCCGACACCGCGGGCTCTTCCGGCCACGGGCTGCTGCCGACCGGGCGCCTGGTGGACACTGTGGACGGTGTCGAAGTGACCTGTGTGGACAACGGCATGCCGGTGGTCGTCGCCCGCGCGGCCGATTTCGGGCTGAGCGGCCGCGAAACCCCGGCGCAGCTGAAGGACGAGGCGCTGCGGGCGCGGATCCAGTCGCTCCGGCTGGCGGCCGCGGAGCTGATGGGCCTCGGCGACGTCCGGGACAGCTCGGTCCCGAAGACCACCCTCGTCGCTCCCCCGTCCGACGGCGGCACGATCGGCACCCGCACCTTCATCCCGCTGGAACCGCACACGTCGATCGGCGTGCTGGGCGCGGTCAGCGTCGCCACCGCGATCCTGCTGGAGGGCGCGGTCGGCCACGACCTGGCGAAGCTCCCGTGCTCGTCCCGCATCGACGTCGAGCACCCCACCGGCCACCTCCAGGTCGAGGTCGAGCTGGACGCCGGCACCAGCCCGCCGCGCGTCCGCCGCAGCGGCGTCGTGCGCACGGCCCGGAAGCTGTTCGACGGCACCGTTTTCCCGCGCTGCTGCTAGTCTCCGCTTCTAGACGGAGAGGCTGATAAGCGGAGAGGAAGCGCGATGTCGAAGTCAGCCGGACGCCCCGGCGACCGCAAGCACCGCGCCGTCACCGCGTTCCAGCGCCGGATCGGCAACCCGCTGCTGCGCCGCCTGCCGGCACAGACGCTGCTGGAGACCACCGGCCGCAGCTCCGGGCTCCCCCGCCGCACCCCGATCGGCGGCCGCCGCACCGGCCGGCAGTTCTGGCTGGTCTCGGAGTTCGGCGAGCGCTCGCACTACGTCCGCAACATCCAGGCGGACCCGCGCGTCCGGCTGCGCCTGCACGGCGTCTGGCACGAGGGCACCGCCCACCTGCTCCCCGAAGACGACGCCCGCGCCCGCCTGAAGACGCTGCCCCGCCTGAAGACGCTGCCCCGCCTGAACAGCACCGCAGTCCAGGCCGTCGGCACGGATCTCCTCACCATCCGCGTCGACCTCGGCTGAGGCCCCTGCCCCGCCGTTATTCCCGCTTCCGCCAGATTCCCACCGGCTGGTAACCGCTGTCCGGGCCCCGCGGACCGGCGCACACTGCAGGAACAGGCCCACGGGAAAGGATGCGCGCATGACAGGGGTTAGCGGACCACGGCTCGCCGTGGCCCTGGAGGGGGCAGGCTGGCATCCGGCGGCGTGGCGGGAGCCGGACGCGCGGCCCGCCGAGCTGCTCACCGCAGGCTACTGGACGGACCTGGTCCGCGAGGCCGAGGCGGCCAAACTGGACTTCGTCACGTTCGAAGACTTCCTCTCACTGCGGACGGACTCGCGCGCCGAGACCGTCGAGGACCGCGACGACGTGGTGCAGGGCCGCCTCGACGCGGTGCTGATCGCCTCGCGCGTCGCGCCGCTGACCTCGCGCATCGGCCTGGTCCCGACCGCCGTCGTCACCCACACCGAGCCGTTCCACCTGTCGAAGGCCATCGCCACGCTCGACTACGTGAGCAGCGGCCGCGCCGGCGTCCGCGTGCAGGTCTCCGGCCGCGAAGACGAGTACCGGCACTTCGGCCGCCGCGAGCCCGGCGCGTTCCACCTGCCCGACAGCGCCGAGCCGGACCGGCCGAGCGCGCTCGCGGACCTGTTCGACGAGGCCGCGGACTACGTCGAGGTGCTCCGCCGGCTGTGGGACAGCTGGGAGGACGACGCCGAGATCCGCGACGTGGCCACCGGCCGTTTCGTCGACCGCGAGAAGCTGCACTACATCGACTTCGCCGGCCGCTGGTTCTCGGTGAAGGGCCCGTCGATCACGCCGCGGCCGCCGCAGGGCCAGCCGCTGGTCACCGCGCTGGCGCACGCCGCCGTCCCGTACCGCCTGGCGGGCCGCTCGACCGACCTGGTCTACGTGACGCCGTCGGACCGCGCCGGTGCCGCCACGATCGTCGCCGACGTCCACGCGGAGCAAGAGCGCGCGGGCCGGGCGGGCGAGACACTGCACGTTTTCGGTGACCTCGTGGTGTTCCTCGACGAGACGGCGCAGGCCGCCGCCGACCGCAAGGCGCGGCTGGACGAGGTGGCCGGCGCCGAGTACACCTCCGACGCGACGGTGTTCACCGGCACCCCCGCCGCGCTGGCCGACCTGCTGCTCGACTGGCATTCCGCGGGCCTGTCCGGCTTCCGGCTGCGCCCGGGTGCGCTGCCGCACGACCTGACGGCCATCACCCGCGGCCTCGTCCCCGAACTGCGCGGGCGCGGCGCGTTCCGCAGCGAGTACGAGGCCGAAACCCTCCGCGGGCTGCTCGGCCTGCCGAGGCCCGCCAACCGCTACGCCGCCTGAGGAGGACTCCTGATGACCAAGCCCCTGAAGCAGATCCACCTCGCGGCGCACTTCCCCGGCGTCAACAACACCACGGTGTGGAGCGACCCCGCGGCCGGCAGCCACATCGAGTTCAGCTCGTTCGTCAAGCTCGCGCAGACCGCCGAACGCGCGAAGTTCGACTTCTTCTTCCTAGCCGAGGGCCTGCGGCTGCGGGAGCAGAACGGCGAGATCTACGACCTGGACGTGGTCGGCCGCCCGGACACGTTCACGGTGCTGAGCGCGCTCGCGGCCGTCACCGAGCGGCTGGGCCTGGCGGGCACGATCAACTCGACGTTCAACGAGCCGTTCGAGGTGGCGCGGCAGTTCGCTTCGCTGGACCACCTCTCGGCCGGGCGCGCGGCCTGGAACGTCGTGACGTCGTGGGACGCCTTCACCGGCGAGAACTTCCGCCGCGGCGGCTTCCTGCCGCAGGACCAGCGCTACTCGCGGGCCGAGACGTTCATGCGCACCGCGTGGGAGCTGTTCGACTCCTGGCGCGGCGACGAGGTGCTGGCCGACAAGGCGAGCGGCCGGTTCCTGGCCGATGCCCACGCCGGCGCGTTCGCCCACCACGACCAGCATTTCGACATCGAGGGCCGGTTCCCGGTGCCGCGCAGCCCGCAGGGCCGCCCGGTGATCATCCAGGCCGGCGACTCCGACGAGGGCCGCGAGTTCGCCGCCGCCACCGCCGACGCGATCTTCACCCGGCACGGCACGCTCGAAGCGGGCCAGGCGTTCTTCAGCGATGTCAAGGGCCGCCTGGCGAAATACGGCCGGACCCACGACCAGCTGGTCATCCTGCCCGCGGCGACGTTCGTGCTCGGTGACACGGACGCGGACGCCCAGGAGAAGGCCCACGAGGTGCGCCTGCAACAGGTCAGCGAAGCGACCGCGATCAAGTTCCTCGAGCAGCTCTGGAACACCGACCTCAGCTCGCACGACCCGAACGGCCCGCTGCCCGCGTTCGACCCCACCGTGGGCGAAAACAAGATCGCCAAGGGCCGTGCCAGCGTCCGCATGTACCGCGACCCGATCGCCACCGCGCACGAATGGCGTCAGCTCGCGGAGGCGAAGAACCTCTCCACCCGCGAAGTCATCATCGAGGTCACCGGCCGCCAGAACTTCATCGGCTCCCCCACCACCGTCGCCACCGCCATCAACGACCTGGTCCAATCCGACGCCAGCGACGGCTTCATCCTGGTCCCCCACGTAACCCCCGGCGGCCTGGACGAATTCGCCGACACGGTGGTCCCGCTCCTGCAGGACCGGGGCGTCTTCCGCACCGAGTATTCGGGCCCGACGCTGCGCGACCACCTGGGCCTCGACTGACCCCTGGGGTACGGGTGGCCCCTCTTGGCCGGGGCCGCCCGCACTCCCGGCTGCGCGCCGCCCCGCGCGATGTGTTCCGGCCGGAAGCTACGCCGCGGCCGCCGGTGTCCCACTGGACGAGCGGCGAGGTTTGAACCGCGACCGGGCTGCGTGGAAAACCCATCCGAAGATCATCAGCAGGTCGACCACCGCGGTGCCGATACACACCCCGAAGTCGATCTCATCGGGTCGATGCAGGTCCACCGCCGCCGCCGGGTCGGCGACCACCTCGACCGTCTTGCCGGGCTTGTCGCCGTTCACGGCCACGATGCCGTGCTGCCCGTCCGGTGTGACGACGACCAGCGCGTTCCGCGTGTACTTGCTCGGCGGCGAGAACTGCTCCTCGGTCCAGCTGCTGGTGTAGCCGGTCGCGGTCGCCTGCACCGGCATGCCCCGCGTCTCCAGGACAAAGCCGTCGATCGCCGAGAATCCCGTCATGAAGATCATCACGAGATGAAGGCCGGCGACGAAGACCCCCAGCCCGGCGATCACCCCGTCACGGGCCAAGATCGCCGGGATCACGAGGATCAGCGCGGCGCTGAGCCAGACCACCAGAGTGCCGCCACTGCCGTGGAACACCTCCAGCGCGACGCCCAACCAGGTCACCGCGACCAGCAAGAGTGTGGCCAGCACTGCGCGCACCCAAATCATGGGCGGATAGTAACGGCGAGATGGCGTCACCGATTTCCTCCGGGTACCCGAACCGACCGAGCATCCTCTGGCCGGCGACGTGTGTCCGAGAACGATCTTGCCCGCTCACCACACGCGTTCAGCTGCCCCGCTGACGATGTGCCCAGCTGCGACCCGGCATCGGCCCGGGTGGAGGGATCCGCTCGCCCGCACCCGACCTGGACTGCCGAGTGGCGGCCGGGTCGTCATGCGGCGAACAGGGTGAGGTCGACCGCGTCGGCGATGGCCTGCAGGCCGGCTTCGTTGGGGTGCAGATGGTCGCCGGCGTCGTAGGCGGGCAGGTAGCGGGTGGGGTCGGCCGGATCGTGTGTCGCCAGGTCCTGGTCGACGACGCCGTCGCAGCCGCTGTCCGCGCTGCGGACGAACGCGTTGAACGCCTCTCGCGCCGTTTCGCCCTGCTGCGTCCAGTAGCCCGCCCCGTTGTAGGGCGTCAGGGTTGAGCACAGGAACTTCAGGCCTTGCTGGTGCGCCCGCGCCACGAGCTGCTTGGCCCCGGCGATGAGCTGGTCCGAGCCGGGCGGGGGGCTGGTGGACCCCAGGTCGTTGATCGGGTCATCGGAGAAGATCACCCAGCGGGCACCGGGCTGGGCGAGCACGTCCCGGTCGAAGCGGTTGAGCGCGCTCGGACCGGCGCCGTCGACGAGCAGCCGGTTGCCGCTGATGCCCTGGTTGAGCACGCCGACGGTGCGCCCGGCGCCGGCCAGCCGGACCGCGAGGTCATCGGGCCATCGGCGGTTCGAGTCGGTCGCCGAGGCGACGCCGTCGGTGATCGACGCGCCGAGCGTCACCACGGAGCCCTGGGCGGTGGAGTTCTGCACGTCGAGGTTGGTGAGGAAGAAGTAGCTGCCGGTGGTCTGCGCGCCGGGCAGGGTGGTGTCGCCGCTGACGTCGCCGGCGGCGGCATAGCTGGTCGCGGTGCCCTGCTGGTGGAAGGTCGACGGGCCCGTGGAATGAGGCAGGTACATGCTGACCGCGACGTCCGAGAGAGCCGGCACGGTGAACGCGACCGGGTCGCTCACGGCGAGTCCGCCGGCCGGGATCACGGTGCTCGCCTGCCCGCCGAAGGTGACCGGACGGTCGGTGCCCGCCGCGATGGTCGACCCGTCGGCTCGTTGTGCCACATGGACATCCGCGATCGTCAGCGGTGCGGAGCCGAAGGCGTTGGACACTTCGACGCGGGCGGACGGGCCGCCGATGCTCGTGTGCACCACCTGCCGGAGGGTCTGCTGGCCGAACGCCGTGCCGCCGCTCTGCGGGGAGACCGACCAGGTGCCGGTCCACGAGGCCGCGGCGGTTTGAGCGACGGCGACGGCGAAGGCGAGGGAGTTGATGTTCCAGCCGCCGTTGTCCTGGTTCAGCGTCAGGGTCTGCGGGCCCGCGGGCAGGTTCGCGGTCGTGGTGACCGTGGTCCAGTTCTGCCAGCCGCCGGTCGCCGGGATGGCGACGGCGCCGGTGAGGTCGGTGCCCGACGAGCTGGACAGGTGCAGCGCGCCGCCGACCGCGGACGGGGCCGCGACGCGCAGGCTCACCGTGTATCTGCCCGCGGCTGCCACGTTCACCGTGTAGTGGAACCATTGCCCGCCACCGGTCCAGCCGAGGTTGTCGCCACCGCCGGTGTCCGATGTGGACTCCAGGTCGACACCGTCGGGCCGGTAGCCGTTGGCGTTGCCGTTGACCGAACCGACGTGGTAGGCGACGCCTTGGCCGCCCGTGTCGTAGTTCTCCGCCTCCACGGTGCCCGGCACCGCGGGCGGTGTGCCACCGTACGGTCCGTCCGATGTGGAGTTCTGCCAGCTGTTGCCGCTCACCGAAGCGGTGAAGCCGCTGGAGTTATCGGCGTACGGCACGGCCCCCGCTCGCAGTCCGGCCACGCTGTTGCCGGTGATCGTGGCCGACCCCGTGGGTGCCGGGTAGAACGGCGGGGCGATCACGATCCCATTGCGCCACGGCGAAGTGATCGTGTTGTTCTGCAGCTGCGTGTTGGTGGACTGGGAGAAGCCCACCGCGTCGTACACCGAGTCGCTGATGGTGTTGCCGGACACGGTGACGTTGCTGACGATGCCGGTCTCGTGGCCGTCTCCGCCGTTGCCGACATGCAGGGCCGGCTGACCCTGGTTGTAGGCATTGCCGCCGGAGCGCACGATCGTATTGCCCGACACGGTCGCCGAGGTCAGGTCGTTGCCGTTGACGCCGAACTTGCCGGCGCCGAGGCCGATGTAGCGCGCGGTGTCGCTGATGTAGTTGTTCTCGACGTGGTGGCCGCTGCCGCCGTAGATCGCGACGCCCTTGCCGCCCCACGGCGCGATCGACGTGTTGCCGGTGACCGTGACGTTCGACATCGCGTTGTAGGTGGTGGATCCGTTGTAGGCCACGGAGTTGATGGCGATCGCGTCGTCACCGGTGCCGCGGGCGAAGTTGTTCCGCACGGTCAGGTCGTTGCCGGTGTTCGCGTTCAGCGCGACGTTGTTGACGTTGATGCCGTCGGCCCAGATCGTGGTGAGACGGCTGTTCCGCACGGTGCCGCCGGTGCCCGAGGCCCAGAAGCCGGAAAGGGTGTGCTGGGTCCAGATGCCGTCGGCGACCCAGCCGGTGCCCGTGGTGTCCATGGCCCCGCCGCCGCCGAACTCCATGGCGCGCCCGGTTTCGCTCGAGTCGAGGTGGAAGTTCTGCACGGTGCACGAGGTCACCGAGAAGATCGCGGCCAGCGGGGTGGTGTTGGGCAGCGGCACGGCGCGGTAGATGGTGCTGTACCACATGCCTGCGCCCGCGATGGTGATGCCTTGGGCGTGCAGGCCGGTCGTGCCCTTGAGATAGAAGGTGCCCGGCGGGATCCAGAGGGTCCGGCCCTGGGACTGGGCCTGGTCGATGCAGTTCTGGATGGCGCCGGTGCCGTCGGCCGCCTGGCCGTCCGGGGCACCGTTGGTCGGGTTGTCGTCGGCCACGGCGCCGCAGCTGGTGATGGAGATCGAGCCGGCGGGCTGGGGTAGCGGCGCCGGCGGGTTCTCCACGTCCACCACGTCGACGTCGTAGAACGCCGCCGTGTTCGACGAATCCTTGACGAGCGAGAAGGTGCTGCCGGGCGCGATCGGGCTGCCGGTGAGGAACGTGTGTGACTCGTCGAAGAACACCCGCGGGTCGGAGTCGGCCGGGTTCTGGTCGTCATTGCCGTTGTAGCTGGTGCCCTCGTAGATCCAGCTCTGGCGGGAGTTGACGTTGAGCGCCTGGCGGAAGGTGCCGTTGACGTACAGGTCGAGGGTCGAGGTCTGGCCGTCGCCGGACGGCGAGTCCGGGATGCTGACGCGCACGTTGACGAAGCTGATCGGCTGCCCGGTGTTGTTCGTCCAGCTCACTTCCTGGCCGGTGCCGGCCAGGTGGGCGTAGGCGTGCCCGGACGCCTCCAGCGCGGGGCTGGAGTACTGGGTCGCCGGTGCGGAGGTCAGCGACACGACGCCGGCGCCACCGCCCGGCGTGCCGTTTTCGGCTTCGTAGCTGGTGAACGGCGTTGTCGCGCCGGCCGCGGCCGCGGCGGGCGTCGAGGGGAGAGCCGCGTGGTGTCCAGGGGCCGCTGCTGCGATGCCCGGAGCCCAGGCGATCACGGCCAGTACGAGGGCGAGCATCGCCGTTCGGCGGACAAGCGGGAATGACGGCATGGGCGGGTCCTCGACGGTGAGGGTGTGGGAGAGAGTCCGCGTAGCGGCGCCAACGATACGAGCATGGTCCGATGTTTGCAATATCCAGACCTCGTGCAGAAAATTTCGAACAGATCGGGTGGAAACTTCAAAGTACCTTCGACCTGCGCGGATAGCGATCCGCGACCTTACCGACGGCCGTCTGATGGCCTGTCACGGGCCGTGAAGACCTGGACAGCGGCAAGCGATGGCGCTACAACACATCCGATGTCAGCCGTCCTGACACGATGACGCAGCTTTGCGTCCAGGGAGGACCCGTGTCCGCTCGACGCCCTTTGCACCGCGTGCTCGCCGCCGCGATCGCCTGCACCCTGGCCGCCGCCGGTCTTGCCGCGGCCACCCCCGGAGCCGCGGCCGCGGGCCCCACCACGGCCTGGCACAACGGAACCTTCTCGGTGGACACCGCCGGCCTGGTCTCCCGTTCCGACGTGGTGCTCGGCAAGCCGAACAGCACGGACTCGCAGTCGTTGCCGCTGGGCAACGGCTCGCTCGGGGTCGCGGCGTGGGCCGCGAACGGTTTCACCGCGCAGCTCAACCGCGGCGACACCCAGCCCTACCGGCTTTCTCCCGGGCAGATCCAGATTCCCGGCCTGGCGGCGATGACGTCGGCGGCGAACTTCACCGGCCGGCTCGATCTGCACGACGGCGTGCTCACCGAGTCCGGCGGCGGCATGACCATGAAGGCGTGGGTGCCGGCGGGCAAGGACGAGCTGGTCGTCGATGTCACCGGTGCCGGCACGGCCCGGCAGACCGCGACGCTGAACCTGTGGAGCGGCCGGTCGCCGGCGACGTCGGCATCCGGTGGGATCGCCGGCCTGGCGCAGACCTGGGTGGACAACGCCCAGTCCGGCTCCTCCGGCCAGACTTTCGGCGCGATGGCCGCGATCACCGCCGGAGGGCAGGACGTGGCCGCGTCCGTGGTCGGCGGCACGCAGGTGCAGGTCGCCTTCACCCCCGACGCGGACGGCGCCTTCCGGGTGATCGTCGCGTCCCCGGCCTGGACCGGGGGCGACCCGGCGACGACCGCCGCGGCCCTGATCGGCGGTGACGCGTCCGCGGCGACGTCGTCGCTGCTGGCCACGCAATCCGCTTGGTGGAACGACTACTGGGCGCACACCGGCCTGATCGAGCTGAACTCCGCCGACGGCACCGCGCAGTACCTGGAAAATCTGCGCACCGTCTACCTTTACGCCGAGGCCGCCACCATGCACGCCGGCCGCTACCCCGGCAGCCAGGCGGGGGTCGCGAACATGTTCGCCTACGCCCAGGACAAACAGGACTGGTACCCCGCCGGGTACTGGCTGTGGAACCTGCGCGGCCAGCTCGCGGCCAACCTGTCCTCGGGCAACGCCGCGCTGAACCTCCCGATCTTCGACATGTACCTCCGCGACCTGCCCGAAATCCAGGCCTGGACCGGCGCGCAGATGGGCGGCAAGCCGGGAGCGTGTGTGCCGGAGACCATGCGGTTCAACGGCAACGGCTTCTACAACGGCGGCGACGCCACGCAGAACGCGTCCTGCGCGCTGGCGTCCAGCCCCGGCTACAACGCCGAAACGGTGACCAGCGGGGCGGAGATCGCGCAGTGGATCTGGCGCCAGTACCAGACCACCGAAGACCTCGGCTTCCTGCGCAAGTACTACCCGCTGCTGCAGCAGGCCGCGACGTTCCTGCTGGCATACCAGAGTGCCGGGTCGGACGGGTTCCTGCACGCGGTCGCCAACGCACACGAAACCCAGTGGGCGGTGCCGGATCCGACGACCGACCTCGCCGCCGATCAGGTCCTGTTCGCGGCCACCATCGACGCGGCGACGCTGCTGAACACCGACCCGGACCTGGTGACACGGTTGCGCACCGCGCAGCAGCAGATCGAGCCGTATGCCCGCACCGACGCCGCCACCCACACCCAGTTGCTGCCGCCGTCGACCGACGGCCAGGGCGCCGACGTCATCGCCGACTCCTTCCAGCCGGCGGCGCAGAGCCACAACGGCGAGAACATCGGGCTGGAGCCGGTTTGGCCCTACGGCGTCATCACCGACGACTCCAGCGGCCTGACCGCGCTGGCCGTGCGGACCTACAACGCCCGGCCCAACAAGAACAACCCGGACTGGAGCTTCGACGCGGTCCAGGCCGCCCGGTTGGGCCTGCCCGCCGAGGTCTCCACCGACCTCACCACCATCACCCAGCATTACCAGGCCTACATCAGCGGCCTCGCTTCGCTCTTCAGCAGCACGCCCGGCGACGAGCCGTACATCGAGCAGTCCTCGACCGTGGCGACGGCGCTGAACGAGGCACTCGCCACCGACTACGACGGAACCCTGCGCTTCGCACCCGCCTGGCCGTCCGGCTGGGACGTCGCCGGCACCGTCGCCGTCCAGGGAAACTCCACAGTGGACGTCCAGGTCCAGGGCGGCACCCTCGCCACCGCGGCGATCCACGCCGGCGCAACCCGGACCATGGCCGTGCGCAACCCGTGGCCCGGTCGCCAAGCTCAAGTGGTCAACGGCGTCACCGGCGCCATCGTGGTCGCACCGACCACCGCCGCCACACTGAGCGTCCCCGTCACAGCCGGCTCCACCTACCTCGTCGAGCAGCCCTCGAGTCCGACCACCTCGCTGCCTTTCGCGGAGGTGACGGGCACGCAGGCCACGAGTGCCAAGCATCTCGGCAACGTCCAGATCGGGCTCGACGGAACCAGCGGCGCCGCGGCTCGATGATCGAGGACCCCGTACCCGGCGTCGTCATGGCACCGGCACCTTTTCGGCTTCACGGCGCCGGCGCGATCGGCGCCACGTCAGCAGGCGCATCGCGGCGGCACCCGCGAGCAGTACCGCGACTGAGGCCCAGGCGGTGTAGCCCGTCAACGGCGCACCGGAGAAGACCGTCGGCCGGGTGTACGCGGTCGGTGGCGGGACCGTCCACGGCAGGATCGCCGTCGCCGGGGCCAAGCCGGGGCGGTGCGCGGTGACGGTGATCGACCAGGGACCGCTGTCGGCCAGGTCGTCGGTGGCCAGCAGGTAGGAGGTGGGACCGGCCGGGCTCGCCGTGCGAGTGACCGCGGCCCCACCGGGGCCGCGCAGGATCACCTCGACGGCCTGGATCGGAGCGGGGGCCGGGCGCCGGGTGTCGAACAGGCTCACCGTGACGAAGTTGCGGCCCGGCAGGTTGGGGCGGACGTCGACGGTCCCGACGAGATCGTCGGCCGTCAGCGAATTCTGCGCGGCCACGGGGTCCGGCGGACGCCACTGCGCCCCGGTCGCCTGGTGGGTCGACACCAGCCCCGCGGTGACGAGGAGAACTCCGGCCAGCACCGCCGTCTCGGCCCGGACGGCGGGCCGGGTCCGGCCCGGATCCTGCCTGCGCCCGTGCAGGCTGCGAGTGGTCACGAGACCGGCCAGCGCGGCGACGGCGACGAGCCCCACCTTCAGCAGCAGGATCCGGCCGTAGGTCGACAGCAGGAGCGCGTCCAGCGACGCCACCCGGTCCCCGGCCAGCAGCAGCCCGGTCGCCACCAGCACAGCCAGTGCGCCGGTCGCGACGAGGCCGAACCGGCGGAGGATCGCCCGGGCCTGGTCGCGCTGCCCCCGCAGGCCGACCAGGACGATGCACGCGGCGATCACGGTCCCGGACCAGGTCATCGTCGCGAGGATGTGCAGGACGTCCGTGACCAGCAGCAGCGGCCCCGATCGGCCGAGGTGCCCCAGCAGGGCCGTCGTGACCGCCGCGGCCGTGGCGAGCACCGGCACCGCGGCCGCCAGGGGGCGTTTCGGCAACGAGCCTCGCTGCAGCGCGGTGATCGACAGGCCCAGCATGCCCAGCGCGACGAACTCGCGGACCATCCACGGCGGCCCGGCGGTGGTACCGCTCACCAGCTGCCACGCCAGCGGGACGACGTCGGATCCGAACACGGCCGCCCGCACCAGCATCAGGGCCAGGCCACCGAAGAACGCCACGATGGCGCCGATCGCTCCGATCCGCAGCAACCGGGCCCGGACCTGCCGGGCCGGACCGTCGGCCGGACGGCGCAGGAACAGCAGCACCATCGAGCCGATCCAGCCGCCGAGCCCGAGGTAGATCGCCGCCTGCGCGAGCACCTCGCCCACGCCCGGGAGCGGGTCGGCGGGCGGGCCGGCCGTGGTCGGCGCGACCGCCCGCTGCACCCCGAACACCAGGGTGCCGGCGGTGGTGTGGAGATCGTCGCTCGACACCGTCGTCCAGGACAGCCGGTAGGCGTCCGCGGACAGCACCGGCAGCGGGATCCGCAGGGTGACCGGCTCCTCCGGTCCGGCCCCGGCGGTCCGCAGCAGCACCGCGGGTGACGTGGGCACCGTGCGTCCGCCGCCGTCCACCAGGGACACCTTGGTCGCGGCGAGCTCCACCTGCTCGCTCAGCCGGATGTCGACCGCCGACGGCGTCCGGTCCACAGTGGACCCGTCGGCGGGCACCGTGCCGATCGGCTCGGCGTGCGCCCAGGCGGGCGCCGCCGCGAGCACCGCGAACCCCGCCGCCGCGAGCACCGCCCCGGCGAGCACCGCCATCCGCACTCGCACCCGCCCGGCCACCGGGGTCACCGCACCGGGACGTGCTGCAGCTTCGCGCCACCGGCTTCGACCTCGAGGGTCTCCCCGCTGCGGATCGCGTTGCCGTTGTTGAGGTAGAGGATGTAGTAGGTCTGCCCGGGCCGCAGTTCGTGGCCCTGCTTCATCAGAGCGGCCCGGTAGACGTCGCCCTTGCGCCGCTCGCTGTGCAGGACCGGCGGGTGGTGGACGTCGTTCTGGAACTTCGACGCCTTCTGCCCGTCGAGCACCGTGTAGCGCAGCTCGACGATGCCGCCGTCGGCGACCACGGCCGCCTGGGCGATCCGGATCCCGAGGCTGCTCTCCAGCTGCCGGTCCTGCGGTACCTGATAGGGCTTCCCGGCGCCGGCGGTCGACTGGACCCGCCAGGTCAGGACCGCGGCGAAGGCGAGGACCAGCACCGTCAGGAACGCGATCCGGACCGCGCCGCGCCGCCACCATTCGCCCAGTTTCCTCTGCAACATCATCGTTCTCCTCGCGTCGGGCGGGTCAGGGCAGCGTGAACCGGGTGGAGAGGACCGCGTCGAACGACGCCGCCCCGGTGGTGGCGGCACCGCCGCCGGACAGGCCGAACCAGAGCGCGTCGAGCCGGACAGTGCCGGTGTTGACGCCGGTCAGCTGCTGGCTCGCGGCACCGACGGTCAGCTTGTGCGTGGTCGACGTCCCGGCCGCCCAATCGACGCGGATCGTCTGCACCCCGGTGCCCAGCGTCAGGTAGGCCGTGTAGGCCACGACGCCGGTGCTGCGCCGCACGCCGAGCCGCACCTGGGCCGCCCCGGTGGACTTCCGGTACTGCACCACGAACAGCTGCTGGCCGGTCGCGGACAGCCCGGCCGCCAGGTTCACCGTGCCGGTCCCGGTGGCCAGGGTGTCGGGCCGGAACTGGAACTGCAGGTGGTAGGCCGACTCGTTCAGCGGCGTGGTGTCGGTGAGGTACGCCGGTGCCGCTCCCCCGGCCTGGGCCTGCAGGCCCTGGGTTCCGCTGAGCGCGGAGCCGGGGAGGACGGCGACCGGGCCGGTGCCCGTCGCCCAGGCGCCGGTGTTCCCGGACTCGAAGCCGTCGGAGAACACGATGTTGCTCAGCGCCGTGACGGTGAGGGTCACCGTCACCGTTGCGCCCCAGTTGCCGGCGGCGTCGCGAGCGCGGAGTGACAGGACGTGCGTGCCGAGACCGAACCCGCCAGGCCCGGCGGTGACGCCGACGGTGGCCGTCTTCGGGCCGGTGGCCGTGACCGTCATCGGATGGCCGAGGCCCTTGCCCGGGTCGGCGCCGTCGAACCACTCCGCACCGGTGACCGAAGTCTGGTTGTCGGTCGCGGTGGCGGCGAGGATGACGCCGGTGGTGTTCCGGTTGACCGTGTTCGGCGTCGCGCTCGCGGCACTGAGGACCGGGCCGCTGCGGTCGACCACCAGGGTCAGCGGGGCGTACGGGCCCCAGTTCCCGGCCGCGTCCTTGGCGTGGACGTAGACCTGGTGCGGGCCCTCGGTCATCCCGGTCAGCTGGCTGAGCGGGATCAGGCCGTAGGCGCCCTCGGCGGTGGCGTTGAACGCGCCGTCCGACGCGACGAACGTCAGACCGGTACCCGGGACTCCGTTCGGGTTGTCGAGGAAGCCCTCGGCCGCGGTGATCGCCGTGGCGACCCCGTTGGTCACCGGGTCGGCGAACGCGGCGGTGACCTTGATCGACGTCGGGTCGACCGGCGACCCGGCGGTGCCGTTGTTCGGGCTCGGTTCGATGATGCCGCTGGTCATCGCGGGCGGCGTCCGGTCGAGCGTGAACTGCAGCGACTGGGCGGGACCCCACAGGCCGAAGGAATCGTGGCTGTGTGCGTAGACCGTGACCGGGCCCTCGGGCAGGGCCGCGAGCGTGAGCGCCGGGATGGTCGCCGATTCCGCCACCACGGTGCCGGGGGTCAGTGTCATCGGGGCGCCGGTGCCGTTCGCACCCTGGGTGCCGAGGAAGTACTCGGCCTGGTCGACGGTACCGCCGAGGAGGGAATCATCGCCGGTGGCGGACAGCGCCACCGCGGCCGAGCCGTTCCCGGCCGCCGGGGTCAGGAGCCCGCCGGTGGTGACCGGCCCGGAGCTGCTGACGGTGAGGACCACGGAGTTGACGACTCCCCAGTTGCCCTGGGAGTCGAGCGCGCGGACGTAGACCACGTGCTTGCCCGCTGTGAGCGCCGGGGTGAGGGTGGCCAGGTTCAGCGTCGCCTGCGCGCCGGTGACCGTGGGGCCGCCGAAGGTGCCGGTGAACGGCGTCCCGGTGCCCACGGCGATCGCCGGGTCGTCCACGACGTACTCGGCCCGGGTGACGTTCGAACCGCCGTTCGGGACGTCGGTGAAGTCGGCGGTGAAGGTCACTGTCTGCAGCGCCGTGGCGGTCGCCGGTGCGGCGGCGAGCTTCTGGGTGACCGGACCCACGGTGTCGGTGCCGGACGGTGCCGCGCCGGTGTCGAGGAAGGTCATCATCCCGCCGAAGGCCACGGTGCTCGTGGTGCCGACCCGGTGACCGGCGGTGTCGAGCCGCCCCGCGGTCTCGTAGACCGCGAACTTCGGGCCGTCCTCGGCCGGGGGCACGGTGACCAGGGTGTCCTCGGTGCTGCCGGCCGCGATGCTGTCGGACACCTTGAGGTACGGCGCTTCGCTCGGCCGGGCGTCCTTGGCCAGCACCGACTGTTCGGTGCCGAGGGTGCCCATCGCGTGGGTGGAAAGCCCCGCGTTGACGTACCGGAGCAGGACGCGACGCCCGGCGCCGGTGGCGATCGGGTCGGTTTCCGGGTAGGCCTTGCCGTTGACCAGCCGGTAGACCGGCTGGAACTTCCGCAGGTCGTAGCCCACGGGGTCGGCGTTGAACGCCGGGTCCACTTCGGACAGCACGAGCGCCGTCTCGTCGTCGAACGCGGCTCCGTACGCGGTGCCCGGACCAGTGGCGGGACGCACGATCATCGCGCCCACGACACCCATGGCGGCCTGCCGGGCGCCATCGGGGGTGTGACCCGCCTCGTAGAGGTAAGTGCCGGTCCGGTTCGCGGTGAACGTGTACGGCTTGGTGGTGCCCGGAGCCGCCCCGGTACGGTCGTCCGCCCCGCCCAGCAGGCCGGGGACCGCCAGGCTCAGCGCACCCGGCAGTCCGTTGTGGACGTTGACCGTCACGGTGGCGCCTTCGGTGACCACGAGCACCGGCCCCGGCGTACCGGGCACACCGGTGTCCGTCGAGGACAGTCCCCAGATGGGGATGGCGATGCTGGACACCGTGAGCGAGCCGGGCTTGGCGTAGAGCTCGCACGTCGCCGCGGTGCCGGCGGTGGTGCAGCCGGTCTCGGGCAGTGCGCCCTGCGGGGTCGCCGCGTGGGCCGGCGGGATCGCCGCCGGCGTGGTGACCGCGGCCGCGGCGGAGTGCGGGACGACGACGGCGAGTCCGGCGATCGCCAGGGCGAGCACCGTTCTCCCGGCCGTGCGGCGTGTGCTGCTTCGCATGGTCCTGTCCTCTCGGCCCGGGGCGGTCATGACGGGCAACCGGCGGCCGGGTCGATGCGGACGAGCGTCATCATCCCGCCGAAGCTCGCGCCGTAGTTCGTGGCCTGCTCGAGTGCGTGGCTGTGGGCGACCATGTAGTACTCGCCGCACTGGTTGTTGCGGACGACCCCGGCGGGCACCTCGCCCGGCTGGCCGCCCAGGTACGGGTTCTCGCTGAACCACGTCTCCGTACCCGGTCCGACGATCTGGTCCTGCAGCTGCGGCAGCGGGACCGGGATCGGGTTGGTCTCGCCGTTCCAGTGCTCGGCGTCGACCCACTGGTCGAGGGTGTCGGCGCTCTGGCCGGGCCCGATGTCGATGAGGAACTTGTCGTAGGAGGCGTCGCTGCCGCCGGCGCCCTGCACCGGCTGGCCGTCCTCGGTGATCACGCGCTGGTCGTTGCCGTGCGGGTGGAACGGGTAGTTCACCGAACCGGCGTTGAGGTAGCGCACGAGCGCGGGCCTGCTGTTCGGGTCACCGGGCACGAACGGCTTGAGGTGCACCAGGGAGCCGTAGGGCTGGTTGGGCAGCCAGGCCGCGCCGGTGGGCGCGATCGTGTCGGGCATGCTGCGGCCGTTGATGAAGAAGTACCGCGCCTTGGTCTTGGTGACGTCGAAGGTCCGCTTGCGCTCGGCCGCGAGGTGCAGGTCGGGGTCCACTTCGGACAGCAGGTAGACGTACTCGCGGTTGAGGTCGAAGGCCGAGTCGGCGCGGCCGTTGGCGTGGTCGGGCTGCCCCGGTGGCCGGACGACCAGCGCGCCGGACAGACCCATCTCCCGCTGCTTGGCGACGTCGGTGCCGCTCTCGTAGAGGTAGGTGCCCGGCGAGCCGGCGGTGAAGGTGTAGGTCACCGAGCCCGTGAGCGGCGCCGCCGCGTCGGTCAGCGACGTCAGGCCGGTGGTGTCGGCCTGCGGCTGCGCGGGGCGGCCGTCGGCCCGTTGGTGGTGCTGGCCGGGAAAGAGGATCGAGGTGGCCTCCGGCAGCGTGTTGTGCAGGACGACGGTGACGGTCACCCCGGAGTCCACGCAGAGCATCGGACCGGGCAGCTGGAACGCCTTCGTGCTCGAGGAGTAGCTCCACATGTAGATCGAGTTGCCGTCCGGGGTCAGGACGTAACCCGGCTTGGCGTCGAGGGAGAACGTGTTGGCGGAGTTGGCTTCGCAGGGCAGTCCGTCAGCGATGGTGGCCGCGGCCGCCGACGGCATCGGCATGGTGAGCGCGACGACGATGGCGACGGCCAGTACGAACGGGGCCGCGGAGGTGAAGCGGGGCGAGCGCGTCGGGTTCATGGCGTGTCCTGCTCAGGTGTTGGGGGTGGTCTGCGGGCCGAGGGCGCCGGCGGGACTGACCCGGATCTCGGTCATCTGGCCGCCGTAACCGCCACCACCGCCGTTGTTCAGGTAGCCGTAGTCGCGGTCGTAGAGCAGGTAGACACCCGGCGAGGGCGCGGTGAACAGCACGTCCCGGCTCTCCCCCGGCCCGATCTCGACGCTGTTGCCGGTCAGGTAGTGCTTGCTGCCGTCCCGGCCGACCAGCGGGGCGGCGTCCTTGGCGACGGTGGTCAGCGTGATCCCGTCCGCGGTCAGCGAGTGGTTCTGGTAGCCGAGGTTGGCCAGCCGCAGCAGGACGCGGTCGCCTTCCTCGGCCGTGATCAGCGAGCTGTTCGGCTGGTACTGCAGGCGCCCGGCCGCCGTCGTCAAGGGATTGCCGTTGGGCACCAGGGTGTCCGGGTAGCAGCGGCCGTTCATCGTCCAGAAGCTCGGCGCGAAGTCCGTCCAGTCGGTGGTCTGGATGTGGGCGTCGCGGTAGTGCGCCTCGGCCCAGATCTCGGTCAGCATGAAGGCGAACTCGCGCTGGTAGCGGGTGGAGCCGTCACCGTCGTTGTAGGCGTACTTCGTGCCGAGCGGGTCGCCGCCGACCGGGGCCTTGTTCTGCGCGGGGCGGACGAACACCACCCCGGTCATGCCCATCTGCACGTGTTCGACGTCTTCGAAGTGGCAGTGGTACATGTACGTGCCGGCCTCGTGCGGGCGGTAGAAGTAGGTGAAGTCCCGGCCGATCGGCACCGAGATCGACAGCTCCGGCACGCCGTCGAACAGCGGGATGGCGTTCTGGAACCCGTGCCAGTGCACGGTGTGGCCGTCGACGAGGTCGGGGCGCTGGGACAGGCCCAGATTGGTGAGCGTCAGCTTGATGTCGGTGCCCTGGTCGAACGCCAGCAGGGGCGCGGAGATCTGCGCCTTGCCACGCTGGGCCTTGACCGTCGCGTCGTCCAGCCCGGTCACGTCGCGGAAGCCGAACACGTAGAGGTCGAACGGGCTCGGAGCCAGGGAGTCCGGCCAGAACGGCAGGTTCTGGCGGGCCCCGGCCGGCATCGAAACCCAGCCGTCGGTCGCGGCGAAGTGCACTTCGGTGACCGGGGGCACGATCGCGGCGGCCGGCCGGACGGTGGTGGCGGGGACCGGAGCGTCGAGGCGGGAGCCGAGCAGCCGCCCGCCCGCGACGGCCGCGACGGCCGCGGCGCCGCCGTAGAGCAGGGTCCGGCGGCTCATCGGCCTCGGTGGCCGCTGCTGGTGGTCGGTGGTCACAATGTCCTCCCGGCGAGCCGGTTGCCGATGCTGGGTGGGGGGTGGAACCGGCCCGGCCGCACCCTCCGGGGGGTTTGAGGTGCGGCCGGACCGGAATCGCGGGACGGGCCTAGAACGCTTCGTCGGCCCCGATGTCCGGCGGGGTGCCCCGCCGTTGTCCGTCGTAGTCGATCGCGGGGGCCTGGACCGCCCCGCCCGGGTTCGGCTGGGAGCCCGTGCCGCCGCCGTTGGCCGGCGGCACCGGGCCGCTCAGGTGGTAGTCGCCCTGGAGCTGCGGCGGCACGTTCTGGGCGACGATCACCGCTTCCCGGAAGGACGGGAACGTCCGGGACGTGAGGATCGTGGCCGAGACGTCGAACGGGGTCCGCACGTGCGGGTCGACGCCGACCTTGTTCGTCGGGCTCGGCGTCACGCCGGGGTCGTACTGCTGCAGTACCGAGTACGTCGGGGTCAGCGTGACACCCGCGTCCACCGAGCCCAGGTCCCAGTGGCGGATCGGGTCGCCGGCGGGCGCCTGGGGCGAGGCGATGCCGGAAACGTAGAGCCCGTTCCAGTTCCCGGCCCGGTTGTCGGAGAAGATGTTGTTGAACAGCAACGGCTTGCTGTACTTCGGCGCGGTCGCGGGCAGGGTCGCCTGCAACTGGGCGCTGTTCAGCGCGGTGGACAGGCCGGCCGGGGCCGCCTCGCCGGTGCTGGTGATCGCGGTGGCGGTGGTGACGTTTTTCATCACCGTGTTGTTGACGATCCGGACGTTCGTCGCGTCGTCGATGGCCAGCCCGCCACCCTCGTGGGTGGAGATGTTGTCGGTGATCATGTTGTTGACGATCGAGATCGGGAAGGTCCCGGCCTGCAGCAGCCGGATGCCGCCACCGTCGTCGTTGGCGAGGTTGTCCTGCACCAGGTTCTCGTGCACGGTCACCGGTCCCGAGCCCGCCGACGGCTGGTTCAGGTTGGTGCTCAGCTCCCCGGCGATCATGATGCCGCCGGCCTCGTCGTAGGACTGGTTGAACCACAAGCGGTTGTTGCCGATGTCGCCGCCCGTGCCGCGGCCGTAGTGGCTGATCCCGCCGCCGTACTCGGCGGAGAAGTTGCCGCACAGGTCGTTGTGGTGCACGGAGTAGTTGTCGGTGCCGTCGAACAGCCCGATCCCGCCGGCCAGGTTGGTGCCGCCGTTGTCGCGGATCTGGTTGTGATCGATGGTCAGGTTCCGGTTGTGGATCGTCGTGTTGTACGGCGTCCCGACGCGCACGCCGCCGCCGTAGGAGCCGCCGTTGCCGACGATGACGTTGTCCGACACGCCGAGCCCGGTGACTCCGGCGTGGACGTACACGCCGCCGCCCTGGGTGATCGCCGCGCCCGGCGCCCCGGCGGGGGTCTTCGTGCCGCCGTAGACGTCGTTGAGGTTGGTGGCGAAGTCCGCCTGCGCGCCGCCGGTGATGGTGAACCCGTCGATCGCGGAGCCGGTGTTGCCGGCCGGCGGGGCGAGCACGGTGACGACCGCGGAGTCGGGGACATTCACCGGCCCCTGGTACTGCAGGCCGCCGACGAGGGCGAACCAGGCCGTGCCCGAGGGGTTGTCCGGGTTGAAGCCCAGCCCGTTGAGCACCGAGCCCCGCACGTAGCTGCCGTCCGACCGGAAGCCGCCCGGGCCGACACCCTGCAGGCGGACCTGCGAGTGGACCACGACGTTCTCGAAGTACGCGCCCTGCGGATTGTCCTGCCCCTGCGGGCCCGGCCACACGACGACGACCTGCTGGCCGGTGCCGCGGGCGGCCGCCTCGAGCGCGGCCTGGACCGTCGTGAACCCGGTTCCGGCCGGTGCCGGGGTCGGCGGGTTGACCTGAAGGATCCGCGGGTTGTACGCGAGCCCGAGCACCTGCAGCCCGACGCCGTTGGCCGTCGTCTGCCCGTCGGACTTGCGGACGGAGATCTTCACCGGTCCGCCGGCCAGGGTGATCGGCACGGTGAACTTGATCTGCGTGTCACTCCAGGCCGTGGTCGCCAGGTTCACCGTCGAGCCGTCGGCGCGGGTCAAGATCACCTGCCCGGCGCCCTTGGCGGCGCCGAACCCGAGGCCGTCGAGGGTGACCGTGCGGTTCAGGAGGTCGGTGAGCCGCAGGACCGGCCGGTCGAGCGCGAAGATCTGCGGTGCGGCCGCCGGTGGGGTGCAGTTCACCGGGTTGACCTGAGTGGAGCCCGGCGCCACCGCCGTCACGCCCACCTGGGTCGGCGCGGTGTCGGTCACGGTGTAGAGCCCCGGCCAGGCCTGGAAGTTGGTCGCGATCGTGCGGAACCGCGGGTTGTAGTCGCGGTTGACGTGGCCGGGCTGGCCGGGGTCGTTGCCGACGAACCGGTACATGCCGGGGCACGGCCCGGCCGGCAGCGGGCAGTTGTAGGTCGACGTCGACGGCTCCAGGGCCTCGTAGTAGCCGTTGAAGTCGGTGGCGACGGTGTCGACCAGCCGGCCGCTCCAGTCGTAGACGCCCATCGGGACGTTCGGCAGCGGCTGGGCCTCGCCGTACTGGATGGACCGCTGGTCGTTGGACAGGCCGAGGTCGTTGATGGTGAGGCCGAAGAAGTGCGTCGGCAGTGGCACGTCGGTGAAGAGGGTGAAGTTCGGTGCCGTGGACTGTCCACCTCGGACGGTCACGAGCTTCTGGTCGCACAGCGGCTTCGCCTGGCCCTCGAACGGGCTGCCGCCGCCGTCGATGAACGCCTGGTCGGTGACGTGCACGGTGTGGTTCGCGCCGGCACACGGCGCGACGATGCCCGCGCCGCCCGAGGGCGGTGCTCCGGGATCCGGCTGCGGTTGCGCCGGGTTGGGCGGGTCGCTCGACAGGTCGGGGGCCGGCGGGAAGTTCTCCTGCGGCAGGTACCCGTCGCCGTCGAAGATGTTGACGTTCTCTTCCTTCGTGACCTGGTACATCGGCTTGCCGCCGACGGGGTTCTGCGGGACGTCCACCGAGACGAGGTAGTCGTCGGGGGCCAGCGGCTGGTCGTCGTAGTGGTTGTCGGCCAGGTTCGCGTAGAGCGGCAGGTCCTTGCCCGGCGCCGGGTTGTTCGCGTCGCCCGGCGGATACAGGTTGAGCTTCGAAGTGCTGAAACCGTAGTTGCCGTTCACGGTCTGCCCGAAGTTGCCCGGCGTGGTGTCGCTCGGCTGCACCTGGATGCCGCTCATCGGGGACTCCACACAGGACGGCGGGTCCTGTCCCGGGATCCCGACCGCCTGCTGCCCGGTCAGGACGTTCCCGTTGTACAACCGTGGCGTGCAGCCCGTGGGCTGCGCCCACGTCTCGGACGTGTAGGTGTCCGCCAGCTCCGGCCCGCGGGCAGCCGAGCCGTCCGGAGCGAGGACCGGGTCGCCGTTCGCGTCGCGTTGCACGGCGTAGAGGTGCACCGGCACGTTCGGGATGCCGGGCTGGTAGGTCTCGGTCACCGCGTAGCGCGGGTCGAGCTCGTTGCGGGTGGTGTCGTAGGTGACGGTGCCGACGATCCCGCCGTTGTCCGCGCCGGCGTAGGGCTGCACGCCCCAGTCGACCCGGCCCTTGAGCCCGATGATCGGCAGGATGGACACGTCCACCGCGGCACCGAGCATCGTGGTCGGCGTCGGCTGGTTGTCCGCCTGGTAGGTGATCCCGGTGGTCTTGTACCGGGTGTTGAACGCCTCCAGCACCAGGAACTTGCTCAACGGGTAGACCTCGGGGATCGAGTAGTGCCCGGCGGCGTCGGTGGTCACGCCGGCGATGCCCTGATCCATCGTGGAGTTGTCACGTTCCTTCACCGACACCGGGAACTGCGGCACGCCCGCTTCACCGGGGTCGCGCTTGCCGTTTCCGTTGGCATCGATGAAGATCGTGCCTTCGATGGCCGCGTGCCAGCCGACGAGCCCCTTCTGCCCCACATCGACCACGCCGCCGTTGTTGACCGTGACGTTGAAGCTGTCGAGGATCACCTCTTGCGGGTAGTCCCAGAGCGTCAGCTGGTAGTCGCCGTCGGGCACGTTCTTGATGTCGAACTTGCCGTCGCTGCCGGCGCGCGCCATGTAGGCCACCTGGTCGTTGTTGCCCAGGGCGGAAAGCGCGACGAACGGCCGGTCGACCGGTCCTCGCACGCTGGCCCCCGCCACGCCGGCGTTCGGCACCCCGACCCCGCCGGTGCCGCCGACATAGGTGTCGATCTGCACCGCGACGCCCTTGACCTCACCGGCCGGCCCGGCGGGCAGCGCCTTGGGCCGGACGAAGCCGAAGTCGACCGCGGGCACCGGCTCGGCGCCGATGGTCTGCTCGGTGTCGAACCCGGTGTCGCCTTCCTGGGTCCAGATGTCCCAGTCGTGGGCCCCTTCCAGCGTCGTGGTCTGGGCCCAGTCGGTGCCGACCGGCGGGATGACGGTCGCGGCGTAGCGGTCCGGCCCCATGTTGGGGATGAGGATGTCACCCTGGGCGTCACTGACGCACTTGCCGGTCGAGGCCGGGTCGATCTGCGGTTTGCCACCGGTGAACACGATCTGGCCGGCGGTGCTGTGGACGTACTTGGTGCACAACGGGTTTCCGTAGTAGTCGGTGGAGACCTCACCGAGCACATCGGACAGATGCGCGGTGAACCCCGCCAGGCCGGACTCGGCGCCGACCTCGTAGGTCGCGTCGACCGGCACGGAGTCGTTGAACACGCGGATCCGGACGTTGCCCAGTGGCAGCGGGTAGGGCTGCATCGTGACGTTCACCCGCTGCGTGCCGCCGTCCACGGTGAAGTGCGCGCCGTCGATCTTGTAGCCGTCGGCGGTGAGGGAGATCAGGTACTTCCCGGGCGGCAGGGCATCGAGTGCCTTGGTGTCGTTGAGATCGTTCTGGTCGCCCTGCGCGACGATCGGCACATTGCCCGGGGTGTAGCGGACCGACGGCCACTGGCACTTCGTCGCGAAGTCCGCCGAGCCCCCGGCGCGGGAGGGGAGACAGTTCTGCAGGCTGTCACGAGGGTTGCCGACGTCCTCCGCGGCGATCAGCCATCGGTACCCGGTGATCGGGTCACCTTTGCGGACCTGACCCGGTGCGGTTCCCACGGTGCGCGCGCTTTCCGCGTGCAGGGTGATCGAACCCGGTTGCGCCGCACGGGCTTGCGGCGCGCCGTGCGGCAGCACCACCGGCAGGGCGAGCGAGACTCCGGTGAGCACGGCCAAGACGATGGCCGCGGAGCGGAAGTGCGGACGAGCCATGGCCAGCCTCCAGTGGGGCGCTGCGAATGACCCGATCGTCGGACTCCGGACGGGCCGCGACGCCGAAGATGAAAGCTCCGTCATCTGGTTGTCACGGTTCCCAATCGTTATGACTCGATGTAACGAAGCGGGCCCGCCGGTCGACAACGTGCAGGGACGACAAGCCCGCCCAAAATGGACGCGTCGTGGTCCCGCTCCACCCGGCGAGTGAGGTGAAGTCGTTGAGCCGCCTGCTGGTCATCGATGACGAGGAACGGATCCGGCGTCTGCTGCAGCGCGTACTGCAAGCCGAGGGGTACGCCGTGGATTTGGCCGCGACCGGTGCCGAAGGGCTCACCGCTGCCACTGAGCGTAGTTACGATCTGATCGTGCTGGACCTCATGCTCCCGGACGTCTCGGGTGCCGTCGTGCTCGCCGACCTCCTCGACCGGCTACCGGGGTCGCGGATAGTCGTGCTGTCGGCGGTACCCGAGATCGGGACGCGCGTCCACGTGCTCGACGCCGGCGCGCTCGATTTTCTCCCGAAGCCCTTCGTCACCGCGGAACTACTGGCCCGCGTCCGGGTCCGGCTCCGCGAACAGCAGCCGGGGAACACCGGTGGCTCGCGGTTTCTCCAGGTCGGTGATCTGCGCCTGGACACCCACCGCCGGATCGTCTCCGTGGGCAACCAACAGACCGCGTTGTCGCAACGTGAGTTCGTCCTGCTGAGCCACCTCATGCAGCGGGCGGATCAGGTGTGCAGCCGGGAAGAACTGCTCGCCGACGTCTGGGGCTACCAGTTCGACCCGGGAAGCAACGTCGTCGACGTCTACGTCCGGCGGCTGCGTTCGAAGCTCGACGGGCTCCGCCGGATCGAAACGGTGCGCAATGTGGGTTACTGCCTCTCCGCGAGCTAAGCGGACGGTTCTTTTCTGCTGGATCGTCTTCGCCTCCGTGAACCTGCTGGCGATGTGGCGGTTCCCCGGAGGCGAGACGATTCCGTTCCACTTCGTGTGGATCAGCATCGCGCTGGTGTTCGGGGTC
The DNA here is from genome assembly GCA_036502365.1 of Amycolatopsis sp. Classification (GTDB taxonomy): domain Bacteria; phylum Actinomycetota; class Actinomycetes; order Mycobacteriales; family Pseudonocardiaceae; genus Amycolatopsis. The sequence goes on from DASXYS010000043.1 coordinate 30,301, forward strand.
AACTCGTGGCCGCTCGCCGGGATGCTCACCGTGCTGGGCGCGGTCACCGCGTCGACCGGCCTGCTGATGCTCGACCAGGCCGCCCGCGGGGAAATCCGGTTCGAGGAGACCGCCGAGGTCCCGCTGATGGCCGCGGTGTTCCTCGTGATGGTGTGGCACGTCCGCGGCCGCCAGCGCGCGGTGGAGGAGCTGCAGCGGGTGGCCGCCCTCGAGCGGCAACGCGCCGAGACCCAGGAGCTGTTCGTCCGCCTCGGCTCGCACGAACTGCGGACCTCGATCACCGTCGCCCGGGGTTACGTCGAGCTGATCCGCTCGGCGCACGAAGACCAGCAGACGGACGAAGACGCCGGCATCGCGCTGGACGAGCTGGGCAAGCTCGACCGCCTCACCGGCGGGCTGACCACCCTGATGCGGCTCGACTCCCCGGTCAGCACTCCCCCGCTCGACTTCGACGCCTTCCTCGAGCGGCTCGTCCGCCGCTGGACTCCCGTGGCCGACCGGCAATGGTCCTGCACCAGCCGGGTGGGCACCGTGCTCGCGAACCCGGAAAGGCTCCAGGCCGCGATGGACAGCCTGCTCGAGAACGCGATCGCCTTCACCCAGAACGGCGACCGGATCGCCGTGCGGGCGTGGCCCGCGCCGCCCGGGTTCCACATCGAAGTCGCCGACACCGGCCGGGGCATCGCGCAGGAGCACCTGGCCCACATCTTCGAGCAGTCGTGGTCGACCCGTCACGGGGACGCCCACGGCGGGACCGGGCTGGGGCTGGCGATCGCCCGCGCCGCCGTCGAAGCCCGCGGGGGCAGGGTCTCCGTCGCCAGCGTGCCCGGCGCGGGCACCACCTTCACGCTGAGCATCCCCGACGCCGTCCCGGTCACCCCACGCCGCTCGGCGGTGAGCCCGGCGGCCCCGAAACCGAACGCGAGCATCGGGCACCAGGACTCACCGCCCGCCCACCGGACGCCGTGAACTCCGGACGGGCCGGTTGAGCAAGACCACCGCGTCCCTCCGCGTGCAACGAAATTCGAACCATCCACAGTGGAGTGTCAGCAGAGTGCCGCCCGGGAACCCCCGGCCGCCGGAGTCCTGACACGAATCCCCACCTCACGCACCTTCACGACCCGCCCTGGGCAGCACGCCCGCGAACGCTCAGCCCAGCGTCCGGCGGCCTGGCTCCGGAGAAATCCGCCAACCCCGAGGTTGCCAAACAACTAATTCCGTTGCCGAATCTCGGTTCCAAAACTCGCACCAGTCCAACGTACGGCCGTATCCAACCGATTCAGTTGCCTCAGCCCTTGACTGCCGCGAATTCCATGCTTCAATGATCCCCAACGCTCCGCGCCCTGCCCGCTTCGCCCCTGGAGGCCTTGGTGCCAGCCGATTCCGGACCTTCCCCGACCGTCGATCGGCTTCGTGCGAACTCCGTCGGCGTGGTGGGCGTCGTGTTCATGGCCGTCGCGACCGCCGCACCGATCACCGCGATGACCGGCAACGTGCCGGTCGCGGTCGGGTCGGGCAACGGCATCGGGGCGCCGGCCGGTTACCTGTTCGCGACGGTCGTGCTGACCGTCTTCTCGGTCGGCTACGTCGCGATGACCCGGCACATCACCGCGACCGGCGCGTTCTACGGCTTCGTGTCCCAGGGACTCGGGCGGGTCCTGGGCCTGGCGAGCGGCCTGCTCGCGGTGCTGGCCTACATCGTGTTCGAGGCTTCGATCGTGGGGATATTCTCCTATTTCGCCGAGAGCACGGTCGCCGCCCAGCTCGGTGTCCACCTGCCGTGGCCGCTTTACGCCGGGCTCATGCTGGCCGTCACCGCGGCCCTGTCCTACTTCGACATCCATTTGACCGCACGGATTCTCGGGGTCCTGCTCGTCGCCGAAGTCGGAGTGCTCGCGGTGACCGCCGTCGCCGTGCTCGTCCACGGCGGCGGTCCCGACGGGATCCCGCTGTCCCCGGTCAACCCGCTCAACGCGTTCGGCGGGCCCGCGGCGGGGCTCGGTCTCTTCTTCGCGTTCTGGTCGTGGGTCGGGTTCGAATCGACGGCGATGTACGGGGAGGAATCCCGTGACCCCAAGCGGACCATCCCCCGCGCGACGCTGATCGCGGTGATCGGCGTCGGCCTCTTCTACGTTTTCGTGTCCTGGATGGCGGTGGCGGGAAACGGCCTGGCCGGGTCGATCCGGATCGCCACCACGAACCCGCTGGGATTCTTCTTCGGCCCCACCGAGACCTTCGTCGGCCATTGGGCCGTCCTGCTGTTCCAGTGGCTGCTCATCACCGGCTCGTTCGCCTGCGGCATGGCCTTCCACCAATGCGCGGCCCGATACCTGTACGCCATCGGCCGCGAAGGGCTGATCTGGCGCAGGCTCGGGCGCACCCACCCCCGGCACGGCTCACCGTTCGTCGCGTCCTTCACCCAGACCGGGATCGCCGTGGTGATCGTGGCCCTCTTCGCCATCTCCGGGCAGGACCCCTACCAAGGCCTGTACACGTTGATGGCGATCCTGGGCACGATGGCCATCCTCATCGTGCAGACCCTGTGCTCGTTCGCGGTGATCGGCTATTTCCACAACAACCACCGCGAATCCCGGCACTGGTTCCGCACCCTCGTCGCCCCGCTGGCCGGCGGCATCGGCATGATCGCCGTGGTGTTCCTGCTCGTGAGCAACCTGGACACCGCGGCCGGTCCGGCAGCGTCGACACCGCTGTTCCACGCCATTCCCTGGATCGTCACCGGCCTGTTCCTCACCGGCATCGCCGGCGCCCTCCTGCTCCGCCGGTTCCGGCCCGGGGTCTACGCGACTCTCGGACGCATCGTGCTGGACGACGCCCAGGAACGCGACAACTCCCAGCAGCACCAACCGATTGCGAGGACAAGTGGCCAGGTCTGACGCATTCACCCGGCTGAAGCAGCTCGGTACCGTCTACCGGGCGGCGGCCCGCAGCGGCCTGCCGGTCGAGGAGTTCCTCCAAGCTCGCGAAGCGGCCGAAGACGGCCTGACTCGACGGAACCTGCTCAAGCTCGGCGCCGCTGCGGGAGGTGGCGCGCTGGTGCTCGGCGCCACCGGACCCGCCACGGCAACCGCCGCACCACGACGATCCGGCAGCCCCCGCGTCGTTGTCGTCGGCGCGGGAATCGCGGGCCTGACTGCCGCCCTCGGCTTGCAGGACGCCGGCATACCCGCGACCGTCTACGAGGCCACCGAGCGAGCCGGCGGCCGGATGTTCTCCGAACGGGACTACTGGGACGACCGGCAGACCTCGGAGTACGGCGGCGAGCTCATCGACTCCGACCACCAGGCGATCCTGGCGTTGTGCGCACGATTCCGGCTGCCCCTGGTCGACGTGGAAAAGGCGAAACCCGCCGGCAGCCGGGATGTGCTGCACTTCGACGGCGGCTACTACCCGAGCGCGCAGCTGGCCCGCGACTTCGCACCCGTCTACCAGGCATTGCGAGCCGACGTCGCCGCGGCCGGCGACAGCCCCACCTGGGACTCCTCGAATCCCGCCGGGGTGGCGCTGAGCCGGATGAGCGTCGCCGAGTGGATCGACACCCGGGTACCCGGCGGCCGCCGTTCGCTGCTCGGCCGGTTCATCGACGACGCCTACGTCGTCGAATACGGCGCGGAGTCCGGCGACCAGACCGCGGTCAACGTCGTGTACCAGCTGTCCGGGCAGAGCACTCCCGAAGACCCGTCCATCTGGGGGTTCTCCGACGAGCGGTTCCGCATCCGCGGCGGCAACCAGACGCTCCCCGAAGCGGTCGCCGCGGCCCTTCCCCCGGGTTCGGTCAGGCACGGCTGGGAACTGCTCGCGGTGTCCCGGAACAGCGACGGCACGCAGACCCTGACGTTCGAGGTCGACGGATCCTGCCGGACCGTGCGGGCCGACCACACGATCCTCGCGATCCCGCTCGGCGTCCTGCAGCGGATCGACCTCGGCTCGGCCGGTTTCGACCGGCGGATGCGCGGCTCTATCGCCGCGCTGCGGATGGGCCACTGCACCAAGCTCAACCTGCAGCTGAAATCCCGGGTATACCTGGGATCCGGCCCCTGGCCGGGCCCCTCCAACGGGAGGATCTTCTCCGACGCCGGGTTCCAGCAGTGCTGGGACGCCACCTGGGGACAACCGGGCCGCAAGGGCATCCTCATCCAATACGGCGGTGGCGACGGCGCCCGGCGATTCCAGCCACCGGAGCCGTTTCTCACCTCCCGCTCCCCCTACGTGCGGTCGGCCGCGGAACAGGTGCTGGACACCATCGACCCCGTCATTCCCGGAGTGCGCCGGGAATGGATCGGCAAAGCCACCCTGTCGGCCTGGCATCTGAACACCCACGCCTACGGGGCCTACAGCTGCTACCCGGTCGACTACTGCCACCGCTACGCCGGATACGAGGCACAACAGCAGGGCAATATCCACCTCGCCGGAGAACACACCAGCACCGATTCCCAGGGCTTCATGAACGGCGGCGTCAGCTCCGGGCAGCGAGCCGCCGCCGAAGTGATCAACGATCTGAAATAGCCACCGGAAACACCCGATCGGCGGGGGTCCGACCGCCGGTCAGCGGGTGGTGGGTTCAGGGGCCGAGCCACCACTGTGGACGGTGTGCGCATCGTTCACAAAGGGAAGGCGGAGCCGAATGGATGAACGCTCCCTGGTCACCCGGCGCGGCGTCCTCATCGGTACCGCGGCAGGTCTCGCGGCCGGTTCCCTCGCCCTGTCGCCGGCCACCGCAGCCGGAGCCCGGCCCCCGGCACCGAACCCGGGAGGCGATCTCGACGTCATCGTGATCGGCGCCGGAGCCGCCGGGCTGAGCTGCGCCCGGGTCCTGGCCGATGCCGGGCAGCGAGTCGTGGTCGTCGAAGCCCGCGATCGGATCGGCGGTCGCTTGTGGACTGACCGGACGGGGATGTCCGTCCCGGTCGAACGCGGGCCGGAGTTCATCCACGGGGAGACGGCCTCGACCTGGGACCTGGTCCGCGAGCAGGGGCTGAAGACCCACTTCCACGCCATCGAGGTCTCCCGTACCCGGCCGGGCGGCCCGTGGAAGAAGACCGACCACTCCGGGCTCCCGCCCGAGTACAAGAACTTCCGCGTCATCGGCGGCTACCACCAGGTCCTCGCCCCGCTCGCCGACCAGCTGTCCATCCGGCTCACCACGGTGGTACGGCACGTGGAGCACTCGCCGGCCGGAGTCGTCGTCCACGCCGATCAGCAGGGGCGCCCCGTCACCTACCGGGCCCGGGCCGCGGTGGTGGCCCTGCCCGTCGCCGTACTGGCCGCCGGCGCCGTCGAGTTCTCCCCGGCGTTGCCGGCCGCGAAGGTCGACGCCTTCAAGGCCGTGAAGCCGGTCGTGGTGTCGAAGATCCTCATGGAGTTCGCCCGGCCGGTGCTCCCGGCGGGGGCCGACGACGTCGTCGAGGCCGGCGTGCCGTGGTACATCTGGGACGCTTCCCAGGGAGTGCCCGGCTTCTCGGGGCAGATCGTCGATGTCGGGGCGGAGGGGGACGAGGCCCGGCGTCTGCTGGCCTTGCCCGCCGAGCGCCGCCACCGGGAAGTCCTCGAGGTGATCCGGGGCATCGCCGGCGACCGCGGGCTCGAACCCGTCGCCGTGATCGAGCATGAATGGGCCGACGACCCGTTCGCCCTCGCCGCCTTCTCGGAGGAAGAAGCCCCGGGCGGCGAGGTGATCTACCAGCCGGACAACAACACCCTTTTCTGGGCCGGAATCATCACCGATCAGGTCGACTTCTCCCGCGACAGCGGTGAAAAGACCGCCGCCGCGCTGCTCGCACGGCTGGACAAGCCCACCGGATAGGGCCGTCGACGGGAGAACAAGTCCGGTAACGCACCGGCAGCGCCGGGGCGGGCCGCACCGTGTTCGATCCGGTGTTCTCTTGCCTCAGTCGTTGCTGTCGGTCTGCTGAGCGGCGGACGGCGATCCGTGGGCCCGGTGCCCGGGAGTCAGGCGCAGTGCTTGGATCGCGGTCACCAGTTCGGCGACCGTGCGCGGGTCGGTCAGCGACCGGCCGGTGAGCTCGCGGATCCGGCGCAGCCGGTACCGGACGGTGTTCGCGTGGCAGTGCAGGACCTGGGCCGCGTGATCGGACGACCCGCCGTGGGAGAGATAGGCCTGCAGGGTTTCCAGCAGGAGGTCGCGTTCCTCGGCCGGCTGGTCCAGGACCGCGCCGAGGACCTCCTCGGCCAGGCGCCGTCCCTCGTCCGGGTCGTAGGCGAGGAACGCGGCGAGCGGGCTGGGGCTGAACGCGCGGACCTCCGGCTTGCCCGGAGGGAGCCCGGCGAGTGCCGTGCGCGCCAGGTGCAGGGCGCGCGGCGTGTCGACGAGCGACCGGTACAGGGGGCTCACCCCCGCGCGGGCGACTGTCACGTCGCGCAGCACGGCCAGCATCGGGTCGCGCTGTTCGTCGCGCAGTGACACCACCCCGGCCTGCAAGGTCGGGGTGAGCTGCCAGGCCGAGACGATCCCGAGCTGGGCGAGGTGCCGCTCGATGCCGACCAGGCTCTCCTCGGCCAGGCCGCGGGTTTCCGCCGCGACCACGGCCAGTTTCCCGTCGAGGGACAGGCCGAGCAGCTTCCCGGCCTCCCACGGGCCGGCGTTGAACACCCGCTCGCCGGTGAACAGGGTCTCGGCCAGCGCCGATCGACGCCGCTGCTGGGCGACCAGCAGTTCGGCGCTCGCGGCCCGGTACGCCTCGGTGAGCCTCGACGCGTGCTCGTCGTTGACCTGCCACAGCAGGCTCGCCACATCGACGAGCGCGTCCATCGTGCCCGGGCCGGCGTGGGTGCGGGCGTGGTCCACCAGCAGGTCCCAGAGCATCGCGCAGCCGATCCGGTAGACCTGCAGGACCTCCGGCAGGGGCGCGCCCTGGTGTGCCCGGCGGCGGCCCGTCTCATCGGGCGCCGTCAGATCGGCCATGAGGTCGGCGCCGGCGAGAGCGGTGACCATGAACCGCAGATTGCCCGCGATGGAGCGATGCAGGTCGTCGCGCGGGACGAACCGCTCGTCCCGGTACAGGTCGATGCGGTCGCAGACGGCGGCGTGGACGGCATCGATCAGCCGGGGCAATCGTGTCTCGGCCCAGGCGACGAGTTCGGTGAGGACGGCGTTGTTCACCCGCCCTCCGTCTTCGCCGTCTCCGGCGGCCGGCCGGGGCGGTGAACGTCGTCCATCCCGCACATCACCGGGATGCTACCCGCGGCAACGGCCGGCACGTCTTTCCTCACCCGGCCGCCCCGGCGCCCGGATTCCCGGAGGTGACGACGAGGCCGCCGTCCCGGACCGAGACGCGGATCAGCCCGCCGTCGCCGGCTTCCCCGCTGAGCAGCGCCCGGCCGATGCGGGCCTCCACCTCCCGGGCGATGAACCGCCGGAGCGGGCGCGCGCCGTACACCGGGTCGAAGGCCTGTTCCGCGACCAATCGGCGAGCCTCGCCGGTGACCTCCAGGGTGATCCGCCGGTCGGCCATCCGGGCGCGCAGGTCCTCGAGCAGCCGGCCGACGATCCGCTCGATCTCCGGTACGCGGAGTGGCTTGAACAGCACGATTTCGTCGATCCGGTTGAGGAACTCCGGCCGGAAGTGCCGTCGCAGCTCGGCCGTCACCGCGTCGCGGGCGTCGGTCTTGATCTCCCCGTTCGCGGTCACCCCGTCCACGAGGCACGGGGCACCGATGTCGGCGGTCATGATGATCACCGTGTTCCTGAAGTCGGCCGTGCGGCCCTGGGCGTCGGTCATCCGGCCGTCGTCGAGCACCCGCAGCAGCGTGTTGAACACGTCGGCGTGCGCCTTTTCGATCTCGTCGAAGAGCACCACCGAGTAGGGCTTGCGGCGCACCGCCTCGGTCAGCTGGCCGCCTTCGTCGTGGCCGACATAGCCCGGCGGGGCACCGGCGAGCCGCGAGACGCTGTGCCGCTCCTGGTACTCGCTCATGTCGATGCGGACGATGTTGTCCTCGCTGCCGAACAGGTTCGCCGCGAGGGCTTTCGCCAGTTCGGTCTTGCCCACCCCGGTGGGGCCGGGGAACAGGAACGACCCGATCGGGCGCCGCGGGTCCTTGGTCCCGGAGCCCTTGGTCGCGGAGCCCTTGATTCCGGAGCCCTTGATCCCCGAGCGCGGCCGCACGATCGCGTCGGCCACCAGGTCCACCGCCTGGTCCTGGCCGATCACCCGTTCATGAAGCAGTTCGCCGAGGCGCGGCACCTTTTCGCGCTCGCCTTCGTGGAGCCGGCTCACCGGGATCCCGGTCCAGCGGGACACGACGGCCGCGATCTCGTCCTCGGTGACGACCTCACGCAGCAGCCGCGTGCCGCCCTGCCGGGCCGCGAGAAGATCCTCCTCACCCTCGAGCCGCCGCTCCAGCTCCGGCAGCCGGCAGTGGCGCAACTCCGCGGCGCGGTTGAGGTCGTAGGCTCGCTCGGCGGACTCCGCGTCGCGGCGCACCTGCTCGATCTCGCCACGCAACGCCCGGACCTTGTGGAGCGCGGCCCGCTCCGCCTCCCACCGGGTCTGCCTGACGCCGGCCTCGCCACGCAGATCCGCGAGCTCGCGGATCAGCTCTGTCAGCCGTTTCTTGCCGGCTGCGTCGGTCTCCTTGGCCAGCGCGGCTTCCTCGATCTCCAGGCGCGTCAGGCGCCGGGCGAGCTCGTCCAGCTCGGCGGGCATCGAATCGATCTCCGCGCGCACCATCGCGCAGGACCCGTCCACCAGGTCGATGGCCTTGTCCGGCAGGAAACGGTCCGGAATGTACCGGTGGGACAGGACGGCAGCCGCCACCAGCGCGCTGTCCTCGATCTTCACACCGTGGAGGAATTCGAGGCGCTCCCGCAGGCCCCGCAGGATCAAGACCGCCTCCTCGGCCGACGGCTCGTTGACCAGCACCGGCTGGAAACGCCGTTCGAGCACAGCGTCCTTCTCGATGTACCTGCGGTACTCGCCGGCCGTCGTGGCGCCGATCAGGTGCAGTTCACCGCGCGCGAGCATCGGCTCGAGCAGGTCGCCGGCATCCATCGCGCCGTCGGCACCCACGACGGTGTGCAGTTCGTCGACGAACAGCAGGATCCGCCCCTCGGCCGCCTTCACCTCGTTGAGCACGGCCTTGAGGCGTTCCTCGAACTCGCCCCGGCACTTCGCGCCGGCGACCAGGGCTCGCAGATCGAGCGCGAAGACCGTCTTGTCCTTGAGCCCCTCCGGCACGTCGCCCCGGCTGATGCGCAGGGCCAGCCCTTCGACGACGGCGGTCTTGCCGACGCCGGGTTCACCGGTGAGCACCGGGTTGTTCTTCCGTTTGCGGGACAGGATCCGAATGACCCGCCGGAGCTCGGCGTCGCGCCCGATCACCGGGCCGAGCTCGCCGTCCGCCGCGGCGGCCACCAGGTCCTGGCCGTACTTCTCCAGCGCCTCGTGGGTCACCTCGGGCATCGCCGAGGTGACCTGCTCCAGCAGAGCCGGCAGCAGGTGTTCCCCGTCAGTCTCGGCATGCCCGTGGCGAGTCGCCCTCGCCTGGGCGTCGTGCAGCGCTTCCGGAGACTTCCGGGTGAACCGGTCAGGATCCATCGTCAGCCTCCGCTGCGTCGAGAGCGCGAGCTGAGCGGCGGGGAACCAGAGATCATCGCCGGCCGGCCGCCTTCCACGACCGCGATCACCGAATTCGCCGTGCCGAGATCAAATGCCTACCGCTTTCGCCATGGCGCGCTCCCCGGAATCGATGATCGGGCCGGTCCGATTCGCCGCTCGGTCTACTGAAGGCCGCCGGGTGGGTCAAGCGGTGTTGCCCCGCGCGGCAATCCGCTCCTGCGGAGATGTGGCATTCGACAAAGAACTTTGTGGCCGGCCACACCGGGCGGATTCGAAACCGGCGAACTCGCCCGCCGATGAGGTGGCTGCACCCGATTGTGTGTTTTCCTCGACACCGGGGTCCCGGCCCTTCCGGCGGGACCGGGGCCGTGGTCGGATGTAGGGAAAAATACGGCACGACAGTGGGAGCGTGGGCGATGAACGATCGGGACGGCCGCCACCGGGAACCGGACGAGCGAGCGCCGGAGTTCAAGCCCTACCACCACCCGGCCGCCGGCTGGGGCGCGGCGAAAAGCGTCACCGAGTTCCTGCTCCGCGAAGGCGAACTCGTGGACGGACCGCGGTCGATTCTGCGGATGAACCATGAGAACGGCGGTTTCGACTGCCCGGGATGTGCGTGGCCGGACGACACCAAGGGCCTGCATCTCGACATTTGCGAGAACGGCATCAAACACGTCACCTGGGAGATGACCCGCAAACGCGTCGGCCGTGAATTCTTCGCCGCCCACACGGTGCTCGAGTTGTCGCAGTGGCGCGACGCCGACCTCGAGAACCAGGGCCGGCTGACCGAGCCGATGCGCTACGACCCGGCGACCGACCACTACGTCCCGATCTCCTGGCCGGACGCCTTCGACCTCGTCGGCCGGACGCTGCGCGGCTTGCCCGACCCCGGCGGGGCGGCGTTCTACACCTCGGGCCGGCTCGGCAACGAAGCGACCTTCCTGTACCAGCTCATGGCCCGGGAACTGGGCACGAACAACCTCCCGGACTGCTCGAACATGTGTCACGAAGCCAGCGGCCGCGCCCTGCAAGCGGCCTTGGGGACGGGCAAGGGCACCGTCGACCTCGAGGACTGGGAACGCGCCGACGCCCTGTTCATCTTCGGTGTCAACGCGGCCTCCAACGCCCCGAGGATGCTCACCTCGCTGGCGGAGGCCTACCGCCGGGGCGCCCAGATCGTGCACGTCAACCCGCTGATCGAAGCGGGCGCGACGCGGACGATCATTCCCCACGACTTCGCCAGGATGGCGACGTTCCGCGCCACGCGCACCGGGACCCTGAACCTGCAGCCCCGGATCGGCGGTGACCTGGCCCTGCTCCGCGGCATGGCCAAGGCCGTACTGGAGCAGGCCGCGACCGACCCGAAGGCCCTCGACGCGGAGTTCATCGAGCGCCATACCACCGGCTTCGCCGAGTACCGCGCCGTGTGTGAAGCGGCGTCATGGGAAGAGCTCGAGCGCCAGTCGGGCGTCCGCGAAGCCGACCTGCGTGCCGCGGCCCGGGTCTACCGCGAGGCCGACCGGAGCATCATCAGCTGGTGCCTGGGCCTCACCCAGCACGAGCACGGGGTCGACGCGGTCCGCGAGATCGTCAACCTGTTGCTGCTGCGCGGAAACCTCGGCCGGGAAGGCGCCGGGCCGTCGCCCGTGCGCGGGCACAGCAACGTGCAGGGCAACCGCACCTGCGGCATCGACCACCGCCCGGCCGACGCGTTCCTGGACCGGCTCGGCGAGGTCTGCGGCATCACCCCGCCCCGCCACCACGGCCTCGACACCGTCAGCACCATCGAGGCCATGCACCGCGGCGAGGTGACGGTGTTCGTCGGCATGGGCGGCAACTTCGCCCTCGCCGCACCGGACACGCCCTACACCGCCGCGGGCCTGCGCAAGACCGAGCTGACCGTGCAGGTGAGCACCAAGCTCAACCGCAGCCACCTGGTCCACGGCCGGCAGGCCCTGATCCTGCCGTGTCTGGGCCGCACCGAAAAGGACCACCAGGCCGGCGGGCTGCAGGCCACGTCCGTCGAGGATTCGATGAGCATGGTCCACCTGTCCACCGGGATGAAGCGGCCCGCGTCGCCGCACCTGCTCTCGGAGCCGGCGATCATCGCGGGCATGGCCCGCGCGGCCCTGCCGCACAGCGCCACGCCGTGGGAGAGCTACATCGAGGACTACGACCGGATCCGGGACACCATGGCCCGCGTCCTCGACGGGTTCGAGGACTTCAACCGGCGGGTCCGGCAGCCGCTGGGGTTCCGCATCCGCCAGCCCGCCCGCGAGCTGGTCTTCCGGACGCCGTCGGGGCGCGCGGAGTTCTCCACCGCCACCCTGCCGGATGTCGTCCCCGCCCCCGGCACGCTGGCGCTGGGCACGATGCGGTCCCACGACCAGTGGAACACGACGATCTACTCCGACGACGACCGCTACCGCGGGATCAAGAACCTGCGCACGCTGATCTTCATGAACGCCGAGGACATGCGCGAACGCGGCCTCGCCGAGTTCGACGACGTCGACATCACCAGCATCGCCAAGGACGGCAGCACCCGGAGCCTGTACGCCTACAAGGCGATCCCGTACGACATCCCCCGCGGCTGCGCGGCCGGCTACATGCCCGAGATGAACGTCCTGTGCGCGATCGGCGACTACAGCACCCAGAGCGACCAGCCGATCATGAAACACCTCAAGGTCACCGTCCAGGCGTCGGCCGAAGGCTGACCTTCGCGGTCTGCGCGCCCCATCATCCGGGCTGAGTGCCTGGCGCGGCCCCGCCCGTTTCGGGGAGTTCGGCCGCCGGTGCCGGCTCGAACAAGCTCGGCCCGCGCTGCGCCGGCTCGCCCGCCACCGGACGATCACTCTGCTCCCGGCCGACCACCTCGCGGCCGGCCGGTTCACCGTCCTGGCCGGCCTGCTGACGGCCCGCGCCGGGGCGTGACTTCCCGGGATCCGGTTCGGTCACCGGGTTTTGCGCGGCGGCGTCCGGCCGGCGCCGCCCGAGCTCGGCGACCAGCAGGTCGAAGATGGGCGTGGCCGAACTCATTCGCGGTCCTGTCGCGCGGTGACCCCGGCCGGGCGGCGGTGGTCCGTGCTCCGCACCGGACCACCGGTGACGACCGCGCGGACGACCGGCTTTTCCCGGCCCGCTCCGGCCTCCGCCTCGGCCTGGAGGTACGCCTGCCGCAGGCCCCTGCGTGCGCGGCAGGCCAGCGCGGCGACCCCGTTCGGCGACACGCCCAGCACCGGGGCCAGTTCGGCCGGAGTGCGGCCCTCGGCGACCATGCTCCACAGCACCGTCCGCCAGCGCACGGGCAGGGTGTGCAACGCCGATCTGACCAGCTGGTCGGACGAGCGCCGCAGCACCCGCTCGTCGGCGCCCTCGACCGCCCCGGTCCCCGGGACCTCCGCGTGGGGCTGGACCCGGAGCCGGTGGCGGCCCCACCGGGCCGCGAGGTTCCGCATCGTGACGACCAGGTAGGGGCGCAGATTGTCGCGGGGCCCGCCGCCGGCCCGAACGACGGCCAATACACAGGTGAAGGCTTCGGCCACCAGGTCATCCCGTTCGGCAGGCTGGACGCCCCAGCCCGCGGCGACCCGGCGAACCGGCTCGGCGTGCCGCCGGAAAAGGAGCTCACCCGCGCCGAGATCCCCTCCGCGGACCGCGGCGAGCAGCGTCGCGTCCGGTGGGGCGTTGTCGTCCACGGCATCCCACATCGCGTTCTCCCGATTCCGGCCGATCACCTACTGGATCGCGGCATTCAGGGTGCGAGGCTCATCCACCCACCTCGTGCACACCCTCAGCCACGGAGTGACACAGAAAGTAACAGATACGACAGTGTAACCCTTACCCGAGGGGCGGTAGGCTCCGCCACGTGACATCCCCGCCACCAGCCACCAGATCCGGCGACGGCCGGGCCGCACGCTGGGCAGGGCAGCGCGACCGCCGGCGTCGTCAGTTCGTCGACGCCGCGCTGCAGGCCATCGCCGAACACGGACCGCACGTGGCGACCGAGCACATTGCCGACGCGGCCGGCGTCGCCCGGCCCCAGCTGTACAAGCACTTCGACGACGCGACCGACCTGCAACGAGCCATTGCCGATCGCGCGACCGAACTGATCACCACCGCGTTGCGTCCGCTATGGGAACTGCAGGGAAGCGCGATGCAGATGATCGTCATCGCCGTGGAGGCGCACACCAGCTGGCTCGCCGAGCACGGCAACCTGTACCGCTACCTGACCTTGCACTCCCAAATCGGACGGCGCGAGGGCCGGGACGCCGTCGCCGATGTCAAGACCGTGATCGCGCGCCAGCTGACCCAGTTGTTCGAGTACTACCTGACGATTTTCGACATGGACACCCACATCGCCGAAACCATCGCGTTCGGCGTGGTGGGCCTTGTCGACTCGAGTGCCGCGCAATGGCTCGAAAACCCGCGCGGTGTCACGAAAATCGAGCTGGCAGGCCTGCTCACGCGCTGGATCTGGCGAATCCTGGACGACACGCTCCGCGCCGGAGGCATCGAACTCGACCCTCACCGCCCCCTGCCACAGCCCGCACTCGGCCCCGCCTGAGAAGCGGAGCCGGGCAGCGCGGGCGGCGGAGCGGGCCGCACGGCGAGCACGGCCTCCGCGGTGAAGGAACTGCCGAAGGAGACGGCGCGGGCGCCCGCGCCGAGGAACGCCGCCGCGTTGCCGGCGTCGACCCCGCCGGTCGCGACGAACCGCACGCCGGGGAAGGGCGCCCGCAGCGCGGTGATCCAGGCGGGCGTCAGCACGCTCGCGGGAAAGACCTTCTGCCAGTGGAAACCGGCGGCGAGCGCGGCGCCCACCTCGGTTCCGGTGGCGACGCCGGGCAGGTGCGGCAGGCCGTGCCCGACGCTCGCCTGGGCCACGCGCGCGTCGAAGCCCGGCGCGACGGTGAACCCGGCGCCCAGCCCCCGAACGGCGTCGAGGGCATCGAGCGTGGTGACGGTTCCCGCGCCGACGCACGCGCCCGGCTCTTCGCGCGCCCACTCGACGGCGGCCGCCAGTGACGGCGCGGATTCCTCGCCGTGCCAAGGAACTTCGATCAGTTCGACGCCCAGCGCCCGGGCGTCACGGCAGAGCCGCACGGTGGTGGCGGGATCGTGGCCGCGCAGGATCACCATGACCGGCAGCGCGGTGAAGCGCCGGGCGAAGAGGTCGTCAGCCGGCATGGCGGCGCACCCCCGAAGTGCCGTCCCAGCCGAGGTTCTGCGAGATCTCCGAGGCCAGTTCCCACAGCAGCGGCAGGTGCCGGCGGAGGCGTTCGAGCGGTTCGATCGCGCACAGCGCCGTGATCGACACCGCCGCGTGGACGGCGCCGGCGTGGTCGCGCACCGGAACCGCGATGCAGGCCAGGAAGCTCTCGTATTCGCCGTCGTCGACGGCGTAGCCCTGCTGGCGCACCCGGGTCAGTTCGGCGGCGAAGTCGCCGGGGGCGGTGATCGTCGACGCGGTGAACTTCTCGAACGTCGTGGCCGCGAGGATCGCGTCACGCCGGTCGGGCGCCAGGCCGGCCAGGATGGCCTTCGCGACGCCGGCGGTGTGCACCGGGGCCGGCGCGCCGATCCGCGAAGCCATCCGGACCGCACCGTGGCCTTCGACCTTGTCGACGTAGACGATGTCGGTGCCGGCGAGTTCGGCCAGGTGGATCGTGTGGCCGGCTTCGCGGGCGAGCCGCTCCAGCCGGGGCCGGGCGGCGGTGCGCAGGTCCATCCCGTCGAGGCACTCCAGCGCCATCCCGATCAGGCCGAACCCGATGGCCCAGGTGAGGTCGTCGAGCCGCCGCACCAGCCGGTGCCGTTCCATCGTCTGCAGCAGCCGCAGCACGGTGGACCGGTGCACGTCGAGCTCCTGCGCGAGGTCGGAGAGCCGGCGTGGCCCGCGGGCGCAGGCGTCGAGGATCACGGCGGCCCGGTCGACGGACTGGGACATGTCAGCTCCCTGTGGTCGGCGCGAGAGCGGCCCGGACGAGTTCGGCGGGCGGCCGTGGCAAGGGGAAGTGGTCGGACAGCGAGGTCAGTGCGGCACCGGCCAGCAGGTGCCCGAGCCGCAGCCGGGCCGGGTGCGCCAAGCCGGTCAGCATCCCGTGCAGCCAGCCGGCGGCGAAGGCGTCGCCCGCGCCGACCGGCTCGACGACGTCGACGGGCAGCGCGGGCTCGACGACCACGCCGTCCGGGCCGAAGCTCGTCGCGTCGGTCCCGCCGTTCTTGACCACGAGGACGGCCGGCTCGGGCAGGAGCTCGCGCACGTCGCCGGCGGTCTTGGCGCCCCACAGCGCCCCCGCTTCGTCGAGCCCGGTGAACACCACGTCCGCGCGGCGGGCCAGTCCACTGAGGACGGTCGCGGCCTCGCCGGCGTCCGGCCAGAGCGCGGGACGGTGGTTGACGTCGAAGCTGGTCGCGATGTCGCAGTCGAGTGCGTACCCGACCGCGTCGCGGCACGATGCCGACAGAGCAGCCGTGACTCCGGACAGGTGCAGGTGCCGGGGCCGCGCGGCGAGCGCCCGGTCGACATCGGCGCGGCCGAGCCGGGTGGCCGCCGAGCCGTCGCGGTAGTACGTGACCGTGGAACCGCCCGGGTGCGGGTCCTTGACGAAGAACCCGGTCCGTCCGGGGCGGCGCCGGGTCAGTGAGACATCGACTCCGGCCGCGGCCACGTCGTCGAGCAGCCGGGCGCCCAGCGCGTCCTCGCCGACCAGGCTCACCCAGGACGCCGTGGTGCCGAGCTGGACGAGCGCCCGGGCCACATTGGACTCCGCGCCCGCGGTGGTGAGGGCGAACCGCGTCGCGTGGCGCAGCGGCTTGCCGTCGGCGGGCAGCAGCTGGGCCATGCTCTCGCCGAGGCACACGACGTCCGGCCGCGTCACGGGACCTCCACGAAACCGCCGCCGCGCTCCAGCGACTCCGCGGCGGCGAGCACCACGGCGAGATCGGCGAGGCCTTCCCGGCCGGGCACGACCGGTCCGGCGCCGGTGCGGATCGCGCCGAGCCAGTCCTCGACTATCAGGCGGTGGCTGTCGTAGTAGTTCTCCTTGCCCGTGTGCTCGCTCCCCGCCGGCGTCCAGACGTGGCAGCCGCCCTCGTCGGCGTCGTAGTCGACGACGACGCCGAGCCGGCCGCCGGTGCCGAACACGGTGGCCTCGGCCTGGGCGGCCGGGCCCGGCGCGGACCAGGTGAGCACGGACTGGGCGGTGACCCCGCTCGCCATCCGCAGCGTGAGTGCGACGGTGTCGGTATCGCCGGCGGCCGCGACCGCGGCGACCGGCCCGCCGAGACCGCGCAACAGGCTCACCTGGTGGGTGCCCTGGTCGAGCAGGATGCCGCCGGACGGCCCGCCGCCGTGGCGCCAGCCGTCGCGCACCCACACCCCGCCGACCTGGTACGCGCGGGTGGAGCGCAGCGCGACGACGTCGCCGATCCGGCCCGCGGCCAAGGCCGCCCTGGCGTCGAGCACCGCGCGCAGGTGCGGGTAGTTCTCGGCGACGGCCAGGACGAGCCCGGCGTCGTCGGCCGCCGCGACCATCGCGTGGGCGTCGGACAGCTTGGTGGCGAACGGCTTCTCGACCAGGACGTGGCACCCGGACCGGAGGGCCTCCAGGACCGCGGCCGCGTGCAGGTGGTGGGGCACGCGGACGTCGACCGCTTCGATCCCGGCTTCCCGCCGTGCTTCGGCCAGCGAGGTGAACGGTCGCGCGCCGGTCAGCTCGGCGACCGCGCCGGCCCGCGCCGGGTCGGGGTCGATCGCGGCGGTCAGGCCGCCGAGGGCCGGGTAGACGGTGCGGGCGACGATCTCGCCCATCGCCCCGCAGCCGACCAGCGCCACCTTCGTCACGAGACGGTCCTTTCGTCGGGCCGGTACCGGTCGGCCGGCAGCCCGGCGATCCCGGTGTCCACGGCGAAGAGCTTGCCCGCGTGGGGTTCCGCGGCGGCCTGCTCCGGGGTGAAGCCTTCCTGGGACGTCGTGACGAACAGCGTTGCCAGGTCCGGGCCGCCGAAGCAGCAACTGCTCACCTGGCCGGCCGCGACCTCGACCCGGGCGAGCACCTCGCCGCGCGGGCTGAACCGGACCACGGCCGAGCCGCCCCACAGCGCCACCCAGAGCGCGCCTTCGGCGTCGATGGTCATCCCGTCCGGCGCGCCCAGGGCCGGGTCGACGGCGAACGCCGGTTCACGCCGGCCGTCCGCGGTCACCAGGTCGACGCGCTGGGTGGGCGTGTCGATGTAGTAGAACTCGTCGGGGTTCCGCCAGGCGAGGCCGTTCGAGATCGTCACGTCCGCCAGCACGCGCACGGCTTCGGTGCCCTCGAGGCGGTACAGCGAAGCCGCACCTGGCGAGCGGTCCCGGGCCATACTGCCCGCCCAGAACCGGCCGCGGGGGTCGGCCGCGCCGTCGTTCATCCGCGAGTGGCGGCCGCGTTCGGGCTCGGCGAGTTTCCGCAGCGAGCCGTCGGTGCCCAGCCGGGCGAAGCCGAACTCGCTCGCCACGACCCAGCCGTCGGCCGGGTCGGCGCACGGCACGACCGCGCCGACCGCCTCGCCGAGCGAATACGTCTCCACAAGGGAAAGCCGGGGAGGGTCCCAGGTCGCGCGGCGGACGAGCCCCGCGTCGAGGTCGACCCAGAGCAACTCGCCGCGGACGTCGTCCCAGAGCGGGCCCTCCGCGTGGTCGGCGCGCTCGTCGAGGCACGCCTGGGCCTGGTAGGTGCGCATGGTCCGCCTAACCGAGTCGCAGGGACGTGTAGGAATGGGCCGGGAACACCCGGGTCACCGTTCCAGTCGAAAGGTCCACAGTGGACTCCTCCGGAACGATGTTGCGCGGATTCCCGGCGGTGTTCACGCCGTTCGGCCGTCCTTCCAGGACGCTCACCGCGGCCCGGCCGCGGATCCCGTCGAGGCGGAGGGTGTAAGTCAGCGGCGCGTCCGAAGCGTTGACCACGTCGATCGTCAGCTTCTTCCGATCGGGGCTCGCCAGGGCGGTGACGTCGAACAGTTCGTCGCCGCCGGTGACCTCGGTGCGCAGGACGTCCGGCTGCCATGAGGCCGCCTTCATCCGGTGGACGTAGTACGGCGGCTGGGCCCAGACCTGGCTCTGGTTCAGGAACACCAGGCCCTGGTCCCAGCCGTTGTCGTTCTGCCCGTCCACCTGCAGCGCGTTGGCCGAGGAGACGACGTCGACCTTCGGCCGGCGTTGCAGGGCGTTGATCGCGTAGGCGTTGCCGATCGCCCGGGCGAGGTCGTGGCTGTCGGCGTTCAGCTCGAAGACGACGACCTTGTAGTTCGCGCCCGGGCCGATCCGGCCCAGCTGGTCGGCGTAGCTGTCGAGGGCCCGGATCTGGGACGGCACGCCACCGGCGTCCTGGGTCCACAGATGGATGTCGAAGTCGGCCTCGGCGCCGTACTGCTTCGCCAGGTTGAGGATCTTCTGGTGCGCGGCGAGGGTGTTCACCTTGCCGCCGCCGGTGAAGTGGAACGGGTCGGTGATCACGTCGCTGTAGGTGAAGTCGCCGACGACCAGCTTGATTGTCGGATCGTAGGCCCAGACGACGTCGGCCAGTGCCTTGAACTTCGTCCAGTACGTCTCGTCGACGGCGTTCTCGTTGCCGAGTTCGAGGCGGTGCACGGCGTACGGCGCGGGATGGCCGTCGGCGACGCGCTTCGCGCCCCACGTCGTGTCCTTCGCGCCGTAGAGGTACTGCATCAGGTCGGCGATGTCCTGCGGGGTCTCGTCGATGTTCAGCGAGGGCACGGCTTCGATGCCCATCGCCTCGCCGAGCTGGAGGAAGTCGAAGATGCCCCAGCCGTTGGACTCGTACGGGTACCAGAAGCCCCGGGTGACCGGCCGGGTCACCGGGTCGCCGATCATGGATTTCCACTTGTAGTCCGAGACGTCGCCGCAGCCGCTGTTGGCGCAGCCGCCGAACCGGATCGCGCGCAGGCCCTGCTGGACCATCGCGTCGGCGACGTCCTTGCGGACGGGCAGGCCGTGGAAGCGGCCCCAGGCGCCGGGTTGCAGGAAGGCATACCCGACGTCGGCTGTGCCCGGCGCCGTGAGTCCGACGGTGAACCGGGCGTGTGCGTCCGTGACCGAAGAGGTGAGCGAAAAGCTGTAGGTGCGCCAGCCGGCGCCCTGCGGGCGAATCGACGCCTGCGCGTAGGTCCTGCTGCCGTCCGCGTTCTGCAAAGCGAGGCTCACGGGTTGTGTCGTCCGCAGGGTGATCTTGCCTTCGTACGGTTTGCCGCTCACGACGCCGATGCCCTGGCGGTTGAGGCCGCTGTTCTCGACGCCGACGCTGCCACCCCCGGAGACGAAGGTGATCCGCTGGTCCTGCCTGCCCTTGAACGGCGTGGTCGCGTCGAGCGCGTAGGTGCCCCGCGCTCCCCCGGTCGTGACCGGCCGCCACATGCCGCTGACGCCGGCGTCGTGCTCGGGTTCCTGGAACGCCTCGCCGAACAGCAGCTGGCTGTAGATGCCGCCGTAGATCTCGTGGTTGACGTCCTCGAGCCCGGTGGCGACGTCGGTCGGCGGCGCCTGGCTCACCACGTCGGTGTGCACGGTGACGCCGCGCTCGAGGGCCGTCGGGACGAGCTTCCAGGTCTGCCCGGCGCGGCCGCCGACGGGGCTCCACAACTGGGTCTCGGTGCCGGCCGCCGTCTGTCCGTCCTTGGTGGACAGCAGCCGGTTGCCGGTGCCCTGGTTGGCGATGGTGACCGTACCGCCGCCCGCGTCGGCGACGCGCCAGTGCTGGTCGGGGAAGGTGCCCAGGTAGTCCCACAGGTGCACGACGGCACCGTCGTCGGCGTGTCCGTCTACTGTGGACAACGCCTTGCCGGTCCCGTCGTTGATGATCTCGGTCCAGCCGTCGCCGAGGTCGGCCAGCCGCCACAGCTGGTCGCGGTTCCCGGCGTACGGATCGACGGTGACGACCGGGTCGGTCCCGGTGCGCGTCAGGCCCAAGGCGTTGCCGCTCTGCGCCTCGACGATGGTGAACGTGGTGTCCGCGGCCTCGGCGCGGACTGGGGTGGACACGGCGGCGGGCACGGTCGCGGCCAGCGCGAGGGCCAGCGCGGCGAAGAGAGTGCGTCTCATGGGGGCTCCTCAGCTCTGGTGGCGTTCGGACCGGCGGGCGCGCAGCCGGTCGGTGACGACGGCGACGGCGAGCACCGCGCCGAGCACGATCTGCTGGTAGTAGGGCGAAACGTGCAGGATGACCAGGCCGCTGTTGATGCAGACGAGCAGCACCGCGCCGAACGCCACCCCGATCACCCGGCCGACGCCGCCGCTCAGGCTGATCCCGCCGATGACCGCGGCCGCGATCGCGTTGAGCTCCCAGCCCGTGGCGACGCTGGGCTGGCCGACGGTGAGCCGCGCGGTCACCAGCACGCCGACCGCCGAGGCGAGCACGCTGCTGACGACGTAGGCCAGCACCACGCGCCGCCGCGTCCGGATCCCGGCGAGCCGGGACGCTTCGGCGTTGCCGCCGACCGCGTAGAGCTGGCGGCCGACGTGGGTGCGTTCGAGGAAGAACCACGCGAGCACGCACGCGCCGACGAAGAGCAGCGTGGGCACCGGGATCGCCGCGATCCGGTATTGCGCGATGCTGGTGAAGGTCGCGCCGACGCCGTCGATCGGGAAGCCCTGGGTGAGTGCCAGCGCCGCGCCCCGGGCGGCGACGAGCGTGACCAGGGTCGTGACGAACGGTGGTACGCCGAGGATGGTCACCGAAAAGCCGTGCATCAGCCCGATCGCCGCGCCGGTCACCAGTGTGACGGCGATGGCGGCGACATCCGGCAGTCCCGCGTGGACGTTCAGCCACGCCGACCACACCCCCGACAGCGCGACCACCGAGCCGACCGACAGGTCGATGCCGCCGGTGATGATGACGAAGCTGACGCCGAGCGCGAGCAGGCCGTACTGGGCCAGGTCGACGCCCATGGTCTGCAGGTTCGACAGGCCGGCGAAGTTGGCGTTGCCGAACGCGAACACGGCGAACACGACCACGACGGCGCCGACGACGCCGATCTCCTTGCCGCGCAGGAACGAGGGGCCGCCCCGCTCGGGCACGGTGTCCGGCGCGGCCGGTCCGGTCTGCGTGGCGGTCACGGTGCCACTCCTTCCGGGACGTCGTTGGCGGCGGTCATCAGGGCCTGCTTGCTGTAGTTCGAGCGTGGGACGATCGCGGCGAGCCGGCCGCCGGCGAGCACGACGGTCCGGTGTGTCAGCCGCATCAGCTCCTCCAGTTCGGAGGAGGCGATCACGACGGCCATGCCCTGCGCGGCGAAGGACTCGACGAGGTGGTAGATCTCGGCCTTCGCGCCGACGTCGACCCCGCGGGTGGGCTCGTCGAGCAGCAGCAGCTTCGGGCGGGTGGCGAACCAGCGGCCGAAGATCGCGCGCTGCTGGTTGCCGCCCGAGAGCGTGCCGATCGGCTGTTCCTGGGTGGCGCAGCGGACCCGCACCGAGCGCCGCACCTCGTCGGTGAACGCCTTTTCCGCGCGCGGACCGAGGTAGAAACCGTGGCGGGCGAGGCGGGGCAGCGACGCGAGCGAGATGTTCCAGCGGACCGGGGCGTCGAGCAGCAGCCCCTGGTGCTTCCGGTCTTCGGGGACCAGCCCGACTCCCGCGCGCACGGCGTCGGCGGGGTGCTTCGGCGCGTACGGGCGGCCGTCGAGGCGCATCGAGCCCGCGGTGACCGGTGTGGCGCCCATCAGCGCGTGCACCAGCCGGCTGCGCCCGGACCCCATCAGGCCGGCGACGCCGAGGATCTCGCCGCGGCGCACCTCGAAGTCGACGGGCCCGATGCCGGCGGCTTCGAGCGCCCGCACGGTCAGCACCGGTTCGTCGCCCGGTGGTGGCGGATCGCCTTCGACCAGTACCTCGGCTTCGTCGCCGGCCATCGCGCGGATCATCGCCTCGTGCGTCGCCTGCTCCGGCGTCAGGTCCGCGACGAGCCGCCCGTTGCGCAGCACGAGGACACGGTCGGCGATCTCGCGCACCTCGTCGAGCCGATGGCCGATGAAGAGCACGACCTTGCCCTGTGCGGCCAGGTCCCGCGCGCACTTCAGCACGCGGCGAGCCTCGACCGGGCCGAGCGCCGAAGTCGGCTCGTCGAGCACCAGCACCGACGGGTCCCGGCCCAGTGCCTTCGCGATCTCCACGAGCTGGCGCTGGGCGACCGACAGCCGCACGACCGTGCGTCGGACGGGGATGTCGGCGTCGATGCGGGCGAGCATCGCGCGGGCGGCTCGTTCGGTCCCGCGGCGGTCGAACACGACGCGCCCGGTGCCGGCGCGCCGGCCCAGCATGAGGTTCTCCGCCGCGGACAGCTCGGGCACGAGCGGGAACTCCTGCGACACGGTCGCCACCCCGAGTTCCTGGGCGTGCGCCGGATCGCCGTTGCGCAACGGCGTACCGCCGATGGTGACCCGGCCCTCGTCGGCGGCGGTGGCGCCGGTCAGCACGCGGATCAGGGTGGACTTGCCGGCCCCGTTCTCGCCGAGCACGGCGACGACCTCGCCGCCGCGCAACGCGAGCCGGTCGACGTTGAGCACTTCGACGGTGCCGTACCGCTTGCGCAGCCCGGCCGCCTCGACGTGGGCGGCGGTCACTGCGTGACCCCCAGCTTCTTGAGGTCGTCCAGGTAGGTCTGCAGGTTGTCGCCGGTGACCAGGCCGATGCCCGAGCTCAGCGTGCTGACGCCGTCCTTCTCGGCCAGGTACGGCCGCAGGAGCTGATCCGTCGCGTCCTTGCCGAGCACCTTCAGCGCGGTCAGCAGGTACACGCCGAGGTAACCCTGCTGGTACGGCCGCTGCAGCACCATCGCCTGGACGACGCCGTCGCGCACGAACTCCACGGTCTTCGGCTCGGCGTCGTCGGCGACGACCTTCACCGCGCCGGCCTTGCCCGCCGCCTTGACCGCCTGCCCGGCCGCGGGGCCGTCGTAGGACCACACGGTGTAGATCCCGGCGAGGTCCGGATTCGCCTGCAGCACGGTCTGCGCGTTCGACAATGCTTTCGACGGGTCGGAATCATCGTTGAGCGTGTCGACGACCTGGATGCCGGTTCCTTCGATCGCTTTCTTGAATCCGGCGATGCGCTGGGTCGCGTTCGCGGCGGTCAGCGAACCGGTGAGGATGGCGACCTTTCCGGAACCGCCGAGGAGCGTTTTCATCGATTCCCCGGCCTTCTGGCCGGCATCGGTGTTCGGGGTACCGAGGTAGGTGACCGGATCCGGCGTTCCGGAAAGCGGGGAGTCGATCGCGACCACGCCGATCCCGGCCTTCTGGGCGGCGCCGACCGACCCGACGACGGCCTTGGGGTCGACGGCCGAGACGGTGTAGCCGTCCACCTTGTCCGCGCGCAGGGTGTCCAGGATGGACAGCTGGGCACTGAGGTCACCGCCCGCCGGGGCCTGGAAATTCGCTTGCACACCAAGCTCTTTGGCCGCGTTCTCCATGCCCGTGCGGCCTTCGGTCCAGTACGCCGACGGACTGTTGATCACCATGGCGACGCGGACCGCACCGGCGCTCTTGCCCTGCACGGCCTGCTTGATCTTCCCGGCGAGCTCACCCAGCTTCGCGTCGTTGAATTCGGTCGATCCGGTCAGTTTCGCGGCGGCCTGGCCGGATTGCTGTTTCGCGTCGTCGGTCGCCGACGTGCAGCCGGAAAGGGTGATCGCCGTCGCGGCGACGAGTGCGGTCGTGGTGATGAGGACGCGGGTGACGGTCATGGCGAACTCCTTTGTTGCGCGATTTGCACACCCGTGTGCGCAGTGAGCACGTCTAGCGCGGAAGACTGCGCCGGGCCTCCTTTCCTGTCAATATTTCCTGGGTAACTCGGTGCCGTTGTTGCGCCCTCTGCACATCACCATTCCGCGAAGGAGCCGTCGGGGTGGTTCCACACCGGCGTGCGCCAGCGCATCCCGCGCTCGTGGGCCCGCCGGACGGCGCCCTCGTCGATCTCCACGCCGAGGCCCGGACCGGCCGGGCGCGCGACGTGGCCGTCGGTGAACGTGAAGACCTCCGGTTCGGCCACGTAGTCGAGCAGCTCGGCGGTGCGGTTGTAGTGGATGCCCAGCGACTGTTCCTGGATCAGGAAGTTGGGGGTGGCGAAGTCGACCTGCAGGCACGCGGCCAGCGCGAGCGGCCCGAGCGGGCAGTGCGGCGCGAGGACCGCGCCGAACGTCTCGGCGAGGGCGGCGATCCGGCGTACCTCGGAGATCCCGCCGGCGTGGGCGAGGTCGGGCTGCACCACCCGGACACCGGCCTCCAGCACGGGAAGGAAGTCGCTGCGGGAGAAGAGCCGTTCGCCGGTGGCGATCGGGCGGCTGGTGCTCTCGACGAGCCGCCGCAGGTTCGTGTGATTGTGTTCCGGCACCACGGGTTCCTCGATGAACAACGGGTCGAACGGTTCCAGCGCCTCGATCAGGCGCGGTGCGGCGGCCGCGCTCACCCGGCCGTGGAAGTCGACGGCGAAGTCGCGGTCCGGGCCGAGCGCCTCCCGCACCTGCCCGGCCCGGTCACTCGCGGCCGCGACGTCGCTCGCGCTCGGGATCGGCGGGAATTGCGCGGTGGCGTTCATCTTCACGGCCGTCATCCCGGCCTTGCGCTGTGCGGTGGCCGCGGCGGCGACGTCGTGCGGGGAGTCGCCGCCGATCCAGCCGTACACGCGGACGCGGTCGCGCACGGGACCACCGAGCAGCTCGTACACCGGCACGCCCAGCCGTCGTCCGGCGATGTCCCACAGGGCCTGGTCGAGTGCCGCGATCGCCGACGACCGTTCCGGGCCCCCGCGGTAGAACCCGCCCTTGGTCAGCCGTTGCCAGAGGTCCTCGATGCGGCGGGGATCTTCGCCGACGACCTGCTCGGCCAAGGCCGCGACCGCCGCCGCGGTGACGTCGGCCGCTCCTTCGAGCCCGCCTTCGCCCCAGCCGTGGATACCGGCGTCCGTGGAGACCTTGACGAACATCCACCGCGGCGTGACGAGGAAGGTCTCGACGTCGGTCACCCGCATATCCACTCCTTCGTTAGAGTATGATTTATCATACTCAAATGGGAGGCAAAGTGAACCCGCTGAGCGGACCGGGCGGCCTGCACGCACGAGTGGTCGACGCGATCGGCAGCCGGATCGCCACGGGCGAGCTCGCCCCCGGCTCGGTGCTGTCCACGGAACGGATCGAGCAGGACCACGGGGTGTCCCGCTCGGTCGTGCGCGAGGTCCTGCGCACGCTCACCGGGCTCGGCATGGTCCAGCCGCGGCACCGCGTCGGGACCACCGTGCTGCCCGTCGCGGCGTGGAACCTGCTCGACCCGCGCGTGATCACCTGGCGCGCGGCCGGGCCGGACTCCCGGCGTCAGCTGGGCGAGCTGCTCACCTTGCGCGAGGCCCTCGAACCGATGGCCGCGCGCAGCGCCGCGGCCGGCCGGGACGAGGAGACCGCCCGGACCCTGCGCGAAGCGCTGACCGGGATGACCACCGCGTTCGAGGACGGGAAACCACACGACTTCGCCACGGCGGACACCGCGTTCCACGAAGCCCTGCTGCGCGGGGCGCACAACGACGTGCTCAGCCAGCTCGTGCAGACCGTGCTGGCCACCCTGCGCGCCCGGTACGCGGGCCACCGTCCGTTCAGCGACGAGACCGCGGTGTCGCTCGACCGGCACCGCGAGCTCGTCGACGCGGTGACCGCCGGCGACCAGGCCGCGGCCGAAGCCGCGTCCCGCGCACTCGTGCGCGAAGCCCGGGCCGAAGTTCTCGGCGCGGCCGAAAAGGAGATCTGACGTGACACCGTTCGACCTGACCGGCCGGCTCGCGCTGGTGACCGGTTCGCGGCGCGGCATCGGCCGTGCCATCGCCGAGGCCTACCTCGCCGCCGGCGCGCGGGTGGTGCTCAACAGCCTCGATGCCGCGCAACTCGAAGCCGCGGCCGCCGAGCTGGGCGACGGCGTCCTCACCTGTGCGTTCGACGTCTCCGACAGCGACGCGGCGGAAGCGGCGCTCGAGCGGCTCGTGGCCGAGCACGGCTGCCCGGACATTCTGGTGAACAACGCCGGGATCCAGGTCCGCGGCCCGCTCACCGATCTGCCGGTCGAGGACTGGCGCCGCGTCGTCGACGTCGACCTCACGAGTGCGTTCGTGGTCGGCCGCACGGTGGCGCGCGGCATGATCGCGCGCGGCAGCGGGAAGATCGTCAACATCTGCTCGGTACAGACCCACCTGGTCCGGCCGACGACCGCGCCGTACGCCGCGGCGAAGACCGGGCTCGCCGGGCTCACCCGGTCGATGTGCGCGGAATGGGCGGGCCACGGGATCCAGGTCAACGGCCTGGCGCCGGGCTACCTCGACACCGAGCTCAACGCCTCCCTGGTGGCGGACCCGGAATTCTCGGCGTGGATCACCCGGCGCACCCCCGCCGGCCGGTGGGGGCGCCCGGAGGACGTGACCGGCCCGGCGGTGTGGCTCGCCTCGTCCGCGTCGGACTTCGTGAACGGACAGGTCGTGTACGTCGACGGCGGACTCACGGCGGTGATCTGAGTGACCGTGATCCCGATGGGCCGGGCCGTGACGGTGCTCGGCGCGGGCCGGCTGGCGGTCCGGGAGTGGCCGGAGGTCTCCCCCGGGCCGGGCGACGCGGTGGTCGATGTCGCCTACGGCGGGGTGTGCGGCTCCGACGTCCACTACTGGCAGCGCGGCGAAGTCGGCGAATCCGTGCTGGCCGACCCGATGGTGCTGGGCCACGAAGTCGTCGGCACGGTCCGTACCGCGGCCGCCGACGGCTCGGGGCCGCCGGCCGGCACGCCCGTCGCCGTCCACCCGGCGCAGACGTGCGGGCAATGCCCGCGCTGCCGCGAAGGCCGGGACAACCTGTGCCCGTCCCTGCGGTACCTGGGCAGCGCGGCCCGCCGCCCGCACACCCACGGCGGCTTCGCGGACCGGCTGGTGGTGCCCGGCCGCCGCCTGGTCCCCGTGCCGTACGGACTTTCGCTGCGTACGGCAGCGCTCGCCGAACCGGCGTCCGTGGCCCGGCACGCGCTGACCCGCATGGCCGCGCTGGCCGGCGGCGTGCGCGGCCATCGTGTCCTGGTCACCGGCGCCGGCCCGATCGGGCTCCTGGTGGTGGCCCTGGCGCACCTGGACGGCGCCGCCGAGGTGACCGTCACCGACCTCCACGCCCGCCCGCTGGAAGTGGCCCGGCAGGCCGGCGCGACCCGGACGCTGAGCGCCGGCGAGCCCTTGCCGCCGGTGGACGTCGCGTTCGAGTCGTCGGGCGCGCCCGCCGCGGTCGCGACGGCGCTGACCGCGCTGCCTCCGGGCGGGACGCTGGTGCAAGTGGGCCAGCTCCCCAGCCACGGCGTCGCCGCCCCGTGGTACCTGACCGTGCCCCGCGAGCTGACGTTCACCGGCTCGAGCCGGTTCGCGGGCGGGATGACCGAGACCCTGGCGACGATCGCCGGGAACCCGGATCTGTTCGCTCCCATCGTATCCGCGGAGTACACAGTGGACGAAGCGGAGGAAGCCCTGGCCGTGGCGAGCCGTCCCGAGCGGTCGAGCAAGGTCCTGCTGCGGTTCGGCGCACCCTGACCGGTGCTTGCCGCGTGCGGCCGGCAGTCGGGCTCAATGCTCTACATAACATTGACGAACATGTGTGTTTATGTAGAGTATGATCGGAGCACGTGCCGCCCACCTCAAGCAAGGAGGCCTCGAGATGACGGTCGCCACCAAGCCAGCCGATGCCGGGGCAGCAGCCGGCAGCGCCCATGAAGCACTTCGGCCGACCGGCGCCGCGGAGGTCACGTTCGACCGGCATCCCGGCTCGTACCGGCACTGGAAGCTGCGCGTCGAGGGGCCGGTCGCCTGGCTGGAGATGGACGTCGACGAGCAGGGCGGGCTCGTCCCCGGGTACGAGCTCAAGCTCAACTCCTACGATCTCGGCGTTGACATCGAGCTTTACGACGCCACCCAGCGACTGAGGTTCGAACATCCCGGCGTCCGCACGGTCGTGATGACCAGCGCCAAGGACAACGTCTTCTGCGCCGGCGCGAACATCCGGATGCTGGCCGCGTCCCCGCACGCCTGGAAGGTGAACTTCTGCAAGTTCACCAACGAGACCCGCAACGGCATCGAGGACGCCACGGACAACTCCGGGCAGACCTACCTCGCCGCGGTCAACGGAGCCTGTGCCGGTGGTGGTTACGAGCTGGCTCTCGCTTGCGACAAAATCATTCTGATCGACGACAACTCGTCGACTGTCGCTCTCCCCGAGGTGCCACTGCTCGGTGTCCTCCCCGGCACCGGCGGCCTGACCCGCGTGACCGACAAACGCCGGGTCCGCAAGGACCGCGCGGACATCTTCGCCACCCGCAGCGACGGCATCAAAGGCAAGACCGCCGTCGACTGGAAGCTGGTCGACGAACTCGCTCCGCGCCGGGACTTCACCGAGTCGGTGAAGAAGCGCGCACTCGAGCTGGCCGAAACCAGCGTCCGGCCCACCAGCGCCACTGGCATCGAGCTGACCCCGCTGGAGCGGGAGGCCACCGTCGACGGCATCACCTACTCCCACCTCTCAGCCACCTTCGACCGTCCCGCGGGCGCAGTCGAGATCACCGTGCGCGGACCGCGAGACGATGCACCGTCGACGGTCGGGGAACTCCACGAGCAGGGTGCGTCCACGTGGCTGCTTGCGGTCACCCGCGAACTCGACGACCTCATCCTGCGGCTGCGCACCAACGAGCCCGACCTCGGCACCTGGCTGCTGCGTACCGAGGGCGACAGCGCCAGGGTCCTCGCGCACGAGAAACTCGTCTTCGGCAACGTGGACGACTGGCTGTGCAACGAGATCGCGCACTACGTCAAGCGCACGCTCAAACGGCTCGACGTCACCAGCCGCAGCCTGATCGCGCTCATCGAGCCGGGTAGCTGCTTCGCCGGCGTCCTGCTGGAGATCGCGCTCGCCGCCGACCGGCAGTACATCCTGGACGGGCCGCCGATCGACGACGAGGACAGCGAGGAACGCGCCGCGATCACGCTGTCCGACGTCAACTTCGGCCCGCTGCCGATGGGCAACGACCTCACCCGCTTGCAATCGCGCTTCTACGGCGAACACGAGCACCTCGACTGGCTGCGGCGCGAGAAGGACCGCGTGATTTCGCCCAGTGAGGCCAACGAGCTCGGCCTGGTCACCGACGCCCCGGACGACATCGACTGGACCGACGAGATCCGGATCGTCGTCGAGGGCCGGGCGGCACTGAGCCCGGACGCGCTCACCGGCATGGAGGCGAACCACCGGTTCGTCGGGCCGGAAACCATGGAAACCAAGATCTTCGGCCGGCTCACCGCCTGGCAGAACTGGATCTTCACCCGGCCGAACGCTTCCGGGCCCGATGGCGCATTACGCCGCTACGGCACCGGGCAGAAGGCCGTTTTCGACCGGAAGCGAGTCTGACCATGCCCGAGAAGATCGATTACGACACGAAGATCCCCAACAATGTCGACCTCGGTGACGATCGCCGCCTGCAGCGGGCGTTGGAGGGGTGGCAGCCGAAATTCCTCGGCTGGTGGGGCGAGATGGGCCCCACGCTCGCGACCGAAGGCGTGTATCTGCGGACCGCGGTCGCCGTCGGCCGCGAGGGCTGGGCGCATTTCGGCCATGTCAACGTACCGGATTACCGCTGGGGCATCTTCCTCGCCGAGCGCGACCCCGATCGCCGGATCGCCTTCGGCGAGCACGCGGGACAGCCGGTGTGGCAACAGGTTCCGGGCGAGTACCGGGCGGATCTGCAGCGCCTGATCGTCGTCCAGGGCGACACCGAGCCGGCCTCGGTGGAGCAGCAGAAGCTGCTGGGGCTCACCGCGCCGAGCCTCTACGACCTCCGGAACCTGTTCCAGGTCAACGTCGAAGAGGGACGGCACCTCTGGGCGATGGTATATCTGCTCCAAGCGTACTTCGGCAAGGAGGGCCGCGACGAAGCGGAAGGCTTGCTGCTGCGTAACTCCGGCAGCCCGGACACCCCGCGGATCCTGGGCGCGTTCAACGAGGAGACCGCCGACTGGCTGGCCTTCTACATGTTCACCTACTTCACCGACCGGGACGGCAAGTACCAGCTCGGCACGCTGAAGGAGAGCGGCTTCGACCCGCTGTCGCGCACCTGCGAGTTCATGCTCAAGGAAGAGGCGCACCACATGATGGTCGGCACCACCGGCGTCGACCGGGTGGTCCAGCGCACCGCCGACCTGATGCGCGAGCACGACACCGAGGACATCGCGCCGCAGGGCGGGATCCCGCTGGACATCATCCAGAAGTACCTGAACTTCCACTACACGGTCTCGCTGGACCTGTTCGGCTCGGAGCAGTCCACCAACGCGGCGAACTACTACACCGCCGGGCTCAAGGGCCGCTGGCAGGAGTCCCGCCGCAAGGACGACCACCAGCTCACCGAGTACGGCTGGAAGGTGGACCGGGTGGTCGGCGGCGAGCTCGGCGAGGAGGAGGTGCCCGCGCTGCTGGCGCTCAACCACGACCTGCGCACCGAGTACATCGCCGACTGCAACAGCGGTGTCAAGCGCTGGAACAAGATCCTGGAGGAGGCCGGCATCCAGCGGCGGCTCGCGCTGCCGCACCCGGGGTTCAACCGGCAGGTGGGCGTGTACGCCGACCACCACATCACCCCGGAGGGCAGGCTGGTCGACGAGTCGACCTGGGCCGCGGGCAGGGACAGCTGGCTGCCTACCGACACCGACCTCACCTTCGTGCACTCGCTCATGCACCCGGTGTACGAGCGCGGCAAGATCGCGGGCTGGGTGGCGCCGCCGCGGCACGGCATCAACGGCCAGCCGTTCGACTTCGAGTACGTCCACCTGCCCTGAGCTGTGTCGACGTGACGCGAACTGTCGGAGTGATCGGCGCGGGCACGATGGGTGTGGGCATCACCTACGTCTTCGCCGCCGCGGGATGCCCGACCACGGTGGTGGAGCCCGACGAGGCACGGCGCGAGCAGGGCCGTCGCGCCGTCCTCGACCGGGCATCGGCAGGCGTCGAGCGCGGCAAGCTCGACCCGGCGCGG
>DASXYS010000044.1:0-11103 GCA_036502365.1 Amycolatopsis sp.
GACAGTACAAAGTGGACTCTTTCCCCGAGGAGAAGCACAACCCGCGCTCGGACCACGACGACTTCGCCAACGTGATGTCCCAGTCGCAGATGAACCGGGTGGTCTCCTGCATCAACACCGGAAAACGCTGCCAGAACTAGGTCGGCCCAGGCCGGCGCGGAGCGCCCCAATGTGGCGTTGGTTGCGTTGGGCGCACCCAATGTGGCGTTCGGTGCGTTGGACGCACCGAACGCCACACTGGGGCGCAAAGCCCGGCAGAGTCACCGGAGCGCCGGCCGCTCGCGGGCCGTCACCGGGGCCCAGAAGTCCAGCGGCACCCGGCCCGTGGCCAGGCCGGTGTCGTCCAGCAGGTGACCCATCAGCTTGACGCCCCGCAGCGTCACGGCCCGGTCCACGATCTCCAGCCAGGGCAGCTTGGCGGCCAGCGAGCTTTCCAACGGGATCGTGTCGTGCTGCGAGTTGAGCCAGACCACCAGCATCAGGTTCGCCGCACCGCTGGTGGCGGCGCACATCCGCACCTCCGGCCGCATCGCCAGTGACCGCGCGGTCGTCTCCAGCTTGTCCGGCGGCACGCGCAGCCACAGCATCGCCGTCACCGGCGCGGGGGACAGCGGGCGGGCGATTTCGCAGCGCAGCCGGACCGCGCCGCGGGAGAGGAGTGCGTCCAGCCGCCGCAGCACGGTGCTCGCCCCGACGCCCAGCCGCAGGGCCAGCGAGGCCGCCGAAACCCGGGCGTCCTCGCCCAGCGCCAGGATCAGCGTGTGGTCGAGTTCGCCGAAGCGCAGCGGCGAGGACGGGCGGGTGACCGGCGCGGCGAGGGCCTCCCGCTGGTCCGGCGAGATCGCCCGTACCCGCCAGCGGCTGCCCTCGGTGAACAGCCGCGGCGACACCACCGTCCGCGCCGCGACCACGCCGGGCAGCGTCGCCAGCCGGCGGATCGCGTAGTCGGAGATCGCGCGCAGCGTCGGCGCCACCAGGTGGACGTGCAGGTCGCAGTGCCCGGCCAGGTACTCGACGGTCGCCACGTGCGGGTCGGCCGCCAGCACCCGCGCCACCCGCAGCGCCTCCCCGGGCGCGCAGTCGATCTCGAGGAATGCCAGCGCCATCTGCGCGACCAGCTCGCCGCCCGGGTACGCGGTCAGCCAGGCCTCGCCGCGGGCGACGAGCGCGTCCCAGCGCCGGGCGGCCGTGGTGGCGCCGACCCCGAGCGTCCGGCCCAGCACCGACCACGACGTCCGCGGGCCGGTCTGCAGCGCGTCGACCAGTTTGAGGTCGCTCTCGCTCAACATGGCCGATCCTTCGTCTCCGGGCGGCCGTTCTGGCGGATTCCCGCGATTCCGGCGGCGGTTGTGTCCGACCCTCGCATCATCGTCGGATCAGCACAGTATGTCGACGATCCAGCGAGGGAGTCCCCCTGTGACGTTGCGCTCCGACGCCGCCGCCCTGCACCCCGAACTGGTCGCGCTGCGCCGCGACCTGCACCGAACCCCCGAGGTCGGCCTCGACCTGCCGCGCACCCAGGCGAAGGTGCTCGCCGCGCTCGACGGCCTCGGCCTGGAGACCAGCATCGGCCGGAGCCTCAGCTCGGTCACCGCGGTCCTGCGCGGCGGCGGTGGGC
Organism: Amycolatopsis sp.; assembly: GCA_036502365.1. Classification (GTDB taxonomy): domain Bacteria; phylum Actinomycetota; class Actinomycetes; order Mycobacteriales; family Pseudonocardiaceae; genus Amycolatopsis. The sequence goes on from DASXYS010000044.1 coordinate 1,619, forward strand.
CCGGCGGCACCGTGCTGTTGCGCGGTGACATGGACGCCCTGCCGGTGACGGAGGCGTCCGGTGAGGAGTTCTCGTCCGAGATCCCCGGCGCGATGCACGCCTGTGGCCACGACCTGCACACCGCCGGGCTGGTCGGCGCCGCGAGGCTGCTCCACGCGCGACGTGAGGAGCTGGCCGGCGACGTCGTCTTCATGTTCCAGCCCGGCGAGGAAGGCTGGGACGGCGCGGGGCACATGATCGAGGAGGGTGTGCTGACCGCGGCCGGGCGCCCGGTCGATGCCGCGTACGGGCTGCACGTCTCGGCTTCACGGCACAAGCGCGGAATGTTCACCAGCCGCCCCGGGCCGCTGATGGCCGCGTCCGAAGCGGTGAAAGTGCGGGTGGTCGGCGCCGGCGGGCACGGCTCGTCACCGGAGCTGGCGCGCGACCCGATCCCGGCCGCGTGCGAGATGGTCACGGCCCTGCAGACGCGGATGACCCGCGGCTTCGGCGCGTTCGAGCCCGTGGTGCTCACCGTCGGCAGCTTCCACGCGGGCACCCGGCGCAACGTCATCCCGGACGACGCGGTGTTCGAGGCGACCGTCCGCTCGTTCGACCTGGAGGTCGGCGACCGGATCAAGACCGAGGTCCTCCGCGTCTGCCAGGGCATCGCCGCGGCGCACGGGCTGGACGTCGAGATCACCTACGAGTCCGAGTACCCGCTCACCGTCAACCACGCCGAGGGGCACGAGTTTATCGCCGAAACCGTGCGCGAGGTCTTCGGCGAGGAGCGCTTCACCGAGCTGCCGAACCCGATGACCGGCGCCGAGGACTTCTCGCGGGTGCTCCAGCGGGTGCCGGGCGCGTACGTCTTCCTCGGCGCCGGCCGCGGCGACGACCCGGACCACGCGCCGGGCAACCATTCGCCGCGTGCCGCGTTCGATGACTCGGTGCTGGCCGACGGCGCGACCCTGCTGGCCGAGCTGGCCTGCCGCCGGCTCGCGGCTCTGGCAGCGTGAGCGCATGCGCAGCCACCACCTCCCGCCGATCCTCCCCGTGATCGCGCTGGTCCTGATGCCGTTCCTGCCGTTCGTCAACTCCACCGGGCTGTGGCTCGGGATGCCGAAGATGCTGGTGTGGGGCGGCTTCTGGTGCCTGATGTTCACCCCGGCACTGCTGCTGTCCGAGCGGCTGCTGGCGCGCGCGGGCGAGGAGGACGGCCGATGATCCTCGCCTTCACCCTCGTCGGGATCGTGCTGATCGGCGTGCTCGGGTTCGTCGGGCGCCGCCGTCCCGCGGCGGACCTGGCCGAGTGGACGGTCGGCGGCCGCAAGTTCGGCGCGCTGACCATGTGGTTCCTCCAGGCGGGCGAGGTGTTCACCACCTTCACCTTCCTGGGCATGGCCGGGCTCGCCTTCTCCGGCGGCGTCGCGGCGATGTACGCGCTGCCGTACGTGCCGATCGCCTACGTGGTCCTGTTTTTCCTGGCCAAGCGGATCTGGGTGATGGGAAAGGAGCGGGGCTACCTGACCCAGGGCGACTTCCTGGAAGACCGGTTCTCCAGCCGCGCGCTCGGCACGCTCTCGGCCGTGCTGGGCGTGATCTTCGTGCTGCCGTACCTGCAACTGCAGATCACCGGCCTCGGCCTGATCGTCCGGCTGGTCACCGGCGACACGGCCTCGGGCAACCTGAGCATGGTGGCGGGCAGCGTGCTGGTGGTCGCGTTCGTGCTGTGGGCGGGGCTGCGCGGGGTCGCGGCGACCTCGTACTTCAAGGACGCGATCATGCTGGTCGTACTGGTGGTGCTGATCATCGCCGTGCCGGCGCACTTCGCGGGCGGCGTGTCCGGGGTGTTCCACAAGATCGAGCAGCTGCACCCGGAGAAGCTGTTCATCCACGCCGGCGCGAACGACCAGACCTGGTTCATCACCAGCATGCTGGTCAGCGCGATCGGCGTCGGGCTGATGACGCTGCCGCACAGCTGGCCCGCGCTGATGTCCGCGCGCGACCCGAAGGTGCTGCGCCGGAACTACGCCTGGATGCCGATCTACGAGCTGTGCCTGCTGCTGCCGATGATCATCGGGTTCGCCGCGATCCTGGTGGTGCGCAAGGGAAGCGACCCCAACGGCGTGCTGCTGACGCTGAGCAAGGACGCGCTGCCCGGCTGGGTCACCGGGCTCGTGGTGGTCGCCGCGACGGCGACCGCGATGGTGCCCGCGGCCGGCATCCTGATCGGCATCTCCTCGCTCGTGGCGCGCAACATCGCCCGGGTGCGCGGGGAGCGCAAGCAGTTCTGGATCAACCACGGCACCGTGGTTTTGGCCAGCGCGCTGGCACTGGTGCTCGGCATCTTCCGGCCGGACCTGCTGGCGAACCTGCTGCTGCTGACGTACTCCGGCTCGGTGCAGCTCGCCCCGGCCAACCTGCTGGGCTTCCTGAAGAAGGTCCCGGTGGGCAAGGTGCCGGTGTTCGCCGGGCTGATCGTCGGGGAGATCGTGGTGATCTGGCTGACCTTCTTCGACACGAAACTCGCCGGCACGATCAACGTCGGCCTGATCGGGCTGGCCGCGAACGTGGTGGTGCTCGCGGTCGCGGCGGTGCTGGAGCGGGCGCTCGCCCGTCCCGAAACCCCGGCCAGGCAAGGAGAACCGGCATGAACGAGTCTGCGAGTGAATCATCCAGCACTGCGCATTCAGCTGATGGCGCACCGAGCTTCAGCGAGGTGAGCGCGTGAGCAGAACCGTGTTCACGGGCGGTTCGGTGTTCGACGGCACCGGCGCCGCGCCGGCCGCGGCGGACGTGGTGGTCGAGGACGGCCGCATCGTCGACGTCGGCCCGGGGCTCGACGGCGACCGCGTGGTCGACTGCACCGGCGCGACGCTGCTGCCCGGCCTGTTCGACTGCCACGTGCACGTGACCGTGTCCGACATCGGGCTGCTGCCGCGGGTGCAGAAGCCGTTTTCCTACCAGTTCTACGAAGCGGCGCGGAACCTGTGGACCACGCTGAAGCTCGGCATCACGACGGTGCGCGACGCGGCGGGCGCCGACCTCGGGATCAAGCAGGCGGTGGACGACGGCCTGATCCCCGGGCCGCGGCTGCGGATCGCGATCGGCCTGATCAGCCCCACCGGCGGGCACGGCGACGGCTGGATGCCGTCCGGCCACTGTGTCCCGCTGTCGCTGCCGCACCCCGGACGACCCGACGCGAAGGCGGACGGTCCGGACGAGATGCGCCGGGTCGCCCGGACGTTGCTGCGCGCGGGCGCGGACGTGCTCAAGGTTTGCACCACCGGCGGGGTGCTGTCGCCGCGCGACGACCCCCGGCACTCGCAGTTCACACTGGAGGAGCTGGACGTGCTCGTCACCGAGGCGAGGATGCAGGGCCGCGCGGTGATGGCGCACGCCCAGGGCGCGGAGGGCATCAAGAACGCCGTGCGCGCCGGCATCCGCTCCATCGAGCACGGCATCTACCTCGACGACGAAGCGATCGAGCTGATGCTCGTCAACGGCACCTGGCTGGTGCCGACGCTGGTGGCGCCGGTGAACGTGATTCGCGCGGCCGCCAACGGCGCCGCACTGCCGGATGCGGTGGTGCAGAAGGCGAAGGAGGTCGTGGAGGTGCACGCCGATTCCGTGCGCCGCGCCGTCGCCGCGGGCGTCCGCGTCGCGATGGGCACCGACAGCGGCGTCGGGCCGCACGGGACCAACCTGGAGGAGCTGGAGCTGATGCGCTCCTGCGGGATGAGCCCGGCCGACGTGCTGGCCGCCTCGACCTCGTCGGCCGCGCGGTTGCTGGGGATGGACGGCGACCTCGGCCGGCTGGCTCCCGGGCACCGCGCGGACCTGGTCGTGGTGGACGGGGACGCTTACGACTTTCCGGCACTGGCCGGGAATGTCCGGGAGGTGTGGCAGGACGGCGTGCGTGCGGTATAGCTCGTGAGTGTTCATGCCGGTTAGAACCGGCATGAACACTCACGAGTCAGAAGGCGCCGAGGCCGGACGGCACGCCGAGCCCGGTGGGGCCGTCCCAGCCCGGCGCGGAGGTGCAGACGGCGGCCTTGAACGGGGCGCAGCCCTGCTGGGCGTTGGAGCCGGCCGTGATGTCGGTGATGCTGCCGGCCGGGGCGCGGTAGAGCGTGTTCGGACCGTCCACACCGGACAGACGGCCGCCGCGGGCGTAGAGGCCCGCGACGAACGGCGCGGCCGCGCTGGTCCCGCCGGCCACCAGCCAGCCGGCCTTGCCGCCGGCCGGGGCGTAACTGCGGTAGACGGCGACGCCGGTCAGCGGGTCGGCCACGGCGGAGACGTCCGAGCCGGCCCGGTGCCCGTTGCAGTTCGCCGTGACGGCGGCCGGCTGGCCCTGGGCCGGGCCGAGGTCGAGCGCGCAGCCGCTGCCCGCGCCGACCCACCGCTGCTGCTGCTCGCCGGTCGGTGTGAACAGCCCGCCCCAGGCGTGCTGGGTGAACGTCCCGTTCGCGCCGGTCAGCGAAGTCCCGCCGACCGACGTCACCCACGGCAGCTCCTGCGGCCACAGCTGCGCGCCGCCGAGGTAGCCCCGGTCGCCGGAAGCGGCGAGGACCGCCATACCCGGGTGGTGCAGCGCGACGGCCGGCGCGCCGGTGCCCAGGTAGCCGCCCTGCAAACCGGTCGGGATGCCGTAGCTCATGCTGACCGCGCTCGAGCCGAGGCCCGCCGCGTATTTCACCGCCGTGCCGAAGTCGTCGGCGAGCGGGCCGGGCTGCTGGAGCAGGACGGCGCCGAGCAGGCGCGTCACGTCCATCGGGATCTGGACCATCGAGAGCCGGCAGCCGGGGCAGGCGGCCGAAGTCAGGTCCAGGTCCAGCGCCGTCTCGGTGGCGTACGACTCCTCGACGCTCGCGAGGTCCTTGTCCGGCGCGAGCGGCGGGCCGCCGTGGTAGTCGCTGACCTTCAGGCAGCCGTTCGCCGTGGTGCACGGGGGCAGGCCGAACTGGCTCCGGTAGGTGCCGAGGTCCGCCTCCAGCGCCGGGTACGAGCCGATGCCGACGATCGTCACCATCCCGTTCGCACCGGTGGCCGGGTCCGGCAGCCCGAACACGCGCGCCAGCTCGGCGGGGCTGAAGCCCGCGGGGGCCGGTGTGGTGAGCGGGCTCGCCGACGTCCGGTCCTGCGTGACCACCCGCGCGAGGCAGCCGAGGTCGACCTGGTGGCCCTGCACGACTCCGCCGCACGGGTCGTCGAGGGTGTGGCTGTCGCCAAGGGTTCCGTTCCTCAGGGCCTGCGAGACCGCGGCGGCCGCGCTGTCCGGCGGCACCGCCATGGCGGGCCCGGCCATCCCGGTCAGTCCCGTGGTGAGGAGGACGGCCACGGCGGCGACCCGACCCAGCTGCATGGTTTCTCCGTTCGCGAGGACGGGCGACGTGCCAGGCCTACACCGGCCCGCGGCGCTCGGCAGCGGCGGCCACCCACCCGGGTGATGGCGGCGGGAGCTCTGTTGTGGACGGACAGCGGCACCCGGGCCCGCGCTCCTTCGTCCCGGGATCTGCCCGCTACTGTCGCCACGGTGACCGAGAAACCGGAGGGCCCGGCCGAAGAGCGGCACGCGTCCTGGCTGGAGCTGTTCTTCGACCTGGTGGCCGTCGCCGGGGTGGGCCAGCTCGCCCACCTGGTGCACGGCAGCACCTCGTGGGCGGACGTCGGGCTGTACGTGGTGTGCTTCCTGGCCTTCTGGACCGCCTGGATGTGCTTCACGGTGTACGGCAACGTGGTCGGCGGCGCCGCGAAGACCTTGCCGGTGCTGGCGGCGATGGCGGGCCTGGTGGTGATGGCGGCGTCGGTGTCGGGCATCCACGGTGACCACGCGAAGGTCTTCGCCATCGCCTACATCGCCGTCCGCGTGTTGTCGGACCGGGTCTGGGAGCACCGGAAGGGCGGCACCCGGGTGCTCGTCGACTGGCCGGTGGCGCAGGTCGGCTTCGGCGTGACGCCGTGGGTGGCGTCGATCTGGGTGCCCGGCCAGTGGCGTTACGGGTTGTGGGCGCTCGGCCTGCTGGTCGACCTGGTGATCACCTTCACCCTGTCCGGCAAGCGCCTGACCGAGAACGTCACGGCCAAGCTGGCGAGCCGGCCCGGCCCGGCCGTCCAGGCGACCGCCGCACGGCTGGACACGGCGCACTTCGGCGAGCGGCTCGGGCTGTTCACCATCATCGTGCTCGGCGAGGGCATGCTGATGGTGACCGGTGCGATGGCCGAAACGCCCAAGTGGGACAGCCCGCTGTACTGGACCGTGTTCGCCGCGCTGGGCCTGCTCGCGACGCTGTGGGGGGCCGCGCTGCGCGAGGGCTCCGGCGGGATCCCGTACCTCGCCCCGGACCGGCTGAAGCCGCGGGTGCTGCTGCCACTGCACTGCCTGGTCGCGGGCCTGCTGGCGGCTTTGGCGAGCGGTCTCGGCGACGCCGTCGAGGCTGTCGGGCACGAACACATCGAGGCCTCCACGCGCTGGCTGCTGGCCGGCTGCGTCGCGGCGCTGGCCGTGATCGGCGCGCTGTCCGGCCTCCGCTCCGGCCGCCGCGGATGGTGGGCCGCCGTGGTGCTGGTCCCCGGACTGCTGCTGCCGGTCGCGGTCGGCTTCTTCGGCGGGAGCCTGACCCCGGCCCGGGTGCTGTGGCTGCTGGTGGTCGCCGCGGGCGCGGGCCTCGGCGGGTGGTTTCTCGCGCAGCGAGCCTCCACCCGCGGCGAAGCGGGCCGGGTTGCTCCCCCGACCTAAGCGATTCCGCTCCCGCCGCTCCTGCCGGGCCCGCCGAGCCTCTCGCCGACCACGGTCGGCCGGTTGCCGGACGCAGCGGATGACGCTTTCCCCGCATTGAGTGCAGGGAAAGCGTCATCCGCTGCAACGGCCGCGCTGCTCGCCGCAGCGGTGGCAGTGCAGCGAAAGGGCCGTTCCCTGCGCTCAGCGTGGCGGAAGCGTCATCCGCTGCGCCGAGCCGAGCCGAGCCGAGAGCCGCGCCGACCCACAGTCAGCAAGGGGGTGTGAGGAGCGCCTGTGACTGGTTGCGTGGGCGTTCAGCCGACGGCCAGCAGGTCCCGCAGCGCGGCAGCGAACTTCGCCGGCATCCGCTGCGGCGCCAGGTGCGAGCCGGGCACCTCGGTGAACGGCAGGCCCAGCTCCAGCGCCAGGATCCGGGCCGGCTGGTAGTGGTAGCGGCCGCGGCTGCCCTCGCCGGCCACCGGCAGGATTTCGGTGCTCGCGCGGCGCAGGGCGCGCAGGTCGGGCAGGTAGTCGAAGAACTCGGTCAGCTCGCGGTCGAACAGCATCAGCCAGTCGGATTCGTTCGGCAGCCGCAGGTTCGGCAGGTCGGGCAGGGCCGCGCCCGCGATGGCGTCGGCGAACCGGGTCACCGCGCCCATCAGGTCACCCGAACGGGCCAGCCGCACCTGCTCGGCGGCGGACGCCAGCCAACCGGCGGCGTCGGGCATCAGCTGTACCGCGGGCGGCTCGTGCGCCACCAGCACGCTCACCCGGTCCGGGTGCCGGGCCACCAGGTCCAGCCCGATCAGGGCGCCCGCGCTGGTGCCGAACACCGGGATCGCCGCGGCGTCGATGTGGTCGAGCACCGCGAGCGCGTCGTCGGCCTGCCGGGACACCGTCACCGGGCCGGTGGTGCTGTCGGCGCTGGCGAAGTGCCCACGGCGGTCGTAGGTGACGACGGTGTGGTCGGTCTCCAGCTGCTTGCGCAACGCGCGGTAGGCGTCGCCCGACCCGGTCCCGCCGGGGATCAGCAGCAGCAGCGGACCCGCCCCGCCGACGCGGACCTGCAGCTCGCCGTCCGTGATCGGGCACCGGCTTTCCGGGATCATGCAATGAAGTCAAGCACAACACCCGTCGCCGAGGCGCCGCAGGATCGCCTCCGCGTCGGCCACGATCGCCTCGATCAGCCCGGCCACCGACGGCAGGTCGCGCAGCAGCCCGACGACCTGCCCGGACGCCAGCACCCCGGCCGCGCGGTCACCCTCGACGAGCCCCGCGCGCAGCAGCATCGGGGTGTTCGCCGCCATCAGCACCTGCGCCCAGCCGCGGTCGCCGCTGCGGCGCATGCGTACGCCTTCGCGCACCAGCGCGGGCCAGGAAAGCCCGCTCAGCCTGCGGAACCGGGCGGCGTTGGCGACCGCCCGCGCGAGCCCGGTCACCCGGCCGGAGCGTTCCAGCGCGTCGACCAGCTCCGTGCGCAGGACCCGGTGCGGCATCCCGTCGACCTTGCGTGTGACGACGGTGCCGTTGAGATCGCGGTCCAGATAGGCCTGCTTGACGGCATCGGGGACGGTGCTCTCGCGAGTGAGCAGGAACCGCGTGCCCATCGCGATGCCGGCCGCGCCGTAGGCCAGCGCGGCGGCCAGCCCGCGCCCGTCGAAGAACCCGCCCGCGGCTACCACGGGGATGTCGACGGCATCGAGCACGGACGGCAGCAGCAGCGTCGTCGCGACACCGCCGGTGTGCCCGCCGCCTTCGCCGCCCTGCACCACCACGGCGTCCGCGCCCCAGGCGGCCACCTTTTCGGCGTGCCGGGCCGCGCCGACCGACGGCAGCACGACCAGGCCGTGGTCCTTCAGCTTCGTGATCAGGTCCCGCTTCGGCGCCAGCGCGAACGACGCGACGCGCACTCCCTCTTCGATCAGCAGGTCGACGCGGCGGGCGGCGTCACCGGCGTCCGCGCGCAGGTTGACGCCGAACGGGTTGGCGGTGCGGGCCTTCGTCTCCTTGACCGCGGCGGCCAGCTCGTCGAACGTCATCGTGGCCGAAGCCAGGATGCCCAGCCCGCCCGCCTCCGCCGTCGCCGAGACCAGCCGCGGGCCCGCGACCCAGCCCATTCCGGTCTGCACCACGGGGTGACGGACGCCGACCAGCTCCGTCAGCGCCGTCTTCATTGGGGGACCTCCTTGTCCCGCAACGAATCCGGGTCCAGCCGGGTGCGCAGCAGCTCCAGTTCGGCCGCCGTCGGCAGCCGCGTCTCCACGGTGTCCGCGGTGCCCAACGGGAACGACGTCGCCTCGGTGACCTCGTCCACCGACACCCCGGGATGCACGGTCAGCAGCCGCGGCGCGTGGCCCGGGCCGCCGAAGTCGAGCACGCCCAGGTTGGTCACCACGCGGTGGACGTCGTGGTACGGCAGCGAAAGCTCGCCCGCCCGCTGGTAGCCGACACCGGAGACGACGTCCACCTGCTCGACGAAGACCCGCTTGCCGTGCCGCGGGACCCAGTAGCTGGTGCGGTGGTTCACCGTGTTGCCGGGCCCGCCGCGGACGCCGAGCAGCTGCTTGACCGGCTTCCCGTGCGGCCCGATCGCGGAAATGTTCTGGTTGCCGTGCCGGTCGACCTGGTTGGCGCCCATCACCACGTGCCGCTTTCCGTGTGGCACCACGGTGTCCAGCACTTTCCGGAACGGCTGCCAGCCCTCGACGACGCCGTCGGCGGTGACCAGCGACGCCTCGCCGTCGGAGAGCAGGATGTCCGGCTCGAAGGTCAGCCGCGC
>DASXYS010000045.1:0-10646 GCA_036502365.1 Amycolatopsis sp.
AAAGCACGGCGTCCGGGCCGATCTCGAGGAACCTTGTGACGCCGTTCCCGGCCAGCGTGCGCACCGTGTCGGCGAAGCGGACCGCCTGGCGGGCGTGCTCGACCCAGTAGCCCGGGTCGCACACCCGCTCCGCGGCGGCCACCTCCCCACTGACAGTACAGACGAGCGGCACGACAGGCGCGGCGTACGACACCTGCCGGGCGATCCGGCCGAAGTCCTGCAGCATGGCGTCCATATGAGCCGAGTGAAACGCATGGCTGACGCGTAAACGCCTAGTCTTTCGCCCGTCGGCGGTGAATCGGCCCGCGATCGCGGTCACGGCCGCTTCGTCACCGGCGATCACCACCGCCCTCGGGCCGTTGATCGCGGCGATCGAGGCGCCGGCGGTGAGCAGCGGCGTGACCTCGTCCTCGGTCGCCTGGAGCGACACCATCGCGCCTCCGGCCGGCAGCGCCTGCATCAGCCGTCCGCGGGCCGCGACCAGCGTGCAGGCGTCGGCCAGCGAGAACACCCCGGCGACGTGGGCCGCCGCGAGTTCGCCGACCGAGTGCCCGGCGACGAAGTCCGGCTCGAGGCCCCAGGACCGCACCAGGTGGTACAGCGCGACTTCGACGGCGAACAGCGCGGGCTGCGTGTAGCCGGTCTGGTCGAGCAGTTCGGCTTCCTCCGTCGCCGGTGCGGCGAACACGAGGTCGCGCAGCGGGCGGTCCAGGTGGGCTTCCAGATGCGCCAGGACCGCGTCGAAGGCTTCGGCGAACACCGGGAACCGGCGGTAGAGCGCGGCCCCCATGCCCGGCTGCTGCGAGCCCTGGCCGGAGAACAGGAAGGCGAGCTTGCCGCCGCGCCCGGCGCTCCCCCGCAGCGCGATGGACGAGGTGTCGCCGTCGGCCAGCGTCGCCAGCCCGCCGAGCAGCTCGTCGAGATCACCCGCGACGACGGCGGCGCGGTGCTCGAACACCGAACGTGAGGTGGCCAGCGAGAACGCCAGATCGGTGAGCGCGGGCTCCGGCGCGGTCCGCAACCGGGCCAGCAACCGGCTTGCCTGCTCCCGCAGGGCCGAGTTCGTCTTGCCGGACAGTGTCACGGGTACGACCCCGGTCTCGCGCACCGGCTCGGCCTCGGCCGGCGCGGGTGCCTGTTCCACGATCACGTGCGAGTTGGTCCCGCTGGCCCCGAACGACGACACCGCGGCGCGGCGCGCCCGGCCCGAATCGGGCCACTGCACGGTCTCGGTGAGCAGCTCGACGGCGCCGCTGCTCCAGTCCACATGGGACGACGGCGCGTCGACGTGCAGGGTCCGCGGCAGGACACCGTGGCGCATCGCGAGCACCATCTTGATCACACCCGCGACCCCCGAGGCGGCCTGGGTGTGGCCGATGTTCGATTTGACCGAGCCGAGCAGCAGCGGCCGCTCCCGGTCCTGCCCGTAGGTCGCGAGCAGCGCCTGGGCTTCGATCGGGTCGCCCAGCGCGGTGCCGGTGCCGTGCGCCTCGACGGCGTCGATGTCGGTGGCGGTGAATCCCGCGTTCGCCAGCGCCTTCCGGATCACCCGCTGCTGCGAGGGCCCGCTCGGGGCGGTGAGGCCGTTCGACGCGCCGTCGGAGTTGATCGCCGAGCCGCGGACCACGGCCAGCACCTCGTGGCCGTTGCGCTGCGCGTCGGAAAGCCGTTCGACGACCAGCATGCCGACGCCTTCGGACCAGCCCGTGCCGTCCGCGCGGTCGGAGAAGGCCTTGCAGCGGCCGTCGGCGGAAAGCGCGCCCAGGTCACCGAACTCGACGAAGTTGGCCGGCGTGGACATCACCGTCACCCCGCCCGCGACCGCGATCGAGCACTCACCCGTCCGCAGTGCCTGGGCCGCCAAGTGCAGTGCCACCAAGGAGGACGAACAGGCCGTGTCGACCGAGACGGTCGGCCCTTCCAGCCCGAACGTGTAAGCCAGGCGGCCGGACAGGAGGCTCGCGGACTGGGCGGTCTGCCACTGCCCGCTCTCCTCGGCGTTCGGACGGTAGTCGCCGCTGCCGCCGCCGATGAACACCCCGGCGTCGGTGCCGCGCAGGCCGGCCGGGTCGATCCCGGCCCGCTCCAGTGCCTCCCACGCGCCTTCCAGCACAAGCCGCTGCTGCGGGTCCATCACCAGAGCCTCGCGCGGCGAAATACCGAAGAAGCCCGGGTCGAAGTCCCCGGCGTCGTAAAGGAAACCGCCGCCGCGGGCGGGCGTGCTGCCCGCACCGTCACCGGTCAGCTCGCCCAGCGGCCAGTTCCGGTCGCCCGGGAGTGCGCCGATCGCGTCGACCTCACCGGACACCAGCCGCCAGAGGTCTTCCGGCGACCGGACGCCACCCGGGTAGCGGCAGCTCATGCCGACGATGGCGATCGGGTCGTCGTCCGCGGCGCGCGGGCCGGCCACCGTGACGTCGGTGGCGGTCTGCTCGTCGAGCAGTTCCGCACGCAGATGGGCGGCCAGCGCGGCGGGCGTCGGATAGTCGAAGGCCAGTGTCGCGGGCAGGGCGAGGCCGGTCGCGGTGGTGAGCTGACCGCGCAGGTCGACCGCGGTCAGCGAGTCGAAGCCGAGGTCCTTGAACGCGACGTCGGCCTCGACCGCGTCCGCGCTGGTGTGGCCCAGCACGGCCGCGACCTTCTCGCGGACCAGGCCAAGGACTTCCGCGGCCCGGCCGGCTTCGGGCAGACCGCGCAGCTTCTGCCGGAGCAGGTTCCCGGACTCCGCGTCCTCGGCCGGTGCGAGCGCCGCACGCGCTTCGGGCAGTTCGTCGAACAGGGTGCTCGGCCGGTTCGCGGTGAAGGCGGGGGCGAAACGGTCCCACACGACATCGGCGACCACCACTGAAGCTTCAGTACCGTCTGTGCTGCCTGTGCCGTCGGTGATCGCGCGGCCGAGCGCGGCCAGTGCGAGACCGGTGTCGAGCGCGGGGACCCCGTTGCGGCTCAGGTGCCCGGTCAGGCTGCCGGAAACCCCGTCGGCCCAAGCGCCCCAACCGATCGAGAGCGCCGGGACCCCGCGATCGCGGCGACGGCGGGCGAGGGCGTCCAGGTGGGCGCCGACCGCGGCTTCGGTGCCGCGTCCGGCGGAACCCCACACCCCGGCGACCGTGGTGAACAGGACAAACGCGTCCAGCGGACGGTCGGCGAGCAGTGCGTCGAGGTTCTCCGCCCCGGCGACGGCCGCGCCGACGTCGGCAGTCAGGTCACCGGTCAGCTCGCCGGGCTCGTCGTCGGCGTGGATCACCGCGGTCAGCGGCCCCTCGACGGCGTCCAGCACCGAGCCGAGCGCGTCGCGATCCCCCGCGTCGCACTGTACGACAGTCACTGCGGCACCGAGGCCGGTCAGCTCGGCTTCAAGTTCGGGAGCCGAACCGGCGTGCTTCGAGGTGAGCACGAGGCGGTCGGCACCCTGGGCGGCCAGCCAGCGGGCCACCTGGGCGCCGACGGCCTGGGCACCACCGACGACCAGCACGGTGCCGTCCGGAGTCCAGGACCCGGCGTTGTCGTCACGGGCCCGGATCAGGCGCCGGGTGAAAACCCCGGAAGCGCGGACCGCGACCTGGTCCTGCGGGCCACCCAGCACGGTGGAAAACCGTTCTGCCGCACGGGAGTCCAGCGCCTCGGGAAGGTCGACGAGACCGCCCCACCGAGCCGGGTTCTCCAGCGCGAGCACGCGGCCGAGGCCCCAGCCGGCGGCCTGGTCGGGGTGGGCAAGGTGGTCGGCCGGGCCGACCGAGACGGCGCCGCGGGTGACCCACCAAAGCGGGGCCTCGACACCGGCGTCGGACAGGGCCCGCAACAGAGCCGCCGGCCACCCGGGCACGGCGAGGGCGACGACTCCGGTGACACCGCCGGAACCTTCATGCGCTTCGATCAGCCGCGCGGTGAACCCGGTGAGGTCGTCGCCGAGCCCGACGCGCGCGACGTCCTCGCCGAGTGCCGCGACCGCCGTGTCCAGCCACGGATCGGTGTGCTCCGGCACGACCGCCAGCCAGCGTCCGGAGGCGGCCGCAGCCGGGTGCGCGAGGGGCTTCCAGCTCTCCCGGTAACGCCACCCGTCCACCACGGACCGGTCGTTCCGCTTGCGCCGCCAGGTCGACAGCGCGGGCACCATCGCGGCCAGCGCGTCGTCTTCGAGGTCGAGGATCGTGGACAGCGACGGGAGGTCTTCCCGCTCGACGGCGGACCAGAACTCGACGTCGGCCGGGTCAGCGGAAACGCTGGCCGGGCCCGAAAGCGGGGCTTCCGGCCAGAACCGCTCGTGCTGGAAGGCGTAGGTCGGCAGGGTGATCCGGCGCGCGCCGGTCCCGGCGAAGAACGCCTCCCAGACCACGGGCACGCCGCGTACGTGGAGGGCACCGAGGGCGGCGGAGATCGTGGTCTCCTCGTCGCGGTTCGCCCGCAGCAGCGGCAGGACGGCCCGGTCGGCGCCGTCGTCGTCCAGCACCTGCCGGGTCATGGCGGACAGCACGCCGTCCGGCCCCACCTCGACGAACGTGGACACCCCGGCGTCGCGCAATGCCAGTACGCCGTCGGAGAACCGGACAGTCTCCCGGACATGGCCCACCCAGTACTCCGGCGAGCACAGCTGTTCCGCGGTGGCGAGCGCACCGGTCACGTTCGACACCAGCGGGATCTGCGGTGCCGCAAAGGAAAGTCCCTCGACCACCCGGCGGAAACCGTCGAGCATCGGGTCCATCAGCGGTGAGTGGAACGCGTGGCTCACCCGGAGCCGCTTGGTCTTGCGGCCCTCGGCGTCGAACCGCCCGGCGATCGCGGTCACCTCGTCCTCGGTGCCGGCGATCACCACCGCGGCGGGTCCGTTGACCGCGGCGATCGTCACGCCCTCGGTCAGCAGGGGGCGGACTTCGGCTTCGGCCGCCTCGAGGGAGACCATCGCTCCCCCGGCCGGCAGCGCCTGCATCAGGCGGCCGCGGGCGACGACGAGCCGCACGGCATCGGCCAGCGAAAGCACCCCGGCGACGTGCGCGGCGGCGATCTCGCCGATCGAGTGCCCGGCGACGTGGTCGGGCTTGACCCCCCAGGATTCCAACAGCCGGAAGAGCGCGACCTCGACCGCGAACAAGGCAGGCTGGGTATAGCCGGTCTCGTCGAGCAGCTCGGCGTCCGGACCCCAGACGACCTCACGCAGCGGGCGGTCGAGTTCGACGTCCAAGTGCGCGAAGACCTCGTCCAGCGCCGCGGCGAAGGCCGGGAACCGGGCGTACAGCTCGCGGCCCATCCCGATCCGCTGGGAACCCTGCCCGGAGAACAGGAACGCGGTCTTGCCCGCGGTAACCGTGCCGCGCGCGGATTCGACCAGGCTGTCCTGGCCCGCGAGCAGCACCGCGCGGTGGGCGAAGGCGCTCCGGCCGGTGGCCAGCGAGTAGCCGACGTCCACAGTGGACATATCGGCCGCGGCGGTGAACGCGCCGAGCCGGTCGAGCTGGGTCTGGAGCGCGTCACGGCTCTTGCCGGACACGATCCACGGCACGACTGCCGGGGTGACCGTCGCTTCGCTCACCGGCACTGCGGCCGGAGCCTGCTCGATGATCACGTGCGCGTTGGTGCCGCTGACCCCGAACGCCGAGATCCCGGCGCGGCGGGCGTGCCCGGTCTCAGGCCAGGCCTCCTGCTCGCGCACCAGCGAAACCGCGCCGGTTTCCCACTCGACGTGTGAGGTCGGTGCATCGATGTGCAGGGTCTTCGGCAGCACGCCGTGGCGCATCGCCATGACCATCTTCACGATCCCGGCCACCCCGGCCGCGGCCTGGGTGTGCCCGAGGTTCGACTTGACCGCGCCCAGGCGCAGCGGCTCCTCGCGGTCGCGGCCGTAGGTCATCAGCAGCGCGTGGGCTTCGATCGGGTCGCCGAGGGTGGTGCCGGTGCCGTGTGCCTCCACCGCGTCGACGTCGGCGGTGCCCAGCCCGGCGTCGGCCAGCGCGCCACGGATCACCCGCTGCTGGGACGGCCCGTTGGGCGCGGTCAGGCCGTTGGACGCGCCGTCGGAGTTGATCGCGGTGCCGCGCACCACGCCCCAGACCTCGTGCCCGTTGGCGACGGCGTCGGAAAGCCGTTCCAGCACCAGGATCCCGACGCCTTCGGACCACGACGTGCCGTCCGCGGCGTCGGCGAAGGGCTTGCAGCGGCCGTCGGGCGCGAGGCCGCTCTGGGCGCTGAACTCGACGAACGAGTCCGGAGTGGACATCACCGAGACGCCGCCGGCCAGAGCCAGCGAGGCGTCCCCGTCGCGCAGGGCCCGGGTGGCCCAGTGCAGCGCGACCAGCGCGGACGAGCACGCGGTGTCGACGGTGACCGCGGGGCCTTCGAGCCCCAGGGTGTAGGACAGGCGCCCGGACATCACGCTGGCGGTGTTGCCGGTGGCGATGTGGCCCTGGACGTCCGCGGCGGCTTCCCGCAGCATGCCGGTGTAGTCCTGGCCGTTGGTGCCGACGAACACGCCGGTGTCGCTGCCGCGCAGGGCGGCCGGGTCGATCCCGGCCCGCTCGAGCGCTTCCCAGCTGGTCTCGAGCAGCAGCCGTTGCTGCGGGTCCATCGCGAGCGCTTCACGCGGCGAGATGCCGAAGAACGCGGCGTCGAAGCCGGCGACCCCGCTGAGGAAACCGCCTTCGCGGGTGTCGGACGCGCCGGCCGCGAGCGCTTCGAGGTCCCAGCCACGGTCCGCGGGGAACGACGAAATTCCGTCGCGGCCTTCGGCGAGCATCGACCAGAGGTCTTCCGGCGACGAGACGCCACCGGGGAAGCGGCAGCTGATACCGACGATCACGACCGGGTCGGAGGCCGCGCGGGTGACGGCGGCCGGGACGACCGGCTCGGCGATCGAGCCGAGCAGTTCGGACAGCAGGAACTCCGCCAGTTCGGCGGCGCTCGGGTAGTCGTAGATCATCGACGCGGCGAACTTCAGGCCGGTGGCCGCGGACAGGGCGTTGCGCAGCTCGATCGTGGTCAGCGAGTCGAAGCCGAGGTCCTTGAACGCCCGGTCGGCCTCGACCGTCGCGGCATCGGCATGGCCCAGCACCAAGGCGATCTGGGCGCGCACGAGTTCGAGCATTGCCGCGCCGCGCTCAGCGGCGGGCAGCCCGCCGAGGCGCTGGCGCAGCTCGGATTCGGACGAGTCCGGGACCGGCGCTTCGAGCCGCTTGATCTCGGGCAGGTCCGAGAGGGACGGGTTCGCCCGGAGCGTGGCGAAGGCCTCGGCGAACCGGTCCCATTCGATGTCCAGCACGGCCACGGCCGGGTCACCGAGTTCGATCGCGTGCCGCATCGAGGAAATCGCGAGTTCCGGCGCCAGCAGGCCGAAACCACCGCGCTGCAGACGGCTGCCGAGCGAGCGCCCGTCGGCCATGCCGCCGTCGGCCCATGGTCCCCAGGCGATCGACGTCGCCGGCAGCCCGGCCGAGCGGCGCTGTTCGGCCAGCGCGTCCAGCGTCGCGTTCGCCGCGGCGTAATTGGCCTGCCCGGGTGCGCCGAGCGTGCCCGCGGTGGACGAGAACAGCACAAACGCGGACAGGTCCATCTCGCGGGTCAGCTCGTCCAGTGCCTGTGCCGAAACCACCTTCGAGCGCCAGACCGCGGTGAACTTCTCCGGGGTCAGCGCGTCGACGACGGCGTCCTCGACGACCCCGGCGGTGTGGAACACCGCGCCGATCGGGTACCGGTCGAAGACCTCGGCCAGTGTGTCCCGGTCCGCCGCGTCGCCGGCCACGATGGTGACCTCGGCGCCCGAGCCGCTGAGTTCGGCGTGCAGTTCGGCGGCGCCGGGGGCGTCCGGCCCGCGGCGGCTGAGCAGGACCACGTGCTCGGCCCCGCCCTCGGCGAGCCAGCGAGCGACGTGTGCGCCGAGCGCGCCGGTGCCGCCGGTCACGAGCACGATGCCCGACGGCGTGAACTGCGCGGTTTCCTGACCGCCGGAGGGCCGGTGGGCCAGCCGTCGCGCGAAAGCACCGGAAGCCCGCACGGCGACCTGGTCCTCGGCACCGGCCACCACGGACGCGAGCCGCCCCGCGGTGGACTGGTCGAGTTCGGCCGGCAGGTCGACGAGACCGCCCCAGCGGTCCGGGTGTTCGAGCGCGACCACCCGGCCGAAGCCCCACACACCCGCCTGGACGGAATCGGCGACCTGCTCCGACTGCCCGATGGCCACCGCGGCGCGGGTGACGCACCACAGCGGCGCGACGATCCCGGCGTCGCCGAGGGCCTGCACCAGGGTGGCGGTGAGCGTCAGCCCGGCGGGCACCGTCGTGGTCCCATTGTCCAGTGTCACCAAGGAAAGCACCCCGGCGAACCCGGTGCCGAGCCGTCCCAGCTGCTCGGCCAGCTCGGCGCGGTCGGTCTCGGTCACCTCGAACCGGACGGCCTCGACACCCAGCCCGCCGACCGCGGTGTCGACCCAGGCGTCAGTGCCCGGGTTGGTCAGGACCAGCCATGTGCCGGTGGCCTTCGCGCGGTCCGCGGTGGCGGGCAGCGGCTTCCACCCGGCCCGGTAGCGCCACTCGTCCACTGTGGACTGGTCCCGCCGGCGGCGGCGCCAGGAGGACAGGGCGGGCACCATCGCGGTGATCGTGGTGTCGTCGAGGTCGAGCGTCGACGCCAGCGACCCGAGGTCCTCGCGTTCGACGGCGGCCCAGAACTCCGCGTCGACCGGATCGGTGTCCGCCGCGACCGCGGGCTCGCCGGGCTCGGGCCAGAAGCGCTCGTGCTGGAAGGGGTAGGTGGGCAGGTCGATCCGGCGGGCCCGGGAACCGGCGAAGAACGCGGTCCAGTCCACCGGAACGCCGTGGACGTGGAGCCGGGACAGCGCCGTGGTGACCGCGGTGACCTCGGGGCGATCGCGGCGCAGGGCCGGCACCAGCACGGCCTCCTCGCCGAGAACCTGTTGCGCCATCCCGGAAAGAACACCGTCGGGGCCCAGCTCGGCGAACGTGGTGACGCCCTCGGCGGCCAGCGCGGCGACGCCGTCGGCGAACCGCACGGTGCCGCGGACGTGCGTGGCCCAGTACTGCGGGTCGCACACCTGCTCGGCGGTCGCGAGAGTGCCGGTCACGGTGGACACCAGCGGGATCACCGGTGCGTGATAGGTGATCCCCGCCGCGACGGCGGCGAACTCTTCCAGCATCGCGTCCATCTGCGGCGAGTGGAACGCGTGGCTCACGGTGAGCCGCTTGGTCTTGCGGCCGTCCGCCTCGAACCGCGCGGCGATGGCCTGTACGTCTTCCTCGTCGCCCGAGACGACCAGCGAAGCCGGTCCGTTGATCGCGGCGATCGACACGCGCTCGGTCAGGTGCGGCGTGACCTCTTCCTCGCTCGCCTCCAGGGAAACCATCGCCCCGCCCTCGGGCAGCGCCTGCATCAGGCGGCCGCGGGCGGCCACCAGCGCGCAGGCGTCTTCCAGCGAGAAGACCCCGGCGGCGTGGGCGGCGGCGATCTCCCCGATCGAGTGCCCGGCGAGGTAGTCCGGCCGGACGCCCCAGGACTCGGCCAGGCGGAACAGCCCGACTTCCAGCGCGAACAGCGCCGGCTGGGTGTAGGCGGTGGCGTCCAGCAGTTCGGCTTCGGGCGTGCCGGCCTCGGCGAAGACGATCTCCCGCAAGGGGCGGTCCAGCTCGACGTCGAAGCAGGCCAGCGCAGCGTCGAAGGCCTCGGCGAAGACTTCGAAACGCTCGTACAGTTCCCGGCCCATACCCGGACGCTGGCTGCCCTGCCCGGTGCACAGGAACGCGAGGCGGCCGCGGGCCGGAGTGCCCTGGACCAAACCGCTGGACGTGGTCCGGTCGCGCAGCGCGGTCAGGCCGCGGACCAGGTCGTCGTGCTCGAGGGCGACCACGGCCGCCCGGCGTTCGAACCCGGACCGTGAAGTGGCCAGGGAGAACGCGAGATCGGCCGGATGCACCTCGGGCCGGGTCTCCAGCAGCGAAAGCACCCGGGCCGCCTGGTCACGCAGCGCCCGGTCACTCCGCCCGGACAGCAGGACCGGCACAACACCGTCGGCCGGCGCTTCGACCGGGGCCTCGCTCGCGGGCGCCTGTTCCAGCAGCGTGTGGACATTGGTGCCGCTCAGCCCGAACGACGAGACCCCCGCGCGGCGCGGACGGCCGACCTCGGGCCACTCGATCTGCTCGGTGAGCAGCTGGATGGCGCCCGACGACCAGTCCACATGCGACGAAGGCTCGTCGATGTGGAGGGTTTTCGGGACCACCCCGTGCCGCATCGCCAGCACTGCCTTGATCACGCTCGCGACCCCGGAGGCCATCTGCGTGTGCCCGATGTTCGACTTCACCGAGCCCAGCAGCAACGGCCGCGCCCGGTCCTGCCCGTAGGTCGCGAGGATCGCCTGCGCCTCGATCGGGTCGCCCAGCGCGGTGCCGGTGCCGTGGCCCTCGAGGACGTCGATGTCCGAAGCGGCCAGCCCGGAGTTGGCCAGCGCCTGGCGGATCACGCGCTGCTGCGAAGGGCCGTTCGGCGCGGTCAGGCCGTTGGACGCCCCGTCGGAGTTCACCGCGGAGCCGCGGACGACCGCCAGCACCGGGTGCCCGTTGCGGCGGGCGTCCGAAAGCCGTTCGAGCAGCAGGGTGCCCGCGCCCTCGGCCCAGCCGGTGCCGTCGGCGCTGTCGGAGAAGGCCTTG
>DASXYS010000046.1:0-6110 GCA_036502365.1 Amycolatopsis sp.
CGCCGGGCGCGATGTCGGCGGGAAGCCAGCAGTCGCGGACGACGACGTCGCCGGACTCGCAGTGCTTGCCGACCAGCCGCGACCGCACCGGGAGAGCGGCGGCGCCCGACCCCTCGGACGGCGGTGCCCCGGCCGCATGCCGGGAGACCAGCCGGCAGTCGTAGTGGGCGTCGTAGAGCGCGGTGCGGATGTTGTCGCTCATCCCGCCGTCGACGCTGACGTAGCGGCGGCGTGCGCCGCCGCCGAGCTCGACGTCCTTCACCGTGCCGACCTCGTAGAGCGTCACGGTGCCGGGACCGACGATCGCGCGCCCCGGCTCGACGGCGATCCGCGGCGGCGCGAGCCCCACGCGGGCGGACTCGCGCTCGACGATCGCGCGCAGCTCGGCGGCCAGCCACGCGGGCGAGCGCGGGTGGTCGGCGGTGGTGTACGCGATGCCCATCCCGCCGCCGAGGTCGACGGTGCCGAGCGCGTCGGACACCGCGTCGCCGTGCTCGTCGCGAATCTCGGCGAGCAGGCCGATCACCCGGCGCGCGGCGAGCTCGAAGCCGTCCGCGTCGAAGATCTGCGAGCCGATGTGGCTGTGCAGCCCGGTCAGCTTCAGCGACGGCGCGTTCAGCACCCGGCGGACGGCCTCGGCGGCGTCGCCCGAAGCCAGCGAGAAGCCGAACTTCTGGTCCTCGTGCGCGGTGGCGATGAACTCGTGGGTGTGCGCCTCGACGCCCACCGTGACACGTACCAGCACCGGCTGCACGACGTCACGCTGCGCGGCCACGTCGGCGAGCCGGGCGATCTCGTAGTAGGAGTCGACCACCACCGTGCCGACCCCGGCTTCGACCGCGGCCTCCAGCTCGGCGACCGACTTGTTGTTGCCGTGGAAGGTGATCCGCTCGGACGGGAAGCCCGCGCGCTGCGCGACGGCCAGCTCGCCGCCGCTGCAGACGTCCAGGCTCAGCCCCTGCTCGGCCACCCAGCGGGCGATCTCGATCGAGAGGAAGGCCTTGGACGCGTAGTGCACCAGCGCCGGGTCGTCGAACGCCTCCGCGTAGTCGGCGCAGCGGGACTTGAAGTCCGCCTCGTCGACCACGAACAACGGCGTGCCGTAGGTCTCGGCCAGCTCGCGCACGTCGACGCCGGCGATCCGCACCACGCCGTCGGCGGCGCGGAAGGTGTTGCGCGGCCACACTTTCGCGGGCAGCTGGTCGAGTTCGACGGCGCTCGCGGGCGGGAACCCGGAGGCGTCGGCATGGGGGTAGACGTCGGCGTGGCGGGGGCCCGCGGGGTGCGCCATGGGTTACATCCGTTCCGGAGCGGAGACACCGAGGAGGGACAGGCCGTTCGCCAGGACCTGGCGGGCGGCTTCGCACAACGCGAGACGGGCGTAGGTCAGAGGGGTCGCCTCCTCGTCGCCCTGCGGCAGGACCCGCGCCTCGCGTACGGCGTAGAACTTGTGCAGCGCGCCGGCCAGCTCTTCGAGATAGCGCGCGACCCGGTGGGGCTCACGCATTTCGGCGGCGCGGCGCACCATGGCGGGGTACTCGCCGATGGTGCGCATGAGGTCGCCCTCGACCGACAGCGTCAACAGTCCGAATTGGACACTGTCGGCGTCCGTCGCGATCGCTTCGGGCTTGAGGCCGAGATCGCCGGCGGAGCGCTGCATCGAGCGCAGCCGGGCGTGGGCGTACTGCACGTAGTAGACCGGGTTGTCGTTGGAGTGCTTGCGAAGCAGGTCCAGGTCGACGTCCAGGCTGGAGTCCACGGAGTAACGGATCAGCTCGTAGCGGGCCGGGTCGACACCGACCGCCTCGACCAGGTCCTCCATGGTGATCACGGTGCCCGCGCGCTTGGACATCCGCACCGGCTTGCCGTCGCTGACCAGGTTCACCATCTGGCCGATCAGCACCTCGACGCTGTCCGGGTCGTCGCCGAAGTCCGCGGCCGCCGCCTTGAGCCGGGCGATGTAGCCGTGGTGGTCCGCGCCGAGCATGTAGATGCACAGGTCGAAGCCGCGGTTGCGCTTGTCCTTGAAGTAGGCGAGGTCACCGGCGATGTAGGCCGGGTTGCCGTCGGTCTTGATGACGACGCGGTCCTTGTCGTCGCCGTACTCGCTGGAGCGCAACCACCAGGCGCCCTCGTCGAAGTAGAGGTTGCCGGAGTCCTTGAGCTGCTGCACCGCGGCGTCGACAGCGCCGGACTCGTGCAGCGAGTTCTCGTGGAAGTAGACGTCGAAGTCGGTACCGAAGTCGTGCAGGCTCTGCTTGATCTCGCTGAACATCAGCTCGATGCCGATCCGGCGGAAGGCCTCGTGCCGCTGGTCCTCGGGCAGCGACAGCGCGCTCGGCTCGGCCTTGAGCACCTCGGCCGCGATGTCGGTGATGTACCCGCCCGAGTACCCGTCCTCCGGCGCCGGCTCGCCCTTGGCGGCGGCGATCAGGGAGCGCACGAAGCGGTCGATCTGCGCGCCGGCGTCGTTGAAGTAGTACTCGCGGGTGACTTCGGCGCCCTGCGCGGACAGCACGCGGCCCAGCGCGTCGCCGACCGCCGCCCAGCGGGTGCCGCCGAGGTGGATCGGGCCGGTCGGGTTGGCCGAGACGAACTCGAGGTTGATGACGCGCCCGGCCAGCGCGTCGCCGCGGCCGTACCCGTCACCCGCGGTGAGCACCTGGCGGACGACCTCGCCCTGCGCGCCGGCCGCGAGCCGGAAGTTGAGGAAGCCGGGCCCCGCGACCTCGGCGGCGTCGACCCCGTCGGCGGCCGACACGACCCCGGCCAGCGCCTCGGCGAACTCCCGCGGCTTCAGCCCGGCCTTCTTGGCCACCTGGAGGGCGAGGTTGGTCGCGTAATCGCCGTGGTCGGGGTTGCGCGGGCGTTCGATGGTCACCTGCTCCGGCAGCACGGCGGCGTCGACGCCCCGTGCGTCGAGCACCTGCACGGCGGAGCTGCGGACCAGGTCGGCGAGAGCGGCGGGAGTCACTCGCCGAATTCTAGGTGTGCCCAGGTCGGACGCCCACGGCGGCACGGGCGTGTCGGGAGCGCCGTCACACCCACAGTGATCGTGAGAGGTGTTCACAGTCAGCAGACGCCCGGTCTCTACACTGGCCGGGGGCAGGGTCCGTCCGGATCCCTCCAATCCCTCACGAGGAGATCGCGGGAACCATGGCGAACGGGACAACCAGGAAGAAGGGGACGCCCGCCAAGGCGATGAAGGCGGCCAAAGCCCGCTCCGTCGTCGCCAAGAAGGGCACACCGTGGGGCACCATCGCCGGTGTGGTCCTGGTGGTCGCCCTCCTGGCTTCGGTGATCACCTACTACATGGTGAAGTCCGCACCGCAGCGTGACCAGAAGTCGCGTGACGCGGCCGCGGCCGCGTACGCGCCGAGCGCGTCCAACCCGGACCCGTCCAAGAAGATCCCCGGCGTGATCACCGCCAACTACGCCGGCTCGGTGCACATCCTGCCGACCGAGCGCGTGGCCTACGACCACTCCCCGCCCTTCGGCGGCCCGCACGACGGCTACTGGGCCGCCTGCAACGGCGTCGTCTACCCGAAGGCGGTGCGCACCGAGAACATGGTGCACAGCCTGGAGCACGGCACCGTCTGGATCGCCTACAACCCGCAGCAGATCACCGGGGACCAGGTGGCCCTGCTGTCCGCGCGGGTCAAGGGCAAGCCGTACACGATGATGTCGCCGTACCCGGGCCTGGACAAGCCGATCTCGCTGCAGTCGTGGGGCCACCAGCTGAAGCTGGACAAGGCCGACGACCCGCGCATCGACGACTTCATCACCGCGCTCCGGACCAACCCCAACGGCGTCTACCCGGAGGTGGGCGCGTCCTGCGACGCACTCGGCCCCGGCCAGTTCGACCCGAGCAACCCGCCGCCGTTCGACCCGAGCAAGCCGGGCCCGGACGCGAAGCCGATGAACTACAAGGGCACCACCGGCGCGCAGGGCGACGCCGGCACCGCGCCGGGCAGCTCGGGTGTGCCGTCGAGCCCGCCGGCCGGGCAGTGATCGCTTGATGAGTTCCGAAACCGACCTCGAACCGGACCAGGCCGACACCGCGGTGGCCGAGCGGCCGGCCTGGTCGCGCTGGGTGGTCATCGGCGGGACGCTGGTCGCCGTGCTGCTGATCGGCGCCGCCATCGGGATGTTCGCCACGCGGCTGACCGACGGCGGCTCGACGTCCTCCGCGACGCCGGCCGCCGGCTCGGTCGAGGTCGGTTTCGCGCAGGACATGTCGGTGCACCACCTCCAGGCCGTCACGATGGCGAACTGGGCGCGCGACCACACCACGGACCCCGAGGTGAAGCAGCTCGCGTTCGACATCGAGAGCTCGCAGACCGAGCAGGTCGGCCGGATGAAGGGCTGGCTCATGCTGTGGGACCAGCCCGACCAGACCACCGGCGCGTACATGACCTGGATGACCGAGCCGATGGGTCACGCCGGCATGCAGATGCCGACCAGTTCCCCGGCCGGCGGCGCGCCCATGCCCGGCATGGCCACCGACGAGGACCTGGCCAAGCTGCGCACGCTCTCGGGCAAGGCCCTGGACATCGACTTCCTCCAGCTGATGCTGCGCCACCACCAGGGCGGCACGGCGATGGCGCAGTACGCGCAGGACCACTCGAGCCTGCCGGCGCTCAAGGCGCTCACCACGAGCATGCTGGCCTCGCAGGGCGCCGAGATGAACCAGATGAAGCTGATGCTGCAGGCACGGGGCGCGAAGCCGCTTCCCGCACCCTGATCCGGACTCGTGAGTGTTTATGACGGTTCTAACCGGCATAAACACTCACGAGCCTTTACCAGGACATCTCTTGGCACCGTCTCGCGCATTGGGGCGCCTCGACCTGGAGCGTGGCGTGCTTGATCGCGTACCGCGCCGAAAGCAGGTCCTGCGCCTCGGTGAGGACGGCCGACTGCTCGGCCTCCCCCTTGATCGTCAGGTGGGCCGAGGCGACCTCCATGCCGGAGGTGAGGGTCCAGACGTGCAGGTCGTGCACGTCCTCGACGCCGGGCAGCGCGGCGAGTTCGGTGCTGATCTCGCCGACGTCGACGCCCGTCGGGGCGTGCTGGAAGAGGATGCGCAGCGCGCGGCGGGCCAGCGTCCAGGTGCGGGGCAGCACGAACAGCCCGATCGCGACGCCGATGATCGGGTCGGCGTAACGCCAGCCCGTGGTCAGCGTGATGGCGCCGCTGAGCAGCACGCCGACCGAGCCGATCAGGTCGGCGAGCACCTCGAGGTACGCGCCGCGGACGTTCAGGCTCTCCTTGGCGCCCGAGCGCAGCATCAGGAACGACACGATGTTCGCGATCAGGCCGGCGCCCGCGGCGAGCAGCACCGGCAGCCCGGCCACGGCCGGCGGGTCGCTGATCCGGCCGATCGCCTCCACCAGCACGTAACCGGCGACGCCGAACAGCAGCACGGCGTTGGCCAGCGCGGCCAGGACTTCGGCGCGGTACATGCCGAACGTGCGGCTGAACGTCGGGCCACTGCGCCGCGCCAGCAGGATCGCGGTCAGCGCCATGCCGACGCCCAGCACGTCGGTGAACATGTGCGCGGCGTCGGAGATCAGGGCGAGCGAACCGGTGGCGAAGCCGACCACGAACTCCAGCACCATGAACCCGGCGCCGATGAACAGCGAGATCAGCAGCGCGCGCACGTAACGCCCGGAGGCGCTGCCCGGCGCGACCGCCTGCCCGTGCCCGTGGCCATGTCCGTGCCCCACGCTTCGCCTCCCTGTGCCTGCTCGCGGTCTGCGTCCCAAGCGAAATATATAGTCACATGCGCATATGTGCAATACAGGTAAGCCTAAGTTCACCTTAGCGACCGAAGGGCGGACAGAACCATCCCCCGGGCGTGGGCTTCCCGGGGGATGGGACGAACGGTCAGCGGAAGAGGCGGAAGAACCCGCGCACCTGCTCCACCAGCGACTCCGGCTGTTCCAGCGCGGCGAAGTGGCCACCGCGCGGCAGCTCCTCGAACCAGCGCAGGTCGGTGAACCGCTGCTCGGCCTCCCGCCGCGACGGGCGGGTGATCTCACGCGGGTAGATCGACAGCCCGGACGGCGCCGTGACCTTGTCCCGGAAGCTGCCGAAGCTCTCCCAGTACA
>DASXYS010000047.1:0-43736 GCA_036502365.1 Amycolatopsis sp.
CCGGCTGGGCCGGTGGTCGGTCCGGCGAGGAGTGCGTGGCGTCCGGCCCTGGCTCCGCCGCCCCGGGCTGCGGGCCCGGCGCGTTCGGATCGGGTGGCAGGCCGTACGTCATGGGAACTCCTCGCTGGCAGCTGACCTGACTGTGCACCGGGTCGGCCGCGCGCAGGCCGAAACCGCGGTGCGGCCACCGCGAGGAGACAAGATAGCGGGATCGGGAAATCCCCACCAGGGGCAAAATCACCGCCGGGCCCGAGCCGCCGCCCGGGTCCGGGGGGCGACCGTCACCGGGTGCCGAGCAGGTGCTCCAGTGCCAGCTGGTTCAGCCGGGTGAAGTGGTATCCCCGTTTCCCGGCGGCCTCCACGTCGAACTCGTCCGCGGCCAGGTCGTCCAGGGTCTCGCCCGGGGAGAGCGTGGGGGTGGCCAGCTCCGGCACCCGGGAGGCCGCCAGCGCTTCGGCCACCTCCGGGTCCTTGCGGAACGCCTCCGCCTTCGCCTTCAGGATCAGGTACGTGCGCATGTTCGCCGCCGCGGAAACCCAGACGTCGTCGGGGTCTTCGGTGCGCAGCGGCTTGTAGTCGAAGTGCCGCGGGCCGGTGTAGCCGCCCTGTTCCAGCAGGTCCACCAGGAAAAACGCGCTGGTCAGATCGCCGTGGCCGAAGATCAGGTCCTGGTCGTACTTCGGGCCGTGCTGGCCGTTGAGGTCGAGGTGGAACAGCTTGCCCTGCCACAGCGCCTGCGCGATGCCGTGCACGAAGTTCAGCCCGGCCATCTGCTCGTGGCCGACCTCGGGGTTGAGCCCGAACAGCTCCGAGCGTTCCAGCTGCGAGATGAAGCCCAGCGCGTGCCCGATCGTCGGCAGCAGGATGTCGCCGCGGGGCTCGTTCGGCTTGGGCTCCAGCGCGAAGCGGATGTCGTAGCCCTGCGCGACGACGTACTCGGCGAGCAGGTCCAGCCCCTCCTTGTAGCGGGCCAGCGCGGCCCGGACGTCCTTGGCGGCGTCGGACTCCGCGCCCTCGCGCCCGCCCCAGACGACGTAGGTCTGCGCGCCCAGCTCCGCGGCCAGGTCGAGGTTGCGCCGGACCTTGGTCAGCGCGTACCGGCGGATGTCGCGGTCGTTGCTGGTCAGGCCGCCGTCCTTGAACACGGGGTGGGTGAACAGGTTCGTCGTCGCCATCGGTACCCGCAGACCGGTGGTCTCGAGCGCCGCCTTGAACCGCCGCACGGCCTTGTCCCGGTCCGGCTCGGTGGCCAGCAGGTCGTCGTCGTGGAACGTCACGCCATAAGCGCCCAGCTCGGCCAGCCGGTGCACGCTCTCCACCGGGTCGAGCGCCGGCCGCGTCGCGACGCCGAACGGGTCGGCAGCCTGCCAGCCGACTGTCCACAACCCGAACGAGAACTTGTCCTCGGGGGTGGGGGCGTAGGCGTCCATGACAGTCCCTTCATTTAGTTCACGTTGTAGACTAAATATGCGACGCGGTGGGCCCGGGCGTCAAGGGCCCGCCGGTTACAGTGCCGGGAGGAGGGGGCGGGGATGACGCAGGCGGTGCGGCACGACTCGATGCGGGCGCGCAACCTCGAGCTGGTGCTCGGCGAGGTCAGCCGCCGCGGTCCGCTCACCCGCGCCGCGCTCGCGGAGCTGACCGGGCTCACCAAGTCCACTGTGTCCAAGCTGGTCGGCGATCTGCTGGACGCCGGCCTGCTGGCCGAGACCGGTCCCGCGCGGGCGGGCGAACGCGGCCGCCCCGGCGTCGAGGTGGTGCTGAGCGGCGGGCGGGTGGCGTCGCTGGGGCTGGAGGTCAACGTCGACTACCTGGCGGTGTGCCTGCTCGATCTGGCGCGCACGGTCCGGTTCACGAAGCGGCGCGAGCGGGACAATCGCGGCTCGCGGCCGGCGACTGTCTTGCGGGAGCTGGAAAAGCTGGCCACGGAGGCGCTCGGCGAGGCGTCCGCGCTGGGGCTGACGGTGGCGGCCGCGGTGCTCGCGGTGTCCGGCCCGGTCGGCGACGGCGTGGTGTTCAGCGCCCCGAACCTCGGCTGGCGCGACGTGCGCGCGGCCGCGATGCTGCGCCTGCCGGTGCCCGTCGACCTGGACAACGAGGCCAACCTCGGCGCGCTCGGCGAGCTGTGGTTCGGCACCGGCGGAGACGATTTCCTCTACGTCTCCGGTGAAGTCGGCATCGGCGCGGGCCTGGTCGTCGGCGGCTCGCTCTTCCGCGGCGCGCACGGGCTGGCCGGGGAGCTGGGGCACGTGGTGGTGTCGCCTTCGGGCCCGCCGTGCCGCTGCGGGGCGGCCGGGTGCCTGGAAACCTACGCGGGTCAGGAGGCGTTGCTGGCGGCCGCGCAGGTCCGGTCGGTGCCGGATCTGGTGGTGGCGCTGGAATCCGGGGCTAACGCCGCCATCGAGGCTTGCACGGCGGCGGGCGAAGCACTCGGCCACGCGCTCGCGTCGGCGGTCAATTTGCTCGACCTCGACCACATCGTGCTGGGCGGGATCTTCGCGGCCTTGTTCCCCTGGCTGGCCCCCGCGGCGGACCCCGTGCTCGCCGCGCGTCTGGGCCGCCTGCGCGGCTCCGTCCCCACCCTCACCGCTTCGACCTTGCGCGGCGACGCGGCCACGCTGGGCGCGGCGGGACGGACGATCCACCGGATCCTCGACGATCCCGGCCCGTTCCTCAGCCGCGCGAACGGCTGAGGAACGGGCCCGGACTCAGCTCACCGCACGTACCAGCACCGTGCCGCCGCCGATGGTCACGCCGGCGTCGGTCACCACGGAGAGCGCGCCGCGCAGGATGCGGCCGGCGGTGGGGGCCGACGCGGCGGTCACCGTGGCCGGGACGGTCCACGAAGAGCCCGAGGCGTGCGCCGCCGACGGGTCGTTCGCCGTGATACCGCCGAAGGCCGGGTTGGTGAACGCGTCGAGGTAGTCGTAGGCGGTGGTGCCCGCGGGCACCGCGTAGCCGTCGACCACGGCCAGCCACTGGCCCGCCGCCGGGTTCGGCAGCGTCACCGACTCCTCGGAGTCACCGTCGGCGCTTTGCCCGGCCAGCAAACAAGAACCCGTGACGCAGTTGTACACGTACAGGTCCAGGTCCGCCCCGACGTCGGCGGTGTTGCCGATCGTCACGGTCAGGGACGTCGAGCCCGGCGTCACCGTCAGCGGCGTCTGCGAGGACGCGCCCTGGGCGATGGACGGCCGCTGCACCGATGCGCTCCCGAACGTCCCGCCTACGAGGTGGCCCGTGAACGCGCCGAGCGTGTTCTGCACCGTATACGTCCGCTGCAGCGGCACACCGGCCGAGGCCGACGCGATGTCGTCCGGGTTCGGCGACACCGCCGTACCCAGCACCGAAGCCGAAACCTGGTACGGCGCACTGTCCACATCGGACGTACGGCGGGCCTCCACGGTGATCTCCCAGACGCCCGGCAACGGGTTGGTCAGCGTCCGGCTGGTCGGCGAGCCGCCTGCACATCCGGCGCCCGCGTCGGGGTTGTAGCAGTTGGTGGACGTGTTCGAGTCCACCGGCACGCCCGTCGGGTCGTACCGCAGGAACCGCACCTGGCCCTTGCCCGGGTCGCCGCCCGCCGCCAGGTCGACCTTCAGCGCGCTCGCGCCCTTCGGCACGCGCACGAAGTAGCTCACTGACGTGTTGCGCGCGATCGTGCCCGAGGCCTCGAACTTGTCACCGGTGGCCGTGGTGAACTCCGCCGGCGCGAAGACGGTGTTCATCGTCTGCACGTCGACGCCGATGGTCAGCGGATTGTCCAGGTACAGCAACGCGGAATGCGCGCCCGCCGACTTCGGATCCACCTTCACGTCGAAGGTCACCGGCTTGTTCAGCGGCAGTTGCAGCAGCGAGCCCGAGGAGAACGTGCCGTCGTTGCCCACCCAGCGCGCGAAGTACGTCACCGGCCGCGAAGAGCCCGAAGTCCGCGTGATCGTGTACGTGCGGGTGTAGGACTTCCCGACGGTCACGCCCTCACGGTCGTGGATCCCGACGCCGACGCCCGGTGTCTTGAGCAGGTTCGCCTGCACCGTGTGCACCTCGACCGCGGTGGTCACCGCGTCCGGCTTCGGGTTGAGAGACAGTGCGGCGAACGCGGCGGGAACGTTGAACAGCCCCGCCCCCTGCTCGTATGCGCCGACGCCCGGCACGAAGCGCGCCGTGGACTTGATCGCCGAGCGCAGTGCCACGACCGGCGGCCGCTGTCCCTGGTGCGTCGCCTTGTACGCGCTCACCAGCAGCGCGGCCGCGCCGGTCGCCTGCGGTGACGCCATCGACGTGCCTTGCAGCATCGCGTACCCGGCCGGCAGCTGGTAGGTGCCCGCCACCGGGCCCGGTGCCTCCCAGCGCGGCACGGTCGCGATCGCCGCGCCCGGCGCGACGATGTCCGGCTTGAAACCGCCGTCCTCACGCGGGCCGCGCGAGGAGAACGGGTGCAGCGCCTCGGCCGCGTTCACCTTCGCGCCGTAGTTCGACAGCCAGGTTTCCCGCGTGATGTACGAGCCGACGCTGATCGCGTCCGTGGCCACCGACGGGTCGCCGACGGAGTTCGCGCCCGCGCCGGAGTTGCCCGCGGAGATGAAGATCTGGACGTTGTACTCGGCGATGGTGCGGTTGTAGAGCTCAGCGCGCGCGTTGTTGCCGTCGTTGAGCGCCGGCAGTCCGCCGATGGAGATGTTGATGACGTCCGCGCCATGACTAGCCGCGTACACGACGCCGTCGAGCAGACCGCTCGAGGTGCACGAAGCGGTGCTCAGGCAGACCTTCACCGAGAGCACCTTCGCGCCCGGCGCGGCGCCGTCCATCTTGCCGCCGAACAGGTCGTTGCCGGTCGCGATGCCGGCCACGTGGGAACCGTGCTCGGCGCCCGCGATGCCGATGTTGACGTAACCCGGCTTGTCGGTCTGGACCACAAACGCCATCCGCTCGGCGAGGTCGGTGGCCGGGTTGTCGGTGCCGAAGAAGCCGACGTCGAAGTTCTTGGCGTAGTCGGTCATCGGCTTCTCGTCGGTGAAGTCGCCGTTGCCGTTGAGGTCGACGCGCACCTGCTTCGTGGCCGGGTCGAGCAGCACGCCCCAGGAGTCGTTGCGGTCGCCGTCGCGGTTGAGGTCACCGCCGGTTTCGCTGCCGGCACCGCCCAGATCGCCCGCGGTTTCCTTGAACAGGCCGAAGGTGTACGGGCCGCCGGCGGCGGGGGCGGTCCAGGTGCGGCCGCTCGCGGTGAACGCGCCGGTGTAGGTCGCGGTGGACAACTTCACCCAGGTGCCGTCGCCGGAGTCGGTGGCGTTGGCGTTGTACCAGTCGACGATCTTGCGCTCGCCGTGGCTGGTCTTGGCCAGTGCGGGGGTGTCGAGGTCGACGCCGGAGTCGAGCACGGCGACGGTGCTGTCCTTGCCGTCCCAGCCGCCGAAGGTCTGGCCGAACTGGGCGGCGTAGGTGTCGCCGGTGGGGAGATAGGGATTCACGCGTGGGGTGTTCTGGCCCGGGGCCGGCTGCGGGATCGGGCTGGTCGCGCCTTCGGGCTTCGGGTCGTCGCGCTGGATGAGGCCGTCGACGTCCACGGCGTTCACCGACTTGAGCTTCGCGGCCTTCTCGGCGTTCGCGACGGGGATGGAGACCTTCACGTAGTCGAGCTTCGGATCGCTCGACTGGATCACGCCGCCGAGCGCCTTCAGGTCGTTCACGGCCGCGTTCGCCTGACCGCGTTCGGCGGCGACGAGCAGCGTGACGTCGGGCTTTCCGGCGCGCTCGGCCTCGGCGACCCTGGCGCGGTCGGCCTGGTCGAGCGTCTTGCCTGCGGTGGGCGGGGGTTGCGGGACTCCAGCGGCCGCGTACGCGGCGGGCACTGCGACCGGGGCGGCGCCGAGCGCGGTGGCGAGGAGGGTGATCCCGGCCCGGCGTCTCCAGCGTGATCTGTGCTCTGTCATCCGTGCAGTACACAGCCCGGGATGTTCCACAGCAATCAGACACTTAGCCTATCGGCCGCAAATCGGTGTGAGACGAATGGCCTAATGCGCTCATTCCGTTGGACGGCAACACGATCCGCCGTTCTCCGGTGTGAAACTGGCGGCAGCCGAGGGAGTTGAACCCTGCGCGGCTTGTGAAGGCGGCGCCCCTGACCGGCCCTGACCCTGCGGCGGGCGACGGCTGCCATGCTTTCCGTAGCTTTCCAACACCGGGTTAATACCCAGAAATTCCGCCACTGTTACCTCGTTCACCCGTCCGGGCGGACCTGGTCACGATTCCCTTCCCGGGCACCGGCCTGGCAGTCTGGCCGGATGGATGATCTACTCCTGCGCCGCGTCCGGGTCGGTCTCGACGGGCAGCTCGCCGACGTCCGCGCGAACGAGGGCCGGGTTTCCGCCATCGAGGAGCCCGGCTCCGGCTCGGGATTCGCCGCGCGGGTGCTCGACGGGCACGGCGGCACGCTGCTGCCCGGTCTCGTCGACGCGCACGTCCACGCCGTGCAGTGGGCCGGCTTCCGGCGCCGGATTCCGCTGGGCACCGCGCATTCGGCGGCCGACGCCGTGGAACTGCTGCTGCACCGGCTGCTGTCCGCGCCCGCCCATCCCGGGCAGCCGGAGGAACTGGTGGTGGGCGCCGGTTTCCGCGACGCGCTGTGGCCGGACGAGCCGCACAAGGACATGCTGCAGCGCGCGCTGCCGGGGCGGGCCGTCGCGCTGTTCAGCGCCGACCTGCACACGCTGTGGCTCAGCCCGGCTGCGCTCAAGCTGATCGGCCGCGAGCACCCGACCGGCGTGCTGCTGGAGGGCGACTGCATGAGCGCCACGGCCGAGCTGCCGGCAGCGCCGGCCGAGGTGCAGGACCGCTGGGTCGCCGACGCGCTGACCGCGGCCGCTGCGCGCGGCGTCACCGGGATCGTCGATTACGAGTACGCCGACACGGTCGCGGACTGGACCCGCCGGGTCGCTTCCGCGGCACCGGCCACGCGCGTCTCCTGCGTGATCGCGCGGCACCTGCTCGACACCGCGATCGCGCGCGGCCACCGGACCGGCGACGTCCTCCCGGACGGCGGGGGACTGCTGAGCGTCGGCCCGTTCAAGCTGTTCGTCGACGGCTCGCTCAACACCCGCACCGCCTACTGCCACGACCCGTACCCGGAGACGAATTCCTTGGGCCTGCTGGAACTTCCGCCCGAGCAGCTGGTGCCGCTGATGCGCCGCGCCGCGGAGCACGGACTGGCCCCCGCGGTGCACGCGATCGGTGACAAGGCCAACACGATCGCGCTCGACGCGTTCGCCGAACTCGGCTGCGCGGGCCGGATCGAGCACGCGCAACTGCTGAGCGCCGAGGACATCCCGAGGTTCGCCGCGCTGGGGCTTGTCGCGAGCGTGCAGCCCGCGCACCAGCCGGACGACCGCGACGTCGCCGACCGGCACTGGCACGGCCGCACGGAGCGCGCGTACCCGTACCGCGCGCTGCTGGATTCCGGTGCCCGCCTCGAAATCGGCTCGGACGCGCCCGTCGCGCCCCTCGACCCGTGGGACGGCATCGCCGCCGCGGTCGGCCGCACGGACGACACCCGGCCGGCCTGGCACCCCGAGCAGGCGATCCCGCTGGCGGACGCGCTGGCCGCCGCGTCGGGCGGCCGCCGGGGCATCGCCGTCGGCGATCCGGCGGACCTGGTGATCACCGCCGCCGACCCGACCGGCCTGGCTCCCGCCGACCTGCGCGACATGCCGATCACGGCGACGTTCCTCGCGGGGCAGCCGACCCACCTGGCCTGACGCCGGACCGCCCGGGCCGACCAAAGGCGGATTGACGGGACAAGCCGGACCGGATGTTCGAGAACGTGGAGATCCGGCCGTCCGGTGACCATCGAGGCGCCCGGGGCCAGCGCGGCCAAGCTCCAGTATGTGTCCGGTGTGGACACTCGCCGGGGCGAGCTGCGCCAGAGCTGGCTGAGCAACGAGGACTCCTCGGCGCCGGCACGATCCACGTGCGTCTCTCCGACCGGCCGACGAGCTGGGGCACGAACTCCGCCCCGCCCCCACTGGTCCGGTCCTGATTCGCCGGTGGCCGTTCCCTCGCGGGACGGCCACCGCGTGTTCAGACCAGGGTCTCGCCGTCGCGGAAGAACCCGCCGGTGGGGCCGCCGTGCGGCAGCGTCGCGGCCCATACGATGCCGCGGGCGCTGTCGGCGGCGGGGCGTGCATCGTCTTCGTCGCCGCGTTCGGGATGGGTGGCGGTTTCGCCCGGGTCGACGGAGTTGACCAGGATCGGGGTGTCCTTCAGCGCGTGGGCGAGCACTCCGGTGAGGACGTTGAGCACGTGCTTGGCGAAGGAATGGGCCGGGGCGCGCAGGCTGGCACGCAGGTCGAGGCCGGTGGCGATCTGCAGTGCGGAGACGCTGGAGACGTTGACGATGCGGGCGGCGGGGGCCGCTTCGAGCAGCGGCAGCAATGTCTGGACCAGCTGCCAGGGCCCGAGCACGTCGATGTCCAGCGCTGAGCGGACGGCGTTGACATCGGCCTCGAGCGCGGAGAGGGCGGCGAAGTCGACGACGTCGCTGGCGTTGTTGATCAGCACGTCGAGATGGCCGAACGTCCGGGTCAGGTGCGCGGCGGCCTCGGCCATGCCGACCGGGTCGGTGAGGTCGAGGCGCAGCGCGGTGGCCTGGTGGCCGGCGTCGCGGAGTTCGGCGGCCAGCGGTTCGGCGCGGGAGACGTCGCGGGCGGTGAGAATCACGTGGTAGCCCTGCTCGGCCAGGCGGCGGGCGACGGCGAACCCGATGCCGACGGGGCGGCTGGTTCCGGTGATCAGGGCGGTTTTCGTAGTCACAGTAACGTTCTTTCGGTCAGTGATCGGCTTGCTGAGAGTGCTTCGGCAGGAGCCCGACCAGGAGCAGTACGAGGAAATAGATGCCGGCGCAGATGGCGAACACCAGCTCGGCGGCGGCGAGGTAGGACGGGTCGGCAGGTTCGCCGACACGGGCGAAGAACACCGTGCCGAGCGCGGCGACACCCAGGGCGCCGGCGAACTGCTGGGCGGCGTTGAGCACGCCCGCGCCGGTGCCGACTTCTTCGGTGTTGGCGTCGCCGAGGACGAAGTCGAACAGCGGGATGAACAGCAGGCCGGAACCGGCTCCGGTGACGAACAGCGCCGGCGCGAGATTCCATCCGGTGAGGGCTTCGCCCCAGTGCGCGGCGGACCACCAGAGGCCGAGCAGCCCGGCCATGGCGACGGCGAGTCCCAGATACAGGTTGGCGCGGCCGAGCTTCTCGGCGAGCACCGCGCCGGACACCAGGGTGGCGACCGCGGTGCCCGCGGCCCAGGGGATCAGCGCGAAGCCGGTCTGTAGCGGGGTCCAGCCCAGGCCGGACTGCAGCAGCAGGTTGACGACCAGGACAAACGCGCTGAGCGCGGCGTAGAACCCACCGGTGATCAGCAGGCCGACGATGAAACTGCGCTTGCGGAACAGCGACGGGGTGATGACCGGGTGGCTGCTGCGGCGTTCGGACACGACGAACAGCCCGAAGGCGGCCAGCGCGGCGGCCATCATCAGGTAGGTCCAGGTGGGCCAGCCGAGGTCGCGGCCCTGGATGAGCGGCACGATCAGCAGGGCCGAACCGGCGGTGAGCAGGCCCACGCCGCGGAGGTCGAGGCGGGCGTGGCGGTCCTCGCCGCTGTGACGCGGCAGCACGAACCAGGCGAGCGCGCCGGCGGCGAGGCCGAACGGGACGTTGATCAGGAAGATCGAGCGCCACTGGCTCCCGAACAGGTCCAGGTGCAGCAGCCAGCCGGCGAGGATCGGCCCGGCCACCGTGGCCAGGCCCATGATCGGGCCGAACGGCATCAGCGCCTTGCGCAGGTGCTGCGGCGGGAAAACGATCTTCACCAGTGCCATGCCCTGCGGGATCATCACCGACCCGAACAGGCCCTGGAACACGCGGGCGGCGATCAGGAAACCGGCGCTGGGCGCCAGGCCGCAGGCCAGTGACGCGACGGTGAAACCGGCCATGCCGATCAGGAACAGCCGGCGGCGGCCGAGCAGGTCGCCGAGCCGGCCGGAGGTGATCAGGCCGAGGGCGAAGGTCGCGGTGTAGGCGGACAGCACCCACTGGAGGGTCATCGGCCCGCCGCCGAGGTCGGCGCGGATCGAGGGCCCGGCGAGGTTGGCGACGCTGGTGTCGATCAGGTCCATCAGCTCGGCGACGACCACGACCACCAGGACCAGCCAGGCCCGGCCGAGGGAGAGCGGAGCGGCGTGAGGCAGCTCCGGCGAACTTAGTTCTGTAGTCACGAACAATGTTCTACGCGGCGAACTAAGTTCGTGTCAAGCTATAGTGACCGCATGCCCACCGATCCCCGCCAACGTCGCGAGGCCCGTCGCGCGGCCCTGCACGTCCAGCCCCAAGAGGACACCGGTCCGGCTGCTTCGGCCGCGTCGCCGAGGAAGCGCAAGGCACCCATCACGGCCGACCGGATCACCGACGCCGCACTGCAGGTCATCGCCGCCGAGGGCTACGACGCGCTGACGATCCGCCGGGTCGCGGCCGTGCTCGGCACCGGGCCGTCCTCGCTGTACGCGCACATCGTCAACAAGGACGACCTCGACGATCTGCTGATCGGCCGGCTCTACTCCGAAATCGAGCTGCCCGAACCCGACCCCGCCACCTGGCGTCAGCAGCTCCTCGACGTTTATGCCCAGATGCGCGACCAGTACCTGAAGTACCCGGGTGTCTCCCGCGCGGCGCTGGCCGTGGTCTCCACTCACCTCGAGACACTGCGGGTCGGTGAAGGGCTCCTGGCCATCCTGCTCGCCGGAGGCCTCGAAGCGCAGACCGCCGCGTGGGTGCTCGACGCCCTCACCCTCTACGTCAACGGCTACGCCCTGGAACGCTCACTCGTCCAGCAACGCCGGCAACACCAGGACGACGACTGGGTCCTCAGCCGCGAAGAACTCGTCGGCCGGCTGAGCGCCCTGCCTGCCGACCGCTTCCCCCACACCAGCCGGCATGCGGCCGAACTGACCTCCGGCACCGGCCATGACCGCTTCGACTTCACCTTCTCGCTGATCCTCGACAATCTGACCCGGGCTTGACCTCGACCTCGGTGGAGGTAACAAGGTCGTGGCATGACGATCTGGATCTGTACCGGATGTGGACTCGAGCACCCGGATTCCGTTGTGGCGCCGGAACATTGTGTCTTCGACCGCGGTGCGGTCACCGACGAGGAGCGCGGTGACCTCGGCGCGCACGGATCGTGGACCACCCACGAGGACCTGGCCGGCCGGCCGCACGAAATCCGGCACCGCGACCACGGACGCGGGGTGCACAGCCTGCGCCGGGAGCCCGTGCTGGGGATCGGCCAGTGGTCGTTCCTGGTGCAGACCCGGCACGGCAATCTGTTGTGGGATCCGCCCGCCTTCCTCGACGATCAGGTGGCCGGCCTGGTGCGTGAGCTCGGCGGCGTGACGGTTGTTGCGACCAGTCATCCGCACATGTTCGCCGCGCAGGTCAGCTGGAGCCATGCCTTCGGCCGGGTGCCGGTGCTGGTGAACGCCCTGGACGAGGAATGGGTGGCCCGCCCGGATCCGGTGCTGGAGCTGTGGACCGGCCACGCCGAGCCGTTGCCCGGTGTCGAACTCGTGCACGTGGGCGGGCACATGCGCGGCAGTGCGGTCGCCCGGACCGCCGACGGCACCCTGCTGGTCGGCGACACCATTGCCGGCAGCCTGGACCCCGGCTGGGTTTCCTTCCAGCGCAACGTCCCGCGCCGCGTTCCGCTCTCGGCCGCGGCGGTGCGCCGCATCGTCGACACCCTGGAGCCCTACGACTACGACCGGCTCTACACCCTCGGCGGCAACACCGTCGAGCAGGACGCCAAGCAGGTCGTGCGTAGCTCAGCCACTCGCCACATCCGCTGGGTCAGCGGTGAATTCGACCATGTGATCTGAGCCGGTTCCGGGTCGGCCCGGAGTCTTGATCACCCACGCCGGTAATAGGTGTTGCCGCATGTCAACGGCTTTGCTGGCGGTCGTAGTCCGGAATGGGGTGATCGTCGTGTTCAGATGGCAGCAGGCAGAAGGCAAGAGACATGCGTTCGAGGGGGTGTTCCCGCCGCGGCCGGAGGAGTCGTTCGTGACGTTGTGCGGGGTGGAGGTGACCGTGACGCGGGAGGACATCCCGCAACTCGGCGGGCACTGGTTCGATCCCACGTGCGGGGGATGTGCGTCGACGTGGCTGAGCCGCAGCTGACCGACGCCGGGCTGTTCGACCGGATCCGTGACCTGCAGGCTTCGCTGGGCGCGGATCTGGCCTTCCTGACCCGGGCCGTCGAAGAGGAATCCCCTCGCCCGGACGCGCTCCGCGACCTCGGCGAGCGGCTGGTGGACCTGGGCAGGGCGGTGCTGCGGCGGTCGGAGGAGGTGAACGCCGCCGTCCTCGCCACCCTGCCCGCGCACGGCTGGCTGCCGGGCGCGGGCGCCCGCCGCCGTGTCGCAGGCCTGGCCCACCAGGTCGGCCCCCACCCCCTCCGCTGCGGCGCGGTGTTCCTGGCCCTGTGCGGAGCCGCGTGTTTTCCCTTCTACGGCAGGGATCCGGCCGACCGCACCGCCCGCCACGAGCACTGCCCGACCTGCCGGGCACGGGAGGGAACAGTGCTGCGGCAGGACGGCGACTCGGCAGAGCAGTGACTGGGCAGAGCAGTGACTGGGCAGAGCGGTGACGCGATAGGACGGTGATGCGGCACGGCGTGGCACGGCGCGCTCGATGTGCCGGCGCCGCCACCGGGAACCCCACCCGGTGCGCGGCGCCCAGCTGGCGGGCGCTGTCCCGGATCCGGACCCGGGCGCAGGAGACGCGACGCTTGGCCGGACCGGAGGGCTCAGAACGAGCGAGGCCTGCGCTTTTCGTGTTGGCTGGGCGGATGAGCGAGGACAAGCCGGCGAACTCGACGGAGAAGCTGTTCCGGATCGCGATCGCACTGAAGGGCCTCGACGGCGCGTTGCAGCTGGTGGGGGCGCTGATCCTGGCGTTCATCCCGTCGACGGCCGTCACCGGGTTCGCGCACGCGGTGATCACGCGGGACCTGCTGGGCGACCCGTCGGGCACCCTCGCCCGGCATCTGGAGCTGGCGGCCGAGCACTTCGCCGACGGCAGCACCAAGACCTTCGCCGTGGTGTACCTGCTGGCGCACGGCGTGATCAAGCTCGCGCTGGTGTTCGCGCTCGCCCGCAAGTGGGTGCGCGCCTACCCGGTCGCGATGGTGGTGTTGGCCGCCTTCGTCGTTTACGAGGTGTACCGCGCGATCAACACCGGTTCCATCGCGCTGCCGTTTTTCGCGGCCCTCGACGCCGTGATCATCGTGCTCGTGTTCCGGGAGTACCGCCAGCTGCGCCGTCAGCGGCGCTCGGCTCCTCAGGACACCGTCCAGTAGTCGCGGTCCGGCAGGCGCGGCCAGAGGTCGGCCGGGCCGGTGACGGGCCGGGAGCCGGTCGCCTTGGTTGCCGCTCTTGGCATTCGAGAACCCGCCGTAACCGACCGTGCCGCCATCTCGAACAGACTCAGTTTTCCCTTACAGCCCAGGGAAAACCGGAGTCATCCCGGATCAGGCGGCAGCCGGAAACCGCTCGGTGACGACGTAGGCGACGTCCACCTCCGGCTGCTCGACGAAGAGCGCGGTCGCGTTGTCGGAGCCGCCGATGGCGATGGCCGTCTCGACCAGTGCCGCGGCGCCGCGCTCCGGGTCGCCGAGCAGCTCGTCGATGGTCGCGGGCGGCAGCACCTTGTGCACGCCGTCGCTGGTCAGCAGCAGCCCGCCGCCGACGACCTCGGAAGTGCCGATCTCCTGCGGCTTCGT
This sequence comes from Amycolatopsis sp., assembly GCA_036502365.1. Taxonomy (GTDB): domain Bacteria; phylum Actinomycetota; class Actinomycetes; order Mycobacteriales; family Pseudonocardiaceae; genus Amycolatopsis. Next base: position 13,828 of record DASXYS010000047.1, read on the forward strand.
CGTGCGGACGCTGGTCGTCACCATGTGCTCCATCCGCGGGGTGTACGGCTGATGGCGCGAGCGGAAGTACTCGGCGAGCGTGTGGTCCACGGTGAGCCGCCGGACCATGCTGCCGTTCCAGGCGTACGCGCGGGCGTCGCCGACCCAGGCGATCCGGTAGCCGCCCGCGAACGGCATCGCGACCACCAGCACGGCGTCGCCGGTGCCGCCGAGCTCGCGCAGCGCCCGCTGCGCGTTGAGGATCGCGGCGGCCGGGCCGTCGCTCACCGGGGTGCGCGCGGCGGCCGCGGCGGCGGTCTGCGCGGCGCGGCCGGCACCCGGGTCGTCGCCGACACCGTCGGCAAGCGCAAACGTGATTCCCGGCGCGCCGGCCAGTGCGTACGCGCTGACCGCGTCGGCATTGCGCTCGCGTGGTCCCTGCGCGCTCGCGGTGTGCCAGCGTGGGTGTCGAGTCCCGGCCATGGCGTCCTCCCGGATTTCTCGCGGCTTCCCCTTGACTCCAGAATGCGCCCGAATCCTGGGAGCATCCTGAGGGGCAGCTGTAGGTCCGCTGTTTCCCTTCCCAACGCCGTGAAGGCCCCCTCACCCGCGTGCGACGCGGGCAAGGAGGCCTTCGGACGATCAGGAAGTGAGCTGGTAAACGGTCTGCCCGCCCACCGTGGTCGCGGTGAAGTTCGCCGCCACCCAGTCGGAGATCTCGTTCGAACCGCCGCCCGGGCCGCCACCTTGGCCGCCGCCCTGGCCGCCGACGACGTAGGAGGAGACCTCGCCGTTCGCCACGTATTGCTTGAACTGGGCCAGCGTCGGCGCGGGATCGCTGCCGTCCCAGCCGCCGATGCCGATCACGGCCTTGCCGCTGGCCAGCTCCAGTGTGGCGGCGGACTGCGAGCCGCTGGTCGCAGCCGCCCACTTGGTCGTGGTCTTCGCGAGCAGTTGCGAGAGGGCGGTACTGGAGCTGCCTTCGCCGAAGCCGCCCCCGCCGCCCATCCGGCCGCCGCCGATGCCGCTCTGCGAGGAGGGCCCGGAAACCGGGATGGATCCGGTGTGCGCCACCGAGGCCGTGTCCACGGCGTACGCGGCAGTGCCGAGGCCCAGCGTCAGCACACTCGCCGCGGCCAGCACCGCGAGCGCCTTGCGCAGCGGCGGCAGCCCGACCACCACGACCGTCGCGACCAGCATCGCCAGCACCGCGACGACCCAGCGCAGCCACGGGAGCCAGTCCTGCGTCCGTTCGAGCAGGATGAAGTCCCACACCCCGGTGACGGCGATCATCCCGCCCAGCACCATCCGGGCCGACATGTTCGCGCGGCTGCGCCACAACGCGTGCCCGGCGATGGCGACCACCGCGGCGATCGCCGGGGCGAGCTGCACGGCGTAGTACGGGTGGATCGTCCCGCCCATGAAGCTGAAGACCAGCCCGGTCACCAGCAGCCAGCCGCCCCAGACCAGCAGCGACGCGCGGGTGCGGTCGGTGCGCGCGGCGCGGCGGGTGAACCACAGCCCGGCGACCAGCCCGATCAGCGCGGCGGGCAGCAGCCAGGAGATCTCGGTGCCGAAGCTCGCGCCGAACATCCGGCCGATGCCGGTGGCACCGCCGAAATTCGTGTTGGTGCCGCCGCCACCGAATCCGCCTCCGCCACCGCCGCGGTTGCCATCGCCGCCGAAGATCCGGCCGAGGCCGTTGTAGCCCAATGCCAGCTCCAGCAGGCTGTTCCCGGTCGAGCCGCCGATGTACGGGCGGGACGACGCCGGCCAGAACGCGACCAGCGCGAGGAACCAGCCCGCCGAGACGACCACCGCGGCCGCGGCGCCGAGCAGGTGCAGCAAGCGTTTGCCCAGTCCGGTCGGCGCGGCGATCAGGTACGCCAGCGCGAACGCGGGCAGCACGAGGAACGCCTGCATCATCTTCGTCAGGAAGCCGAACCCGATCGCGACGCCGGCCAGCGCGAGCCACATCGGGCTGGCCTTTTCGACGGCGCGGACGGTGAAGTACGCGGCCGCGATCAGCAGCAGCACCAGCAGCGCGTCCGGGTTGTTGAACCGGAACATCAGCGCGGCCACCGGCGTCAGCGCGAGCACCGCGCCGGCCAGCAGGCCGGGCACCGGGCCGGACACCCGCCGCACCGTCAGGTACAGCAGGCCGACGGACGCGACGCCCATCAGAGCCTGCGGGGCCAGCACCGTGAAGCTGGAGAAACCGAAGATCCGCGCGAAGGCCGTGCCGACCCACAGCGCGGCGGGCGGTTTGTCGACCGTGATCACGTTGCCGGAATCCAGCGAGCCGAACAGCCAAGCCTTCAGGCTCTGTGTGCCGGACTGCACGGCGGCCGCGTAGAACGAGTTCCCGTAGCCGGACGCGGTCAGGTTCCAGAAGTACAGCACGGCGGTGACCGCGAGCAGGCCGAAGACGGACGGGCGCACCCAGCGTGGCGCGTTTTCCTTGCGGTGACGCGGATCTCGGGCGGTGACGCCCTCGACGGCTGCGGGCAGGACGGCGGTCATCGAGACTCCTCGGCGGTGGCGCGCCCGCGGCGCGGGTTGAAGACCCAGCCGCGCAGCAACAGGAAGCGGAGCACCGTGGCGGCCAGGTTCGCCAGCACGAGCACAGTGGTTTCCAGGACCAGCCCGGGGTGGGTGGTCCCGTTGAGCAGGGCCAGCGAACCGCTCGTCAGCAGCAGGCCGAGGCCGAACACGATCAAGCCCTCGAACTGGTGCCGCCCGGCGCCGGTCCGCCCGCGCACGCCGAAGGTGACCCGGCGGTTGACGGCGGTGTTGGCGATCGCGGTGACGAGCAGCGCGGTGAAGTTCGCGACCTGTGCGCCGACCATGGTGCGCAGCAACAGGAACAGCAGCAGGTACGCGGCGGTGCTGGCGACGCCGACGGCGGCGAACCGCACCAGCTGCCGCGCCAGGCTCGGCGGCACCCCGGGCGCCTCGACGCCGATGGGCTCCCGGCCGAGCTGTTCGCGCAGCCGGCTGATCGGGACTTCCCCGGTGAACGTGGCGCGGGTCAGCCGCGCGACCCCCTTGAGGTCGGCGGTGGCCGTGGCGATGATGTTGACCGACGAGTCCGGGTCGTCGACCCAGTCCACCGGCACCTCGTGGATGCGCAGGCCGGAGCGCTGCGCGAGCACCAGCAGCTCGGTGTCGAAGAACCAGCCGGTGTCCTGCACGTGGGGCAGCAGCCGCCGGGCGACGTCGCCGCGGATGGCCTTGAAGCCGCACTGCGCGTCGGAGAACTTCGCCGCCAGCGTGCTCTTGAGGATCAGGTTGTAGCAGCGCGAGATGAACTCCCGCTTCGGCCCGCGGACCACACGCGCCCCCCGGGCCAGCCGGCTGCCGATGGCGAGGTCCGAATGTCCGGACAGCAGCGGCGCGACGAGCGGCGCGAGCGCGGCGAGGTCCGTCGACAGGTCCACGTCCATGTAGGCCAGCACGCTGGCGTCCGATGTGGACCAGACGGCGCGGAGCGCCCGCCCGCGGCCCTTCTCGTCCAGGTGGTGGACCACGACTTCGGGGATCTCCCGCGCGAGCCGCTCGGCGACGTGCAGGGTCTCGTCCGTGCTCGCGTTGTCCGCGATCGTGATCCGGTACGGGTAGGTGACGTGTTCTTCCAGATGCGCGTGCAGGCGGCGGATGCAGGGCTCGAGGTCGGTTTCTTCGTTGTAGACCGGGATCACGACGTCGAGGACCGGGTGGGGGCCGCTGAGGCCGACCGGGGTGGTGCCCGGCCGCGGGGCGGGCACGGTGCCGGCGCTGCTGCGGGAGGGAGCGGTGGCGTTCATGAGTTCAGCTTCGCGGCCCGGGCTTTGGTGACCTTGTGGCATTCCTGTGCTGGCCCTGTGGGTCTGGCGGCGACCGTTGACAAGGTGTGGTTTCCGGCACGGCGAAACCCGCGAGGAGGCGGAGATGTCTCGGTCCTCGCGGGCTTCACGGCCGGCCTCAGGCGGTCAGGTCGTACACCGTGACACCGTCCACAGTGGTCGAGTGGTAGTTCGCCGCCACCCACTCCGCGATCTGCGTGGCGTAGTCGCTGCCACTGTCGCCCTGCATCGTCATGCCTTCGCCGAGGAAGTAGTGGATCTGTCCACTCTGGACGTACTGCTGGAACTGCTGCAACGTCGGGTACGGGTCGGTCCCGTTGAAGCCGCCCACGGCGAGCACCGGCTGCCCGCTGCCGAGCTGGTACCCGGCGGCGTTGTTGGAGCCGACGGTCGCGGCCGTCCAGCGGTACTGCCCGGCGTCCTGGACCAGCAGGGCCGTGAGGTTGGTGCCGGGCAACGAGGTGCCGAGCAGTCCGCCCGCCATGCCACCGCCGCGTCCGCCGCCATTCCCACCCGGACCGCCACCGGCACTGCCGCCGAAACCGCCGCCGCCGGGCATGCCGCCGCCGAAGCCCTGCCCGCTGCTCGGCCCGGCCGACGGGATGGCGCCGCTGTGGGTGGTGGCAGCGGTCGCGAGGCTGTACGCGCCGGTACCGGCGAGCAGCGTCACCAGGCCCAGCACGGCGATCCCGCGCGCGCCGGCGCGGCCGAGCTGGTTGACGAAGAACAGCGCGACGGCCGTGAGCAGCCCGGCCACGAGCACCGTCGGGGCGAGCCACGGCTGCCACGAAGAATCGCGGATCAACAGGACGTACGTGGTCACCGCGGTCAGCGCGACGCCGCCGCTGAGCAGCCCGGCGGCGGCCGGTTCCGAGCGCAGGCGCCAAAGCTGCACCGCGGCGGTGCCGACGAGCGCGGCGATCGCCGGGGCCAGCGCGACCATGTAGTACGGGTGGATGATGCCGCCCATGAAGCTGAACACAGCGGCCGTCACCAGCAGCCAGCCGCCCCAGACGACCAGCGCGGCGCGGCCGGGGTCGGTGCGCGGCGCGCGGCGGGTGAACCAGAGCCCGGCGCCGAGCGCGAGCAGCGCGGCCGGGATCAGCCAGGCGATACCGCCGGCCATTTCGCTGCCGAACAACCGGAACAGGCCGGTGCTGCCCCAGCCACTGCCGCCTCCGCCACCGCCGACGCTGCCGGTCTCGTTGCCGGTGATCCGGCCGAAACCGTTGTAGCCCAACGTGAGTTCGAGCAGGCTGTTGTTCTGCGAACCGCCGATGAACGGCCGGTCCGCGGCCGGCCACAGCGTCACCACCGCGAGGTACCAGCCCGCCGAGACGACCACCGCGGCGGTCGCGGCGGCCAGGTGCAGCAGCCGTTTGCGGAGCGGGGTGGGCGCGGCGATCAGGTACGCCAGGCCGAACGCGGGCAGCACCAGGAACGCCTGCAGCATCTTGGCGAGGAAGCCGAACCCGACGGCCGCGCCGGCCAGCATGAGCCACTTCGGGCTCGCCTTTTCCAGCGCGCGGACGGTGCAGTACGCGGCGGCCACGAGCAGCAGCACGAGGAGCGCGTCCGGGTTGTTGAAGCGGAAGATCAGCGCGGCGGCGGGGGTGAGTGTGAGGACGGCGCCCGCCAGCAGCCCGGCCGCGGGGCCCGACGTCCGCCGCACCGTGGCGTACAGCAGCCAGGTGGAGCCGACGCCCATCAGCGCCTGCGGGACCAGGATGCTCCACGCGTTCACCCCGAACAGCCGCGCGGACAGGCTCATCACCCAGAGCGCGGCGGGGGTTTTGTCGACGGTGATGCCGTTGGCGGCATCGCTGGAGCCGAAGAACAGCGCCTTCCAGCTCTCCGAGCCGGCTTGCGCGGCGGCCGAATAGAACGCGTTGGCCCAGCCGGAGGCGCCGAGGCCCCACAGGTAGAGCCCCGCGGTCGCGACGAGCAGCAGCAGGAGCGCGGGGCGAACCCAGCGGGGGTCGGTTTTCCGAGGGGCCCGGTCCGGGACGGCCGGCCGGGCGGGGGTCGCGACTGCGGTCATGGGCTCAGCTTCACGGCCCGAGCTGGGGCACTGTTGTGTCAGCCCTGTGTGGTTTCTGTGCGTGATGGTCGCTTTTGTCCGCGGCTCAGGCGACGCCGAACTCCAGCGCCGTCCGCCCGTCCGCGACCGGGCTCGACGCGCGGAGCACGAGCCCGGCGCCGGCGCCCAGTGCGGCCAGCTCGTCGACCGTCCGTTCTCGGCCGGCGAAACACATCAGCATGAACAGGTCCATCGCGGTGTCGGTGCCCTGACCGAGCACCGCCTCGATCACCACCACGGTGCCGTCCGGCGTGGCCGCCCGGCGGCAGCCGGCCAGGATCTCGCGGGCGTGCTCGTCGTCCCAGTCGTGCAGGATGTCGGACAGGAGATAGGCGTCGGCCCCGGTGGGCAGGGGGTCGAAGAAGCCGCCGGAAACGGCGCCGGCCCGGTCCCCGAACCCGGCGGCCGCGAACCGGGCGGCGGCCGCGGCGCTCGTCGGCTCCAGGTCGAGGACCCGCCCGCGCAGACGAGGATGGGCCCGCAGGATCTCGGCGAGCACGATCCCGTCGCCCCCGCCGACGTCGAGGATCTCGGTGAACCGGCGCCAGCCGAAGCGCTCGGCGATCTGCGGCGCCTGTGCCTGGAACCGCCAGTTCATCTGGGCGTCGAACGAGCGCCGCAGTTTCGGGTCCGCGCCGAGGTCCGCCCAGAATTCGCGGCCGTACCGCAGCTCGTAGGCGGGCGTGCCGGTGGTGATCGTCCCGAGCAGGTCGACGAAGGCGAGTTCGGCCCGGCCGCCGGCGCAGGTGATGTCGAGTAGCGGCTTGATCCCTTCCGGGGCGTCCTCGCGCAACTGCGCGCCGAGGCCGGTGGGGCGATAGCGCCCTTCCGTGTCGAGGGCGAAGACGCCGATCGCGACGAGGTGGTCAAGCAGCCGCCGGAGCGCCGGTGCCGCGGTTCCGGTCTCGGCGGCGAGCTGTTCCGCCGTCGCCCCAACGGTTCCTGCGCGCTCGGCCAAGCTGAGCGTGGCGGCCACCCGGATGGACATCGGCGTGGCGAGATCGGCCATGGCTCGGATCTGGTCCATCGCCCGAACCTAGCCAGCCCGTCATGACGGCCGCAGCTGTATTTCCGTCAGGACGCGCGCAGGTTGTTCGGCGGCCGCCCCGGTTTGTGGGTGCGCCGGGCTTCGAGCTGGGGGACGGAGCGGCTGCGCTGGGCGGGCACGACCGTCGGCAGCCGTACGGCGAACTCGGTGCGGCCCGGGCGGCTGTGCACCTCGATCGTGCCGTGGTGTGCGACCAGCACCGCCGCCGCGATGGCCATGCCGAGGCCGGTGCTGCCCGCGGCGCGCGAGCGTGACGAGTCGCCGCGCGCGAAGCGTTCGAAGACGGCCGGGAGCAGGTCCGGCGGGATGCCCGGGCCGTTGTCGGTCACGGTGACCACGGCGCTGCCGTCGGCGGAGCGCGCGAGCGACGTGACGACGGTGGTCCCCGGCGGGGTGTGCACGCGGGCGTTGGCGAGCAGGTTGGCCAGCACCTGGTGCAGCCGCTGGACGTCGCCGTGCACCAGGATCGGCTCGTCCGGCAGGCGCAGCTGCCATTCGTGCCCGGGGCCGGCGACATGGGCGTCTCCGACGGCGTCGGCGACCAGCCGGGCGAGGTCGACCTCGGCGACCTCCAGCGGGCGGCCCGCGTCGAGCCGCGCCAGCAGCAGGAGGTCCTCGACGAGCGTGGTCATCCGGTCGGCCTCCGACTCGATGCGGGTCATCGACCGCGCGACGTCCGGCGGCACCAGCATCCGGCCGCGCCCGGCCAGCTCGGCGTACCCGCGGATGGCGGCGAGCGGCGTCCGCAGCTCGTGGCTCGCGTCGGCGACGAACTGGCGGGCGCGCATCTCGCTCGCGTGCCGTGCCTCGAGCGCGGCGGAGATGTGGCCCAGCATGAGGTTCAGCGCGGAGCCGACCTGGCCGACCTCGGTGCGCGGATCGGTGTCGCCGTCGGGGACCCGCACGGAGAGGTCGACGTAACCCCGGTCCAGCGGCAGCTCGGAGACCCGCGCGGCGGTCGTCGCGACGCGTTCGAGCGGCCGCAGCGTGCGCCGGACCGCGAACGCCCCGATGATCGCCGCCCCGGTGACCCCCACCGCGGCCACGCCGAACAGGATCAGCCCGACCGTCAGCAGCGTCAGGTGCACGGGATCGAGGGGGACTCCCGTGACGACCACGCCGCCCGGGATGGCCGACGCGGTGACGCGGTAGTCGCCGAGCTGGTCGAGGGTGCGGTTGTAGGCCTTGCCGTCGACGGGCACCGTCTGCAGCGCGTCCAGCTGCGCTGCGGTGAGGGTGACCTGCTGTCCGTGCTGCGAGAGGGAGCCGCCGTCGACGAGGTGGTCGCCGACGAGGTGCGCGTTGACGGTCCCGGCGCCTTGCCCGGGCGCGTCGAGCGGGTTGTGCCCGCCCAGCGGCCCGCCGTGCATGGCGAAGTCCTTGGCCCGGTCGGCAGCGGCGTAGAGCTGCCCGTCGGTCTGGCTGGTGAGGAAGGCGCTCAGCGCGAACTCGCTGACCACCCCGATCACCAGGCACACCAGCGAGAGCAGCAACACGATCGACAGCGTGAGCTTCATGCGCAGCGAAAGCCGCCCGAGCCGGGTCGGCCGGCCGGGTGCTCCCTTCGCGCGTTGTGCCATGACAAGAGCGTGCGGGCCCAGAGTGTGGGAGCGATGTGTGCTGCCTGTGAGTCGGCTGTGCGAGGGATCGCGGGAATGTCACAAGTGCGCCGGAATGCCGGTCACAGCACCATCTGACGGTGGCCACAGTGCGTACACAGCGTCGCCGCCCACGGTGGGTTCCAGATCCCGTTTGCACCTAAGGAGTGAAGTCATGACCTCACCTCGCAGCGGCCGGCCGCAGGTGCCGCCCGTCCCGCCCCGGCCGTCCGGTCCGGCTCGCCCGGCGGTTCCGCCGAACGGCGGGCCCGCGGCCTGGCCGAACTCCGGGCCCGCTGGTTCCGCGGCACCGAGCGGCCACTACGGCATGAGCTCTCGGCCCGCCGGTCCCGGTCCGGCTTACGGCCAGACCGGGGCGCCGGGCCAACCCGTTTCGGCTTACGGCCCGCCCGCGGCGCCCGGCCAGCCCGTTCCGGCCGCGTCGCCTGATGCCCCGGGACCGGCCGGACCTTCAGGAGGGGCGGTGCCCCCGGGTTCCGGACCGTCCACGCAGGACACTTGGGGCGGCGCCCCGCCCCCGGCGCCCGGCGGCGGGGCCTGGAGCGGCCGCCGCAAATGGGTCGCGGGCGGGGTCGCCGCGGTGATCGTCGTGGGCGGAGGGGCGGGGATCTGGGCGGCGAGTTCGGGTTCGTCGAGCACGAGCGCGTCGGGTGCCACCGGCAGCGGCCCCGGCGCTGGCCAGCTGGGTGGCCGGGGCGCGCCCGGCGGCGCGGCGACGTTGAGCACTGCCCTGCACGGCGAATTCGTCACCACCGGCACCAGCGGCAACTACGTCACCGAGTTCCTGCAGAAGGGCAAGGTCACCGCGCTGAGCGCCACCTCGCTGACCGCCCAGAGCGCCGACGGCTTCACGAAGGTCTACACCATCGACTCCACCACCGCGACCGGCGTGACCAACGGCGAAGAGGTCACCATCATCGCCACCACCTCGGGCAGCACCGCCACCGCGACCTCGATCACGGAGACCACCGCCGCCACCGGTGGCCCGGGCGGCACCCCGCCGGGCGCGGGATAGTCCGTCTACACAGGACCATTCCCGGCGGCGTGGGAAACCCTTGTGCGTCAAGACAAGCCGTGGGCGATCGACAAAGCCTGTGCGGCGTACGAGCGGCCGAACAGGACCGTGTGCACCAGGAGCGGGAACAGCTGGTGCAGCTCGATCCGGTCGCGCCAGCCGGGCGCCAGCGGCGCGGTTTCGGCGTAGGCGCCGAGGATCCGGTCCAGCCGCGGGCAGCCGAACAGCTGCAGCATCGCCAGATCGGTTTCGCGGTGGCCGCCGTGGGCCGCGGGATCGATGAGGTACGCGCCGTCCCGCGTCCACAGGACGTTGCCGTTCCACAGATCGCCGTGGAGGCGGGACGGCGGTTCCGGCGGGCCGGACAGCGCGGGGAGGCGATCGCAGACCCGGTCGAACACCCCGGCCTCGTCGGCGGTCAGGGTGCCCCGGTCCCGGGCGAGGCGGACATAGGGCCGGACGCGGTGCTCGGCATACCACTCCGGCCAGTCCGGGCCCGGGGCGTTTTCCATCGGGGCCAGGCCGATCCACGCTGCGGCCGGGGCGCCCGGGGGAGGAGAGCCGAAAGCGGGGGCACCGGCGGCATGCAGGGCGGCGAGGTCACGGCCCAGCCGCTCCGCTGTGTCGATACCGCCGCGGCCGGGCTGTTCCGGCCGTCTCAGATCGATCCGGCTGCCGCCCGGTTGCCCGGCCGCCCGCTCGTCGATCCGGTCGAGGACCAGCCAGTGCTCGTCGTACCCGTGGACGGCCGGGATCGGCACCACGGCGGGCTCGGCCAGCCAGCGGAGCCCGGCGGCCTCGGCGGTGGTGGCGCCGGGGGCGTGGCCCTGCTTGACCACCACCACGTCCCCGCCGTCCAGGACGGCTTCGGTCAACGCACCGGACATCCGCCGCGTGGCGGTGACCGTGCGGCCGGTGAGCCGGGAAACGGCAGCCGCGGCAGCATCCACGACCGGCACCGTACCGGCTTTCCCCGGACGGTTCAGTGGTCGTAGTCGACGGCCAGTTCGGCGGTGGTCGGCCGGGCGCGGCAGGTCAGGATCCGGTTCTCCGTCACGTCGGCCTCGGTCAGGGCGTAGCGGACGTCCATGTCGACGCGGCCGCGCACCAGCCTCGCCACACAGCTGCCGCACGCGCCGCCGGTGCAGGAGTACGGCACGTCGAGGCCGGCGCGCAGCGAAGCGTCCAGCACGGTCTCGCCCGGCTCCGTGACCATCTCACTGGTCAGGTTCCCCACACTCACCGACAGCTCGGCCGGTGCCCCCTGCGGCCGTCGCGCGGGCGCTCCCGCGAACAGTTCGAAGTGGACTTCCTCGTCCGGCACGTAGTTCTCCGCCAGCGTCTGCCGGACCAGGTCCAGCAGACCGCGCGGGCCGCACAGGAACCAGTGGTCGACTTTCGCCGGGTGCAGCCGGTTCTGCAGCAGCGCGCGCAGCCGGGTGCCGTCGAGGCGGCCGCTGAGGTAACGCTCGTGCGAGATCGCCAGCGCCTCGCCGACGGTGTCGAAGTGCCGGGCCGGGCGGTGCGCGTGCAGGTCCGGGTCACGCTCGTCGGTGCGGTAGTGGATGACGTGCAGCCGTCCCGCCCACTGCCGCGCCAGCACGCCGATCTCGTCGGCGAACATCGTGGTGGCACCGGAAGTGTTGACGAACAACAGGGTCGCGCGGCTGTGCGGCTCGTCGTGCAGCGCGGTCGCGAGGATCGACAGCACCGGAGTGATGCCACTGCCCGCCGCGAGCGCGACGTAGTGCGCGGCCCGGCCTGGCACGGGGGTCAGCGTGAACCCGCCCGAAGGCGGCAGCACGTCCAGCTGGTCGCCGGGCCGCAGCCGCGAGTTGGCGTACGAGGAGAACGCCCCGCCGTCGCGCCGCCGCACCGCGATGCGCAGCAGGCCGCTTCCTTCGGCGGAGCAGATCGAGTACGTGCGCCGCACCGGCATCCCGCCGATCAGGGCGCGCACGGCCACGTGCTGGCCGGCCCGGTGCCGGAACGTCTCGCGCAGGTGGTCCGGCACGGCGAAGGTGATCACGACGGCGTCCTCGCCGGTGGGCTCGACGTCGTCCACCCGCAGCCGGTGGAACCGCCGCGGGCCGGGCGCCGGCGCGGCCGGGGGCGGCTCGGCGAAGTTCTTCGTCAGCCGGCGCCACGCGCGGTGTTCCGTCGTGGTCAGCTCACGGCCCCACGCGCCGGTGATCGCGGCGTCGCGGCCGACGGTGCGCGTGCGCAGATAGCGGTGGAACGGGACGACCGGACGGAGATGGTGCAGCAGGTGGTAGTTCTGGTGCAGCAGCACCGGTTTCATCAGCCACTTCAGCGCCGCCCGCAGCCGCGAGGAGCCGGCCGGGTTCTCCGCCTCCTGGGCGGAGCCGTGGTGCGGCAGCCAGCCGAACCACCACATCATCAGCCCGAGCCCAAGCCGTTGCGGGATCAGGTAGATCACCAGCAGCTCCCAGCCGTACCCGATGGCGATCAGCACCGTCGCCAGCGTGGCGAACGCGGCCAGCGCGACCAGTCCTTCGGTGCGTTCGCCCGCCGGCCGCCCGCGGAGGTGCCGGGAGAGGTGGCGCGCGAAGCGGAAGTCGATCGTCAGCCAGCGGAACGGCAGCTGCCACCAATGGCCTTGGGTCACCCACGCGTCCGGGCCGGGCCGGGCGCCCGCATTCGCACCGTGATGATGGCTGCTGAGGTGCAGCGAGCGGAACAGCGGGAACGAGCCGTAGGCCGCGACGAACAGCATCGACAGCCGGCCGAGGACCTCGTTCAGCCAGGTCAGCCTGCCGGCCGTGTGGTGCGCCGACTCGTGCGCGACGGTGAACATGGTGAAGGTGGCGAGCACGTGCAGTGGAATGGTCAGCCAGGGTGACGCGAGGCCCGCCAGCAGCAGCCAGGTGGCGGTGGCCCACAGCGCGAGCCCGCCGAGGAACAAGGCGAGCGCGGGCAGTGACACGGGAGGCAGCGAGATCCGCGGGCCGGGGACCGTGGCCGGTCTCCTTTCCCCGGCTCCGGGCGGGCGGCTGTCGACGACGGGCATCCGCGGGCTCCTCGCCTTGAGCGCTCCTGGTCGAGCGGTGAAACGCTAGACAACCGGACGGCGTTTGTACATCGGCTTTCCGGCGAATCGCCCGCGAGTCTCGCAGGGAATTCGCGATGGCGTGAAGGGAACAGCGGCGCACGTACTGTGTGAAGCGGCTCCCGCTCAGCCGCCCGGTGGGCCGGTGCAGGCGCTCTGCCGCTGCTCGGCGAGGTTGTCCGGTGGCCCCCGGCCCGGTCCGCCCGCACCCCTGGCCTAGACTCGGTCGTCCCGGTCTGCAGGTGACCGGGGCCAATCCGCGGATTGTCCAACCCCATCGTTTACCGCTCGAGGAGAAGACCTTGAAGAGCACCGTCGAGCAGCTCAGCCCGACGCGAGTCAAGATCAATGTCGAGGTGCCGTTCGACGAGCTCAAGCCGAACTTCGACCGCGCCTACCGCAAGATCGCCCAGCAGGTGCGCATCCCGGGCTTCCGGCCCGGCAAGGCGCCCGCTCGCGTCCTGGAAAGCCGGATCGGCCGTGCGCCGGTGCTCGACGAGGTCGTCAACGAGGCCATCCCGGCCAAGTACATCGAGGCCGTCCGCGCCGGGGAGGTCCGCACGCTGGGCCAGCCCGAGTTCGAGGTGACCAAGATCGAGGACCGCGAGGTGCTCGAGTTCACCGCCGAGGTGGACGTGCGGCCGGAGATCGAGCTGCCGGACCTCGAAGGTCTTGAGATCAGCGTCGACGACGTCGAGACCACCGACACGGAGGTCGACGAGCAGCTGGACGAGCTGCGCGCCCGCTTCGGCACCCTCACCGGTGTCGAGCGCCCGGCCGAGAACGGCGACTTCGTCTCCGTCGACCTGTCGGCGACCGTCGACGGCGAGACCGTGGAGGAGGCCTCCACCACCGGCCTGTCCTACGAGATCGGCTCCGGCCAGCTCGTGGACGGCATCGACGAGGCGATCATCGGCGCGAGCGCCGGCGACACCAAGACGTTCACCACCCAGCTCGTTGCCGGCGACCACGCCGGCAAGGACGCCGAGGTGACCGTGACCGTCCAGTCGGTCAAGCAGCGTGAGCTGCCCGAAGCCGACGACGAGTTCGCCCAGCTGGCCAGCGAGTTCGACACGATCGACGAGCTGAAGGCCGACCTGAGCGAGCGTCTCGCCCGGGTGAAGAAGATGCAGCAGGGCGTGCAGGCTCGCGACCAGGTCCTCGACATCCTCCTGGAGCGCACCGAGGTGCCGATCCCGGAGAAGGTGCTCGAGGGCGAGATCGAGAACCGCAAGCACGACGCGGTGCACCCGTTCGACCACGACGAGGAGCAGTTCGCGAAGTCGCTCGAGGCCGGGGGCCGCACGCTGGACGAGTTCAACGCCGAGGTCCAGGCGGAGTCGGAGAAGGCCGTCCGCACGCAGCTGCTGCTGGACACCATCGCCGACAAGGAGCAGACGTCGGTCAACGACGCCGAGCTCACCGAGCGGATCATGTACCAGGCCCAGCGCTTCGGCGTCAGCCCGGACGAGTACGTGCAGCGCGCCCAGCAGTCGGGCCAGCTGACCGCGATCTACGCCGACGTGCGCCGCGGCAAGGCGCTCGCCTCGGTGGTCCGCGGCACCACGGTCAAGAACGCCTCGGGCGAGGAGGTCGACCTCTCGGAGCTGTTCGGCTCCGGTGACGAGGCCGACGCCCCCGCGGTGGTCGAGGGGGCGGTCGAGGAGACGCAGGTCACCGAGGAAGCGGCCAAGACCCCGGCGGAGTGAAGCTGTAAGCGAACTTGGGCGGTGTCAGGCATTCTGCACCGCCCAAGTTCGTTAGGGTCGGTTGTTAGTTCGCAAGCATCTGAATACGACAGCGGCGCCCGGTTCCACACAGGGTGGCCGCCGGCGAAAAGGCAGGCAGACGTGAAGCAGCACATGCCCGAGGGGCGGACCGGCACCGCGGGGCTGACCCTCACCGACTCGGTGTTCGAGCGATTGCTCCAGGAGCGCATCGTCGTCCTCGGCTCCGAGGTCAACGACGAGATCGCCAACCGGATCACCGCGCAGCTGTTGCTGCTCGACGCGGACGACGCCGAGTCCGACATCCGGTTCTACATCAACTCCCCGGGCGGCTCGGTCACCGCCGGGTTCGCCATCTACGACACCATGCAGCTGATCAAGCCGGACGTGGCGACCTACGCCATGGGCATGGCGGCCTCGATGGGGCAGTTCCTGCTCTCCTCGGGCACGCCGGGCAAGCGGTACGCGCTCCCGCACGCCAGGATCCTGATGCACCAGCCGTCGGCGGGCGTCGGCGGCACGGCCTCGGACATCGCGATCCAGGCCGACCTGTTCAACAAGTGGAAGCAGGAGCTGGCCAAGATCACGGCCGAGCAGACCGGGCAGACCACCGAGCAGATCATCGCCGACGGCGACCGCGACCGCTGGTTCACTGCGCAGGAGGCGAAGGACTACGGCTTCGTCGACCACGTGCTGACCCGCGGCGACGGCAACGGCCTCAACCCGACCAACTGAGCGCGAAGCACACAGGAGACCTCTCATGAGCAATTTCCGGCTCCCGGGTGACTTCCGGGCTCCGCAGACCCCGCAGTCGCGGTACATCCTGCCCTCCTACGTCGAGCGCACCAGCTACGGCGTGAAGGAGTCCAACCCGTACAACAAGCTGTACGAGGAGCGGACGATCTTCCTCGGGGTGCAGGTGGACGACGCGTCGGCCAACGACGTGATGGCCCAGCTGCTGCACCTCGAGCACGAGGACCCGGACCGCGACATCAGCATCTACATCAACTCCCCGGGCGGGTCGTTCACGTCGCTGATGGCGATCTACGACACCATGCAGTACATCCGCCCGGACATCTCCACCGTGTGCCTCGGCCAGGCGGCCTCGGCCGCCGCGGTGCTGCTGGCGGCGGGCACCCCGGGCAAGCGCATGGCGCTGCCCAACGCCCGCGTGCTGATCCACCAGCCGGCCACCGAGGGCACCTACGGGCAGGTCTCCGACCTGGAGATCCAGGCCAACGAAATCCAGCGGGTGCGGCGCCAGATGGAGGTCATCCTGGCCAAGCACACGAACAAGGAGCCGGACCAGATCAAGGCCGACATCGAGCGGGACAAGATCCTGACCGCCGAGGAAGCCAAGGCCTACGGCCTGATCGACGAGGTGCTTCCGTACCGGAAGGCCTCGGCCATCTGATTCGACCGGGACCGGTGCGTGTCGAACTGGCGACACGTACCGGTTTCCTGGTCTAGTGTCGAGCCCTACGTGCCCGGTAGGGGCTGCGGGTGTTCCCGCTCGCGGCTTCGGACGGGTACCGTCAGTGGCAATGCGTGAGGCCCCGGTGCGATCGGGCAGCGGCCGGGGCGGCGAGCGAAGTGTCAGGTGCGTGTTTCGCGCACCGGAGGGGACGAGGTCAACGGCCATGGCACGGATCGGTGACGGCGGCGACCTGCTGAAATGTTCTTTCTGCGGGAAGAGCCAGAAGCAGGTGAAGAAGCTCATTGCCGGCCCCGGGGTCTACATCTGCGATGAGTGCATCGACCTCTGCAACGAGATCATCGAAGAGGAGCTGGCCGAAGCCGGCGACGTGAAGCTCGACGAGCTGCCGAAGCCCGCCGACATCCACGAGTTCCTCGAGCAGTACATCATCGGCCAGGACGACGCGAAGAAGACACTGGCCGTCGCGGTCTACAACCACTACAAGCGCATCCAGGCCGACGACAAGGCCGGGCCCAAGGACTCGAAGGACGAGCCGGTCGAGCTGGCGAAGTCCAACATCCTGATGCTCGGCCCCACCGGCTGCGGCAAAACCTACCTCGCGCAGACGCTGGCGAAGCTGCTGAACGTGCCGTTCGCCATCGCGGACGCCACGGCGCTGACCGAGGCCGGGTATGTCGGCGAGGACGTCGAGAACATCCTCCTGAAGCTGATCCAGGCGGCCGACTACGACGTCAAGCGCGCCGAGACGGGCATCATCTACATCGACGAGGTCGACAAGATCGCCCGCAAGTCGGAGAACCCGTCGATCACGCGTGACGTCTCCGGCGAGGGTGTGCAGCAGGCGCTGCTGAAGATCCTCGAGGGGACCACGGCGTCGGTGCCGCCGCAGGGCGGGCGCAAGCACCCGCACCAGGAGTTCATCCAGATCGACACGACGAACGTGCTGTTCATCGTGGCCGGCGCGTTCGCCGGGCTGGAGAAGATCATCAACGAGCGCGTGGGCAAGCGCGGCCTCGGCTTCGGCGCGGAGATCCGCACCAAGGCCGAGATCGAGGGCAGTGACGTCTTCTCCGAGACGATGCCCGAGGACCTGATCAAGTTCGGCCTCATCCCGGAGTTCATCGGCCGCCTCCCGGTGGTCGCCACGGTGAACCACCTGGACAAGGAGTCGCTGGTCTCGATCCTCACCCAGCCACGCAACGCGCTGGTGAAGCAGTACATGAAGCTCTTCGAGATGGACAACGTCGAGCTGGAGTTCACCAAGACCGCGCTGGAGGCGATCGCCGACCAGGCGGTGCTGCGGGGCACCGGTGCCCGCGGCCTGCGCGCGATCATGGAAGAGGTCCTCCAGCCGGTGATGTACGACATCCCGAGCCGCGACGACGTGGCGAAGGTCGTGATCACCGAGCAGACGGTCCGGGAGAACGTGAATCCCACGATCGTGGCGCGGCAGCCCTCCCGCCGCGCGCGCAGCGAGCGTGGCGAGAAGTCGGCCTGATTACAGTTCCGCGGTCGCCCGGGTTCTTCGTCCGGTCGGCCGCGGATTACTGTGTTATAAGAGTCCGCTGACGAGGTGTTCGCGGCAGGCGCGATAATGGAGTGGATGACAACCGTGCCGCTGACCGCAGTCCCCGGGGACAACACGACCGTCGAACCGGCCGATGCTGTGGTACCCGTCGAGACCGACGAGCCTTCGGGCCCTTCTGTCGGCATTGTCGAGCTGAGCGAGCGGGTCGTGGCCTCGGTGCTGGCCCGGTGCCCGTGGCTCTACCGCGCTTCCACCATCATGCTGGCGGTCTTCGCGGCGGTCTGCCTGGTTGCGGTGGTGACCCGGTTGTCGGCGCTGCCGCTCATCCCGATCCCGTTGTTCGCCGGCGCCTGGTATTTCCTGCGCCTCCTGCGCGCCGCGGACACCCGCCCGCTGCAGCTGCGCTGGGCCACCCTTTTCGTGGTCGCGACGATGGTCGGCTTCTGGCTCATCTCGGTCGTCGGTCGCTGGGTCTCCGCCTGATCCCCAGCGGTCTTCCCCCGCGGCTCAGGCGGCGCGCGGCAGGTGCTTGCCGGCGAAGCTCACCAGGCTCGGCACCACCGAGTGGAAAAACGCGTCGCTGTGCTTGCCCTTCGCGGTGTAACCGATGGCCGGGTGGGTGGCGGCGATGTACCGGCGCACCCCGGTGATGAACGAGTCCTCGGTGCCGCACCACACAGCCGTCGGGATGCCCTGCAGCGCGGTGAGGTGACGGAGCGGGTCCAGCGCCGTCCAGTCGGTCATGCCGGTGAAGATGCGGCGCTTCGCCATTTCCGGCCACGACGTGATGAGCGCGGGCGAGATGGCCGCGATGGCCTCGGGCGGCTGGCGGCGTTCGAGGCGGCGGCGGCCGTACAGCATGGCGCCGAAACCACCCATGGAGACGCCCGCGCAGGCGAACGGCAGGCCGTCCGGGCCGGCGAAGCCGCGGGCGCGCAGCCACTGCGGGACCTCTTCCAGCAGCATCGCCATCGGGTCGTCGCCGGGGTGGACCTGGTGCCAGTAGTTGTCGCCGCCGTCGACGGCGACGTAGCCGTACGCGGGCACGGCCTTGCGGGCGACGTCGCTCGCCAGCTGCTTCAGCAGGCCGCTCGGTGCGGCGTTGCGCGCGGTGCCGTGCAGGCCGTGCAGCATCAGTGACATCGGCAGGCCACGCGGCGGCTTCTTGCTCGGCAGCAGGAACACCAGGTCGACGTTGCGCCCGCGCGCGGCCGAGTACACCCGCTCCACCCGCATGCTGCCGAGCTGGGTGACCGGAGTGGACGAGGCGACGCCCAGCACCCGTTGCAGCGCCTGGCTGAACGGCACGGCGCCGGTGGCCGTCCCCACGGCCAGCCCGGCCACGCCGAGCCCCGAGGCACCCGCGATCAGCGCCGAGCGGCGGCTCATCCACCGCCGGTTCGCCGCGGGTTCGTCCGTTTCGCGCACCTGATCTCCGTCCCCCACACCCATTAGGACGCGGCTCGGCGTTCAGGCGTTGCCTTCGTCTGTCTTAATGCTGCTGCGCACTTCCGCCGGGTGCCAGCCGGCCAGGCCGGCCTCGCCGGATCGGCGGGCTGCCCCGGCAGTGTCCCCGAGCCCGATCGCCAAGGTCACCCCCAATGGCACCAAGATGTCCTCGACATCCTGCCGACGTTGCCCGAAGTGCCCGGATGTCTCCAGCGTGACGTATCCGTGCACCCCGCTCCAGAGCTGCGCCGCGGCCGGGAACGGCTCCCCGTGGAAGCGGCCGGCGTCGATCGCGCGCTCGGTGGCCCGCAGCAGGTAGCCGAACGCGGTGCTTCCCTCGTTCGGGTCGCCCGAGGCGACGACCTCGGCCAAGCTCCGGCCCCTCGAACGGCTGAAGGTGACCGCGAACAGTTCCGGGTGTTCCCGCGCCGTATGCCGGTACGCCAGCGCCAGCGCGAGGAGGTCAGCCACCGGGTCTTCGGTGGGCGTGACCGCGGCCAGGTTGGCGCTCAGCCGCCGGAATCCCTCCAACGCCACGGCATCCAGCAAGGCCGCCATTCCGCCGAAGTGCGTGTAAACGGCCATTGTGGACGCTCCCACCTCGGCCGCGATCTTGCGGGCCTGGAGCGCTTCGGGGCCGCCGTCGGCGAGCAGGCGGACCGCGGCTTCGACGAGCCGTTCCTTCACGTCGGTGCCGCGAGTTTTCCCGGTCATGCTTGCCAGTATCGCATAACCCTGTTATATATGGTGTCCATAACAAGGTTATGCCCTTGGGAGGCAACCGATGGTCACCCAGTTCCTCGAAGACAACTTCGCCCCGGTCGAGCGCGAGCACACGAGTACGCGGCTCGAAGTGACCGGGCACATCCCCGATTACCTCGACGGCCGTTATCTGCGCAACGGCCCCAATCCGCTCGCCGGTACCGACCCGGAGACCTACCACTGGTTCCTCGGCGACGGCATGGTCCACGGCGTCCGGCTGCGCGACGGCCGCGCCGAGTGGTACCGCAACCGCTGGATCCGCACCCCCCACCTCGCCGGGGTGCTCGGCGAGCGCGCCGCCGCCCCGGACGCCGGCCCCGGCGCCAATACGAACGTGATCGGGCACGCCGGTCGCACGCTCGCGCTGATCGAGGGCGGGCTGCCCCAGTGGGAGCTGACCGAGGAACTCGACACGGTCGGCCCGTGCGACTTCGACGGCACTCTGCCCGGCGGCTACACCGCCCACCCGAAGCGTGATCCGCGCACCGGTGAGCTGCACGCCGTCTCGTACCGCTTCGGGCTCGGGAACCAGGTGCAGTACAGCGTGATCGGCGCCGACGGCCGGGCCCGCCGGGTCGTCGACATCGAGGTGGCCGGGGCGCCGATGATGCACGACTTCTCCCTCACCGAGCGGTATGTGGTGTTCTACGACCTGCCGGTCACCTTCGACCCGGACCAGGCGCCGGTGGCGGTGGGCGCCCCGGATCCGTTGCGGGCCATGGCCGGGCGCGGGGTCAGCTCACTGCCGTACCGCTGGAACCCGCGTTACCCGGCGCGGGTCGGGGTGATGCCGCGCGAGGGGGACAACGGCGACGTCCGCTGGTTCGACGTGGCGCCGTGTTACGTCTTCCACCCGCTCAACGCCTACGACGACGGCGATCGGGTGGTGCTCGACGTGGTCCGGCACCCGAAGATGTTCGACCGGGAGCTGCACGGCCCCGAGGAGGGCACGCCGACGCTCGACCGATGGACCGTCGACCTCTCCGCCGGGAAGGTGCTGGAGG
This sequence comes from Amycolatopsis sp., assembly GCA_036502365.1. GTDB lineage: Bacteria > Actinomycetota > Actinomycetes > Mycobacteriales > Pseudonocardiaceae > Amycolatopsis. The sequence continues at coordinate 34,392 of DASXYS010000047.1, forward strand.
ATCGCCTCGACGAGCACGGCCAGGAGTTCCCGCGGGTCGACGAGCGGCTGCTCGGGCGGCGGCACCGCTACGGTTACGCGGTGGCGACCGGCAACGGTTCCAGTGGCTCCGGGGCACTGTACAAACACGACCTGGCCAAGGGGTCCGCGTCGGCGCGCTCGTTCGGCACGGGCCGTCTGCCGGGGGAGTTCGTGTTCATCCCGTCCCATGTGGACGCTGCCGAGGACGAGGGTGTGCTGATGGGCTTCGTGTTCGACGCCGCCACTCACCGCAGTGAGCTTGCGCTGCTGGACGCGGGGACGCTGGAAACCGTGGCCACGGTGCACCTGCCCGACCGGGTGCCGCACGGTTTCCACGGCAACTGGGTTCCGTCTATTTAGGACTGCCCACTGCGCGCGCGCAGCTCGACGCGCAGCAGCTTGGCCTCGCGGACGATCCCGTCGGGCGGCGCGGTGGTGCCCCCGTCCGTGGTCACGTACATGACCCGGCCGGGGTCGCCGGGGTCGCGACCCCAGGCGGCGCTGGACGGCCCGGCCAGCAGCTCGTCGAACGGGTCGCCCGCGAGGTGTCGGACCTCGCTGCCGTGCCGCGGGGCGAGCGGCACCCGGTCGATCGTGTTGGCGCGATGCCTGGTGACATAAGCGAATCCGGCTTCTTCGTCGACGCAGAAGTCGTCGGCGTTGTCGATCGCGGCGACGAATTCGGGGCTCCCGGCCGGATCGAGCGTCGCCGGGTCGACCGGGACGCGCATGAACACCTTCTGCGCGGTCGAGGTGTAGTAGAGGTATCCGGTTCGCGCGCTGTAGCGAACTCCGTTGACGCCCGGTTGCCGCGGCGGCGCGACCTCGCCGTCCGGGTCGTCCGCCATGGTGTCGTGGGCCAGCCAGACCCGGGCGGTCGCGTGCCGCGCGCCCTCGTCCAGGTCGACCCGCCAGATCAGCCCGGCGAAGCAGTCCGCGACGGCCAGCACCCGGGGGCCGAGCAGGCAGCTGCCGTTGAGGGCACGGACCCGGTCGTCGAAGGTGAGGACGACTTCGGGGGAGACCGGCTCGCCGGGTGTCCAGCCGTTGAGGTCGATCCGCATCAGGTGCGATTCGTGGGTGGTGTAGCCCGCGGTCACGCTGACCAGGAAGACGTCGGGCTCGGCCTCGACGATGCCGGTGACCGGGAAGTCGAAGCGGTGCACCAGAACCGGAGTCGCCGGTGGCGCGCCCGGTGCCAGCCAGAGTTCCTGCTGGATGACCGTGGTGATGAGCACGGACCCGTCGGTGCGGACCGCGAGGTTCTCCGGGAAGTAGCCCTTCGGGAGGTGCGCGACCGGGGTCATGGTGACGGCCGGCACGGGGGTGATCGGCATGGTGATCCTCCTTCGCCAATAAAAGAGGACGGACGTCCGCTTTTGTTTCAAGGTAGGCTCGGCTTCACCGGGTTGTCAAACCGGCGAGGGAGGACGGGGCCATGCCGCGGGTGAGCCAGCAGTACAAGGACGACCAGCGCGCCGAGATCCTGGCGGCGGCGCGGAGGTGCTTTGTCCGCAACGGTTTTCACCGCACGTCCATGCAGGACGTGTTCACCGAGGCCGGCAAGTCCGCGGGTGCCGTCTACCGGTACTTCCCGAAAAAGGAGGACCTGATCGTGGGTGTCGCCGCCCAGAACCTGGACGACGTCGCCGAGGTGCTGACCACCGCGCTGGCCCGCGGTGACGGCGAGCGCGGGGTCGGTCAGGTGATGGCGGAGCTGCTGACCGCGGTCGTCGAACGGCACCGCGACCGGCAGCTGGCCGCCATGGCGCTGATGGTCTGGTCCGAAGCCCTGCGCAACCCCGAGCTGGCCCAGCGGCTGGAAGCGGCGACGGTCGCCATGGGCGCGGAGCTGGCCGCGCTCGTCCGCGCGCGGCAGCGGGACGGCACCTGGGCCGGGGCGCCCGCGGACGCGCTCGCCCAGGTGATCCTGTCTATCCTGCCCGGGTTCCTGTTCAACCTGGCGCTGCTCGGCCCGCGAGGAGTGGCCGGTTTTCCCGATGCCGTCAGGACTTTGTGGCCGGGCTGACGGCTCAGGTCAGCACGCGGTGGTCGCCGGTGTAGAGGTTCAGGCTGTCGCCGCGCAGGAAGCCGATCAGCGTCATGCCGTTCTCCTCCGCCAGCTCCACGGCCAGCGAGGACGGTGCGGACACGGCGGCCAGCAGGCCGATGCCGGCCATCGCGGCCTTCTGCACCAGCTCGAAGGAGGTGCGGCCGGAGACCAGCAATCCGTGGCCGGGCGCGGGAATGCGGCCGGACTGCAGCGCCCAGCCGAGCACCTTGTCCACGGCGTTGTGCCGGCCGACGTCCTCGCGGACCACGAGCAGCTCGCCGTCCGGGTCGAACAGCGCGGCGGCGTGCAGACCGCCGGTCGAGGCGAACACCTTCTGCTGTTCCCGCAACCGGTCCGGCAGCTTCACCAGCACGTCGGTCTTCACCGCGAAAGTGGACTCGGCGGGGGAAAACCGGCTGCGCAGCTTCACCGCGTCCAGCGCGGCCTTGCCGCAGACCCCGCACGAGGAGGTGGTGTAGAAGTTCCGCTCCACGCCCGTCTCGGGTGGAGCCACTCCAGGTGCGAGTGTCACATCCAACACGTTGTAGGTATTTCTGCCCTGATCGTCCACGCCGTCGCAGTAGCGGGCCGCCGAGACGTCCTCCCGGGAGCCGAGCACGCCTTCCGAGAGCAGGAAACCGTGGGCCAGTTCGACGTCGTGCCCCGGTGTGCGCATGGTCACTGCCAGCGCTTTCCCGCCGACGCGAAGTTCCAGCGGCTCCTCGGCGGCCAGTGAATCCGGGCGCCGCCGCTCACCGGTGGCGGTGATCTTGCGCACCGGACGGCGCACGGTGACCCGACCCATTTGTCCACCTCTCCTCGAAAATCGCTCCGAACGTACGACATTCAGACGGTGCAACGCCGGGAATTTGGTAATACATTCCCTGAACCACCCACAGTTCGGAGGAGTCTGACGATGGCCATCGGCTTCCTGGCCCGCTCTCGTATCGTCGCACCGCCCGGCTGGACGCGCTGGCTGGTCCCGCCGGCGGCGCTTTCGATCCACCTGTCGATCGGCCAAGCCTACGCGTGGAGCGTTTTCAAGACCCCGCTCGAGAAGACGATGCACCTCTCGGGCACCCAGTCCGGCCTGCCGTTCCAGCTCGGCATCGTGATGCTCGGCCTCTCGGCGGCATTCGGCGGCACCCTGGTCGAGAAGAACGGCCCGCGCTGGGCGATGTTCGTCGCGACCGTGTGCTTCGGCGCCGGCTTCCTGGTCTCCGCGCTCGGCGTGGCGACCGGGCAGTTCTGGCTGGTGGTCGTCGGCTACGGCGGCATCGGCGGGATCGGGCTCGGCATCGGCTACATCTCCCCGGTGTCGACGCTGATCAAGTGGTTCCCCGACCGGCCGGGCATGGCCACCGGCATCGCGATCATGGGCTTCGGCGGCGGCGCGCTGATCGCCTCGCCGTGGTCGTCGGCGATGCTCGGCACCACGCCCACCACCGGCGACATCGCGACGGCGTTCCTGATCCACGGCCTCGTGTACGCGGTGTTCATGACCATGGGCGTGCTGATCGTGCGCGTGCCGGCCGAGGGCTGGAAGCCGCGGGGCTTCGAGCCGAAGGCCGTGCAGGCCAAGGCGCTGATCTCCGCCGGCAACGTGTCGGCGGCCAACGCGCTCAAGACGCCGCAGTTCTGGTGCCTGTGGATCGTGTTGTGCCTCAACGTGACCGCGGGCATCGGCATCCTGGAGAAGGCCGCGCCGATGATCGGGGACTTCTTCAAGAACACCTCGGCTCCGGTCGGCACCGCGGCGGCCGCCGGGTTCGTCGCCATGCTGTCGCTGACGAACATGCTGGGCCGGTTCGTCTGGTCGTCCACTTCGGACCTGGTGGGGCGTAAGAACATCTACCGCTTCTACCTCGGCGTCGGCGCCCTGCTGTACCTGGTCATCGCACTGACCACGAACTCGTCGAAGGTCCTGTTCGTGCTCTGCGCGATGCTGATCCTCTCCTTCTACGGCGGTGGTTTCGCGACGCTCCCGGCGTACCTGAAGGACCTGTTCGGCACCTACCAGGTGGGCGCGATCCACGGCCGGCTGCTCACCGCGTGGTCGGTGGCCGGGGTGCTCGGCCCGCTGATCGTCGACGGCATCGCGGACAGCGAGAAGGCCGCCGGCAAGTCCGGCCCGGACCTGTACGCGACGTCGTTCTACATCATGATCGGCCTGCTCGTGGTGGGCTTCATCGCCAACGAGTTCGTCCGGCCGGTCAAGGAGAAGTTCCACGAGCCCGTGGGCCGCGACCAGGTGGGGAGTGAGGCGTGATGAGCGCACCGTCGGAAGAGCCCGCTGTGGCGCGTTCGGGCGCGCGCACCGCGCTGCTCGTCATCGCGTGGCTGTGGGTGCTCGTCCCGTTCGTCTACGGCGTGTACGAGCTGATCTTGAAGGTCGTCGACCTCTTCGGCGGCTGAGGCCGGACTCGAAAAGCCCCCGGATCCGTCCGGGGGCCCCGCGGTCCAGGGCACTGCACTTGACGAATGGTCAAGACTCGTTGACCATTGACCCCCATGACTGGGGACGACTACACACCGCCGGACGACGCCGTCCACGTCCGGACCACGGAGCAGCTGCGGGCGGTCAGCAATCTGGTGCGCCACCGCGTGCTCGCGGTGCTGCGCGACGGGCCGGCGACGATCACGCAGATCGCCGAGCGGCTCGACCTGGCGAAGGGCAGTTCGAGCTACCACGTACGCGTGCTGGAGCGCGCCGGGCTGATCCACGTCGTGCGCACGCGGAAGGTGCGCGGGGTGGTGGAGCGGTACTACGCGCACGTCGCGCGCCGGATCGAGCTGCCGGAACCCGCGCCGGGGCAGGCGGACGTGCTGATGCGGCACGCGCTCGCCGACCTGGAGACCGCGCCGGAGGGCTCGCCGCGGTGGGTGCGGATGCAGCACACCCGGATCGGCGAGGCGCAGTTCGCGGAGTTCGAGCGGCGTCTCGGCGCGCTGCTCGACGAGCTGCGGGACGCACGTGATCCGGACGAGTCCGCGGCCACCGCCGCGATCGCGTTCTTCCGCCCCGGCCCCGGGGCCGCCCGATGACCGAGCCGAAGATGCCGCGTGCTTTCGGGCGTCTGTGGTCGGCCGCAACGGTTTCCTCGCTGGGTGACGGCGCGTACCTGGCCGCGCTGCCGCTGTTCGCCGTCGCACTGAGCAGCGACCCCGTGGTGGTCAGCCTGGTGACGGTTGCGGCACTGCTGCCGTACCCAGTACTCGGACTGGTCGGCGGCGCGCTGGTGGACCGCTGGGACCGGCGGCGCACGATGTGGCTCGCGGACGTCGCGCGTGCCGGGCTGTTGCTGGTCACGGTGCTGGCCGGGGCGACCGGGCTGATCGGGATTCCCGCGTTGCTGCTGCTGGCTTTCCTGCTCGGAGCCGGGCAGCTGTTCTTCGACACGGCCGCGCAGGCGTACCTGCCGGACCTGCTCGCGCGCGACCGGACGTTGCTGCGTAAGGCGAACAGCCGGCTGCGCGGCGCGTCGACCGCGGCCGGGCAGTTCCTCGGGCCGCCCGCGGGCAGCTTCCTGTTCTCGGTCGGGCGCACGCTGCCGTTTGTGGTGGACGCGGTTTCGTTCGTGGGCAGTGCCTTGCTGATCCGGTCGCTGCCGAAGGTGCCGCCGCCGCCTCGTGAGCCGGGCCGGAGCTTGTGGGCCGACGCGCGCGAGGGTGCGACGTACGTGCTGCGAGACCGGGTCCTGCTGGGGCTGGCACTGCGGCCCGCCGTCGGCAACTTTGCTTACGCGGGCGCAGAAGCCGTGCTCGCGCTGTATGCGCGCGATGTGCTCGGCCTGCACTCGGTGGGCTACGGCCTGCTGCTCGCGGCCGAGGCGCTCGGCGGGCTGATCGGCGCGTTCCTGGCCGGGCCGCTGGAGAAACACCTGGGCACCGGGACCGCGCTCACGGTCACCGTGGTGGCCGAGGTGGGCGCGATGCTGGTGGTCGGATTCGCGACCGACGGCGTCTGGGCCGGCGCCGCCTTTGTCCTCTGCGGCTGCGCGATGGCGGCGACGATGGTGCTCGGCTGGTCCGTGCGCCAGGCCATCGTTCCCGCCCGGCTGATGGGCCGCGTCGGCGCGGCGTCCCGGCTGGTCGCCATCTCGGCCGGCCCGGTCGGCGCTGTGCTGGGCGGCTGGCTGGCGTCGGTCGCCGGGTTGCGCGCGCCGTACCTGGCCGCCGCCGGGGTGCTGGCCGTGATGACGGTGGTGGTCGCGGGCATGACCGGCAACCGCCGGATCGAGGCGGCGCTGGCCGCGGCCGCGGCGCGACCGGCTGAGACGTCCTCTGTGGACAGTTGACGCCGGTCAGGTCCGGCGGGACTTCGCCAGGTCCGTGAGCAGGCTGCGGCGCGCGGAGTCCACGTGCTCTTCGGCGACCCGGGCCAGCGCGTCCGGGTCGCCGTCGCGCAGCAGGTTCGCCAGCTCGCGGTGCTCGGTCACCACGCGCGAGCGGTAGTGGTCGTGGCTCAGGGAAACGCGCTGGAGCTGGAACAGGTACACCTGCGAGCGCACGGCCTGCCACGCGTCGGTGAGGCGGCGATTGCCCGCGGCGGCGTAAACGTGGTCGTGGAAGGCGATGTCGAGGGCCAGCAGACGCGGGCCGTCGGCGTGGGCGACCTCCGCCGCCATCGTGTCCACCAGCTCGTCGAGCCGGGCCAGATCGCCGGGTGTCGCGCCCGCGCGGGCGGTGGTCGCGGCGAGGCGGTCGAGCGCCGCGCGGACGGAGTAGACCTCCTCGACGTCGCCGGGGGTCACCTCGACGACGGTGGTGGGGCGGTGCCAGCCGCTGTGGACCAGGCCTTCGCGTTCGAGTTGCGCCAGGCCCTCGCGCACCGAGCCGCGGCTGATCTCCAGCGATGCGGCCAGCTCGACCTCCCGCAGCGGCGCGCCCGGCGCGAAATGCCCGGCGAAGATCGCTTCGCGCACGCGGTCCGCGGCCTCCTCGGCGAGGCCGCGGCGGGCAGCTTTCCCCAGCGATGTGACGTCCATACGGCTAATGTTGACATTCGGACATCGTCAGATCAAGGTGAACCCACCCCCGTTGGCCGACCCGAGGAGCACCATGGCCGCCCGTCCCGCCTTCCACCTCGCCATCCCGGTCGACGACCTCGGCCGCGCCCGCGCGTTCTACGGCGGGGTGCTCGGCCTCGCCGAGGGCCGCTCGGCCGACGCCTGGGTCGACTGGGACTTCCACGGCCACCAGGTGGTCACGCACGTCGTCCCGGGCGCCCGCGCCGAGGCCGGCCGCAACCCGGTGGACGGCCACGACGTACCCGTGCCGCACTTCGGCCTGGTCCTCGACGTCGAGGGGTTCCACGTGCTGGCGGGCCGGCTGCGCGAGGCGGGCACGGAGTTCGTGATCGAGCCGTACCAGCGCTTCGCCGGGGAGCCGGGGGAGCAGTGGACGATGTTCCTGCACGATCCCGCGGGCAACGCCTTGGAGTTCAAGGCGTTCCGCGACGAGTCGCAGCTGTTCGCCCGATGAGCGGCGTGCTGGTCACGGGCGCTTCTCGCGGCATCGGCCGCGCGATCGCGACCGCCTTCGCGGCCAGGGGCGACCGGGTGGCCGTCCACTATGGATCCAACGTCGCGGCCGCCGAGGAGGCAGTGGCGTCGCTGCCCGGGACCGGGCACCTCCTGGTCTCCGGTGACCTCGCCGAACCCCAAGCGGTGCAACGGATCGCGGACACCGCGGAGGAGGGTCTCGGCGGCGTCGACGTGCTGGTGAACAACGCCGCCGTCGGCACCACGCCGGCGACCGCCACACCGGTGCCGGAAGTGTCCTATGCGGACTGGCAGCGGGTGTGGCGGGAGACGCTGGAGGTCAACCTGTTCGGCGCGGCCAACCTCTCCTACTGCGTCGCGCGGCACCTGATCGCCCGTGGCGCACCGGGGCGGATCGTGAACGTCGGCTCGCGCGGGGCGTTCCGCGGCGAGCCGCACTACCCGGCGTACGGGGCGGGCAAAGCGGCACTGCACTCGCTGGGCCAGTCGCTCGCGGTGGCGCTGGCGCCGCACGGGATCGCGGTGACGTCGGTGGCGCCCGGGTTCACCGCCACCGAGCGCGTCGCCGACCGGATCACCGACGAAGTGCGCGGGCAGAGCCCCTTCGGCCGCGTCGCGGAGCCGGCCGAGATCGCCGACGCCGTCGTCTACCTGGCTTCGCCCGGGGCGACCTGGGCGTCGGGCGCGGTGCTCGACCTGAACGGCGCGTCCTACCTGCGCTGAGATGTGAACTGGGTCACCGACGCAGCAGGCGGCGGCCCCAGCGCGTCGGTAGGGGTGTGCGGATAGCAGGAAAGATCGCCGTCTCGGCGCTGGCGCTGGTGACGTTCGGCGGCACGGCCTACGGCTACTCGACGCTGAGCTCGCTCGACGGCGTCACGCGCAGCGACGTCCTCGGCTCCGGCGCGCCGGAGACGCCCGGTGAGCAGCCGGCCGACGGTTCGCTCGACATCCTGCTGGTGGGCCGGGACTCGCGCGACGACATGCAGGGCAACCCGCTGCCCAAGAACGTGCTGGAGGAGCTGCGCGCCGGGCCCAACGGCGACGACCTCACCGACACCCTGATCGTGCTGCGCATCCCGAACGGGCAGGAGAGCATCAAGGCGTTCTCCATCCCGCGCGACTCCTACGTCCAGATGGCGGGCGGGCCGGACAAGATCAACTCCGCGTTCGGCAAGGCCAAGGCGGCCGAGGCGTCGCGGCTGCGCGCGGCGGGCGAGACGGACAAGGACAAGATCAGGGAGGGGTCCCTGACTGCCGGGCGCCGGGCGACCCGGCAGGCGGTCGAGGACCTCACCGGCGTGACGATCGACCACTTCGCCGAGGTCAACCTGCTGAGCTTCTACGACATCAGCAACGCCATCGGCGGGGTGGCGGTGTGCCTCAACCAGGCGACGAAGGACCCGGACTCCGGCGCGAACTTCCCGAAGGGGCCGCAGAAGGTCGCCGGGGCCGACGCGCTCGCGTTCGTCCGCCAGCGCAAGAACCTCCCGCGCAGCGACCTCGACCGCGTGGTGCGGCAGCAGGTGTTCCTGGCGTCGCTGGCGCACGAGGTGCTCTCCGCGGGCACGCTCACCGACCCGGGCAAGCTGAGCGGCCTGATCGACGCGGTGAAGAAGTCCGTGGTCATCGACAGTTCGTGGAACCTGCTGGACTTCGTCGGCCAGCTGCACGGGATCACCGGCGGCGGCATCCAGTTCTCCACCATCCCGGTGGTCAACCCGGACTACCGCTACAACAAGCAGCATCCGACGTGGACGGCCGTGCA
>DASXYS010000048.1:0-28151 GCA_036502365.1 Amycolatopsis sp.
GAGTCGCCCGTGAAGAGGTGGGGGTGGCCGGTCGGGTCGCGGTAGAGGAGGGCGATCGAGCCCGGGGTGTGGCCGCGCAGGTGGATTACCTCCAGCGTGACCTGGCCCACCTTCAGTACGTCGCCGTGTTCCACCAGGAAGTCCGGGGGGATCGGCAGCGGCTCGGCGTCCAGGGGGTGCGCCGCGGTGTTCGCGCCGTTCGCGCCCGCCACCGCGCCCAGGGCCTGCCAGTGGTCCTGGTGCTGGTGGGTCGTCACGACGGTGCGCAGCGCCGGGCGCTCCGGGCCGTGCCCGATCAGGTCCGAGATGCGCTCCGGGTCGCTCGCCGCGTCGATGAGCAGGGCTTCGTTTTCGGCGCGGCAGACGAGGAGGTACGCGTTGTTGTCCATCGGCCCGACCGAGAGCTTCGTGATGGTCAGCGCGTCCAGCGTGCGTCGCGCGGCGTCGCCGCCCGGTTCGACGTGCCCGGTGTAAGAGTCGACGATGTTCACGAGAGCACACGGTAGCCGGGGTGGCGCCGTCGCTTCCACCCGCACACGCCGGCTCGTGATGACCACTGGCGGTACCGCTGCGGCGGTCAAGTCGCGTCGATCGTGTGGTGATGGGACTCGTCCGGGTGTTGCTGCTCATACCGGCGGTGGCTCGTCGCGATCGGTATCCTGGTGTCGGACTTGCATTTCCCGCGCGTCGGCCGGTTCTGGTGATCCGCGGGGCCCCCGCTGACGGTTCCCGTTCCTCCCATGGGTCGCCCCGGCGGTCACCGGGCCCGGCGGGGTCTCGTAAGGTCTCCAGCTGGTGCACCAGGAATCGGGCCGCTGCCTTGCCGGACCTCGGCGTCCCGGCCCGGCGCCCGCGGGGAAGCCGGAAAACCGCAGGTCGAGACAGTGGAGCCCGTTTTTGTCGGTGGTCCGTCCTAGCATGGACGCGGCCGCTCGTGCAGGACTTCCACCGGGCCGGCCTCCGCAGCTGAGAATGAACTGAAGGGACGTGGGCGTGGCTGATCGCCTCGTTGTTCGCGGTGCCCGCGAGCACAACCTCCGCGGTGTGGATCTCGACCTGCCCCGCGACAGCCTGATCGTGTTCACGGGCCTGTCCGGGTCGGGCAAGTCGAGCCTCGCCTTCGACACCATCTTCGCCGAGGGGCAGCGGCGTTACGTCGAGTCGCTGTCGGCGTACGCCCGGCAGTTCCTCGGGCAGATGGACAAGCCTGACGTCGACTTCATCGAGGGCCTCTCGCCCGCGGTGTCGATCGACCAGAAGTCCACCTCGCGCAACCCGCGCTCCACGGTGGGCACGATCACCGAGGTCTACGACTATCTGCGGCTGCTCTACGCCCGCGCGGGCAAGGCGCACTGCCCCAAGTGCGGCGAGCTGATCAGCAAGCAGACGCCGCAGCAGATCGTCGACCAGGTGCTCGAGATGGACGAGGGCACCCGCTTCCAGGTGCTCGCGCCGGTGGTGCGCGGGCGCAAGGGCGAGTACCTCGACTTGTTCCAGAACCTGCAGCAGCAGGGCTACGCGCGCGTGGTCGTCGACGGCACGGTGCACCCGCTCACCGACCCGCCGAAGCTGAAGAAGCAGGAGAAGCACCAGATCGGCGTGGTGATCGACCGCCTGAGCGTCAAGACCAGCTCGCGGCAGCGGCTCACCGACTCGGTGGAGACCGCGCTGCGGCTGGCCGACGGCCTGGTCGAGCTGGAGTTCGTCGACCTGCCGGAGAACGACGTGCACCGGGTGCGCGGATTCTCCGAGAACCTGGCCTGCCCCAACGGGCATCCGCTGGCGATCGAGGACCTCGAGCCGCGCTCGTTCTCCTTCAACTCGCCCTACGGCGCGTGCCCCGAGTGCACCGGTATCGGCATCCGCAAGGAGGTCGACCCGGAGTTGGTAGTGCCCGACGACGAGCTGTCGCTGGGCGAGGGCGCCATCGCGCCGTGGGCGGGCGGCCAGAGCGCCGACTACTTCATCCGGCTGCTCGAGTCGCTGTCGGAGGCCGTCGGCTTCCGCATGGACACGCCGTGGCGCAAGCTGCCGGCGCGGGTGCAGAAGGCGGTGCTGCACGGCGTCGACGAGCAGGTGCACGTCCGCTACCGCAACCGTTACGGCCGTCAGCGCTCGTACTACGCGGCCTTCGAGGGCGTCATCCCGTTCCTCGAGCGGCGCCAGGAGCAGACTGAGTCCGAGTACATGCGCGAGCGGTACGAGGGCTACATGCGCGAGGTGCCGTGCCCGACCTGCCAGGGCACCCGGCTCAAGCCCGAGATCCTGGCCGTCACGCTGGAGCACGGCACCCAGGGCGAGCGCTCGATCGCCGAGGTCTGCGCGCTGTCGATCGACGAGGCTTCGCGGTTCCTCGACGAGCTGGTGCTCGGTCCGCGCGAGGCGATGATCGCCGGCGCCGTGCTCAAGGAGATCCAGGCGCGGCTGCGCTTCCTGCTCGACGTCGGGCTCACCTACCTCTCGCTCGACCGCGCGTCGGGCACGCTGTCCGGCGGCGAGGCGCAGCGCATCCGGCTCGCCACGCAGATCGGCTCCGGGCTGGTGGGCGTGCTGTACGTGCTGGACGAGCCGTCGATCGGCCTGCACCAGCGCGACAACCACCGGCTGATCGAGACGCTGACCCGGCTGCGCAACCTCGGCAACACGCTCATCGTGGTCGAGCACGACGAGGACACCATCCGCTCCAGCGACTGGGTGGTCGACATCGGCCCGGGCGCGGGCGAGCACGGCGGCCACATCGTCCACAGTGGACCGTACAAGAAGATGCTGAAGAACAAGGAGTCGATCACCGGGGCGTACCTGTCGGGGCAGCGCCGGATCGAGGTGCCCGCCCTGCGGCGGCCGATCGACAAGAAGCGGCAGCTGACGGTCGTCGGCGCGCGGGAGCACAACCTGCGCGGGCTGGACGTGTCGTTCCCGCTGGGCTGCCTGGTGTCGGTCACCGGCGTGTCCGGCTCGGGCAAGTCCACCCTGGTCAACGACATCCTGGCGCAGGTGCTGGCGAACAAGCTCAACGGCGCGCGCCAGGTGCCGGGGCGGCACACGCGGGTGAACGGGCTGAACAACGTCGACAAGCTGGTGCGCGTCGACCAGTCGCCGATCGGGCGGACCCCGCGGTCCAACCCGGCCACCTACACCGGCGTGTGGGACCACGTGCGCAAGCTGTTCGCGGCCACCACCGAGGCGAAGGTGCGCGGCTACCAGCAGGGCCGGTTCTCGTTCAACGTCAAGGGCGGCCGCTGCGAGGCGTGCGCCGGCGACGGCACGATCAAGATCGAGATGAACTTCCTGCCGGACGTCTACGTCCCGTGCGAGGTGTGCAAGGGCGCGCGGTACAACCGCGAGACGCTCGAGGTGCACTACAAGGGCAAGACGGTCTCCGACGTGCTGGACATGCCGATCGAGGAGGCGGCCGGGTTCTTCGAACCGATCAAGGCGATCCACCGGCACCTGCAGACCCTGGTCGACGTCGGCCTCGGCTACGTGCGGCTGGGCCAGCCGGCCCCGACCCTGTCGGGCGGCGAGGCCCAGCGCGTGAAGCTGGCGAGCGAACTGCAGAAGCGGTCCACCGGCAAGACGGTCTACATCCTCGACGAGCCGACCACGGGCCTGCACTTCGAGGACATCAGCAAGCTGATCGGCGTGATCAACGGGCTGGTGGACAAGGGGAACACGGTGATCGTGATCGAGCACAACCTCGACGTCATCAAGACCTCCGACTGGATCATCGACATGGGCCCGGAAGGCGGCTCGGGCGGTGGCACGGTCGTCGCGGAGGGCACGCCCGAGTACCTCTCGGAGGTCGCGGAGAGCTACACCGGCGAATACCTCCGCACCGTGCTGAACCCGGCCTGACGCACTCGGCGGCGACTCCCGCGAGAGCCGCCGCCGAGTGCGTTTTTCGGCGGGCTGGCTTCAGCGACAAGGCCCGCTGATCAGTCCTTGCCGGTGGTGCGGTGCACGACGGGGGACAGCGGGCCGTAGGCGAGGGCGCGGACACGGAAGTCCGAGCCTTGTTCGCCGGGCAGCAGGGACAGGGCGCAGGTCGTCGTGTTCGGGTCGGCCACCTCGACGGGGGCGAAGCCGGTCGCGCCGGGCTTGCGGAGTTCCAGCAGGAAGCCGGCTTCGCCCGCGCTGTGGTCGGTCCAGGTGAACACCATGCTGGTGTCGTCGCCCGGGGTCGCGCGCAGGTCGGTGGGTGCGTCGTCGCCGGGAGTCGGGGCCGGGGTGGGCGCGCCTGGGGTGGACGGCCGGCTGGGTGCGGAGGGCTGATCAGTCGCGGCGGGCCGGTTCGGCGTGGGCGGCTGGCCGGATGCGGTGGACTGACCGGGAACGGCGGGTCGGCCAGGCGTGGCGGGCCGGCTGGGGGTCGCGGCGGCGGGGCCGACCTTGACTGCCGCTGACACCGGGCCGGAGAACGGCCGGAGGCGGTAGTAGAACGGCGTCTCCGGGATCAGGTCGGGGTGGGTGTAGCTGGTCTGGTCCGGGGGCAGGAACTGCAGGGCCGTCCACGGGCCGTCCGGGGTGTTGGCGTATTCGAGCAGGTGGCCGGCGATGCCGGGGCCGGCGGCGGGCCAGCGCAGGACGATGTCCGTCGGCGAGGTCAGCGTCGCGGTGAGGGCCGGGGGCTGGGTGGTCGGCGGGGTGACCGCCGGCGCGGGGGACGAGCAGCCTGCAGCGAGCAAGGCTGCCGACGCCAGCAGAGCAGTGAGCGCGAGCCGGCCGGCTCGTCCGAGGAGCACGGCCAGCGCACGCGAGCAGGCCTCGGCGAGGGGCGGGCGGCGGGACTTCACGGGCACGGCTGGCCTCCGGAACGTGCTGGCGGCGGCGGTGCCGGGCCAGCTTAGGAACCGCGCCCCGTGACCGACAAGCCACGTTCCGGTGACCGGGAGCACGCCGGTGAACCGTTCGGCGCCGGCATCCGTGTGGAGGGTGCCGGGGATCCGCACCGGCACGGAACACCGAAAGGGGGCGGCTCCCGGGTGAACACGGCGGTGGCACTGGGACGACAGGATTTCGTGGCCGGGGCCGCGACGGTCCGAGGCGCGCCAGTTCGGGGCGCAGCGGCCCGGAACACGGTGGGTCGGAGCGCAATGGTTCGAACCGCAGTGGTTCGAACCGCAGTGGTCCGGGCTCAAGCGGTTCGGGCAGCGATGGTCCGAAGCGCAGCAGCCCGAGGTGCAGCGACCCGGACCGCAGAGCCGCGAACCGCAGAGCCGCGAACCGCACAGGCCCGGGGCGCGGCACTGGCCTCGATGGCTCGGGACACCGCCGGGAGGTCGAGGGTGGCGATCGGACGGGGGCGGGCGCGGCGGGTGGCGGGTGAGGAACTCGTCGAGCGGCTCTACACCGAGCACGGCCGGAGCCTGCTGGCCTACGCGACCCGGCTGACGGGTGATCCGGCGGCCGCCGAGGACGTGGTGCAGGAGACGCTGATCCGGGCGTGGAAACATGCCGGCGACCTGACCGTGGACGGCCGCGGCTCGGTCCGCGGGTGGCTGCTGACGGTGGCGCGCAACCTGATCACGGACCGGGCGCGGGCCCGGGCGTCGCGGCCGCAGGAGGTAGCCGAGCAGCCGGAGGGGCTGGCGGTGCCGCCGGTGCAGCGGGACCACGCGCAGCGGGTGGTCGACTCGATGGCGGTGCTGGACGCGCTCGAAGACCTGACGCCGGAGCACCGCGACGTGCTGGTGGCGATCTACTATCGCGGGAGGTCGGTCGCCGAGGCGGCCGGATTGCTGGGGATCGCTCCCGGGACGGTGAAGTCCCGGACGTACTACGCGCTGCGGGCGTTGCGCGCGGCGATGACGAGCGCCGGAACGGAGGCAGTGGGATGAGCGCGGTGGAACAGGAGCACACGCAGCTCGGCGCCTACGTGCTCGGCGCGCTGGACCCGGCCGACACCACCGAGTTCGAACGGCACCTGGCGACGTGCGAGCAGTGCCGCGGCGAGCTGCAGGAGTTCGGCGCGCTGCGTGAAGCCCTCGATCTGGTGCCACCGGAGGCTTTCCTCGACGGCCCGCCCGATGCCGGGGATCTGCTGCTGCAGCGCACGTTGCGCCAGATCCGCGTCGAGGCGCCGGTGCCGGCCGCACGGCGGAAAGGGCCGCGCCGGGGGCTCACGCTCGCGGCGGCCGCGGTGATCGCGGTGGTTGTCCTCGGCGGCGGGGTGGTGATCGGCAGGCAGACCGCGCCGGTGTCGTCGCCGGTGGCGCAGGCCCCGGTGCCGGGCACCCGCGAGGTGTCCGGGACGAACGCCGCCACGGGCGCGAGCCTGACGGCGTCGGTGATCCCCGCGGCGGGCTGGGTGAAAGTCCACGTGGCGTTCAAAGGCATTCCCGCGGGGGAGAAGTGCCAGCTCGTGATCACGTCGAAGACAGGCCGACAATGGGTGGCCGGCAGCTGGCAGGTGTCCGGGAAGGCAGCTTCGCCGGGCTTCGACGGCTCGGCGGTCATCGCGCCCGGGGACGTCGGCTCGGTCGGCATCGTCACGCTCGACGGCCGTAACCTGGTCTCGGCCCGGGTCTGAGCGGGAGCCGGACGTGGGGGCGGAGTACCGGTTCCGGAGCACCTGGTGGCTCCCGGCCGTGCCCGCGTCCCGCGTCTTCGACGCCGTGGTCGACCTCGAGTCCTACCCGCGCTGGTGGGCCGACGTCCGGTCGGTGCGGCAGGTCGACCGCGACACCGCGGAGCTGGTCTGCCGCTCGCGGCTGCCGTACCGGCTCGTCATCGCGATGCACCGGGAGCAGCAGGACCCGCGCGCGGGCCACGTCCGCGTGCGGCTGACAGGCGACCTCGAGGGCTTCCTCGCCGGCGACCTGCAGCCGGTCGGCGAGGGCACCCGGCTGGTGATCACGCAGCAGGTGCGGGCCCGGAAACCGTTGCTGCGCAAGCTGGACGTGGTGGCCCGGCCGTTCTTCCGCGCGAATCACGCGTGGATGATGCGCCGGGGCCACCGCGGCCTGGCGGCTTACCTCGCCTGACCCGCCACACACAGCTCAGGCGTCTCCTCGGCCGCTCGGGGACGGCGGGCCAGCACCACCGCCGCCACCACGGCGGCGAGCACCACGAACCCGGCGCTGAACCCGTACGCGAGCCGATACCCCGACGCCAGAGCTTCTCGCGCCTCGACGCCCGCGGTCGCCAGCCCGGCTGTGTGCGAAGCCGCGACGGTGGCCAGCACGGCGGTGCCGATGGCCCCGCCGACCTGCTGGGTGGTGCTGATCAGTCCGGACGTGACGCCGGAGTCGGTGGGCGAAGCGGCCGACATCGCGAGTCCGATCAGCGCCGGGATCGCCGTGCCTGCCCCGGCGCCCATCAGCACCAGCGACGGGAGCACGTGCACGAAGTAGCTGCCCGAAACCGGTACCTGGGTCAGCAGGCCGAACGCGACGATCACCACCACCAGACCGGCCACCAGCACCGCTCGCGGGGAGAACCGCGCGCTGAGCCGGTCGGACAGCCAGAGCGAGCACAGCGCGATCACGACCGGCGTCGGCAGGAACGCGATGCCGGTGCTGAGCGCGTCGAGGCCCAGCACCTTCTGCAGGTACAGCGCGGTGACGAACTGGAAGCCGAGGAACCCGGCCACCATCAGCACCATGATGAGGTTCGCGCCCGCCACCGCGCGGACTCGCAGCAGCCGCAACGGAAGCAGGGGCGTCCGCGCGCGGGCCTGGCGCAGCACGAACCCGGCCAGCAGCACAATGGCGGCGGCGAGCGGCAGCACCGTCCCGGCCGTCCAGCCGTGGTCGCCGGCCCCGGCGATGCCGAACACCAGCAGCATCACGCCACCCGTCACGAGCACGGCGCCGAGGGTGTCGATGCCCGAGCGCAGCCCGGTGCCGCGATCCGCCTCGACCACGAGCAGCGTGAGCACCAGCGCCGCGATGCCGATGGGCAGGTTGACGTAGAACGTCCAGTGCCAGTTCAGTGCCTGGGTGAGGGCGCCGCCGGCGATGAGCCCGATCGACGCGCCGCCCGCCTGCGTGAAGCTGTACACCCCGATCGCGCGGGCCCGCGCCGGGCCCGGCGGGTACATCGTCACGATCATGCCCAGCACCACCGCCGAAGCGAGCGCGCCGCCGACCCCTTGGGCGAACCGCGCGGCGACGAGCACGCCGGCGTTCGTGGCGAGCCCGGCGGCCAGCGACGACGCGGTGAACAACACCAGCCCGGCGAGGAACACCCGGCGGCGGCCCACCAGGTCACCCAGGCGGCCGGACAGCAGGAGCAGCCCGCCGAAGGCGACGAGGTAGGCGTTCACCACCCAGGCGAGCCCCGCGGCGGAGAACCCCAGCTCGGCCTGGATCGACGGCAGGGCCACCGCGACGATGCTGCTGTCGAGCACCACCATCATCGAGGCGGCGCAGAGCACTCCCAGCGCCACGGCCCGGGAACGGGCGACTTCCGGCATTTCGGTCCTCCCAGAACGGTCATTGAAGAGTTTCCCCAGGTCGTGCTTGGGGCATCTCTTGTTACAGCGACCATCATGTGTGACCATCGGAGTGCGCGTAAGGAGGCACTTTCATGTCCCAGGGGAACATCGCTGTGACCGAGCAGGCCGACGCCACGGACCCGGAGAAACTCGCCGCGTGCACGGTGCTCGAGGTGATCAACCGGATCAGCGGCAAGTGGGCGATCGGCATCCTGCTCGAGGCGACCCGCGGCCCGGCCCGGTTCACCGAACTGGAGCGCTCGATGCCCAGCATCAGCCGGCGCATGCTCACGCTGACGCTGCGGAACCTGGAGCGCGACGGGCTGCTGGTGCGCACCGTCTACCCGACCGTGCCGCCGCGCGTGGAGTACGAGGCGACGCCGATGGCGCGCGAGCTCTACAACAGCCTGTCGGGCCTGGTCGACTGGGCCGGGCGGCACCGCGAGGCGATCGCCGTCGCACGCGAGGCCTACGACGGGCACGCCGGCTGCGAACCCGCGCGGAAATGAATGTGTGCCGTGTTCCGTAAGCACGGGGGACGCTCACGGAACACGGCACACTGGCGTTTCGCGCCCGCCGAGGCCAGGCCGGGCGGGCGCGAAACTGGTCAGCTGCCCGCGGCCACCGGCTCGGGCTTCGGCTCGGCGGCAGGCGGCGGCTTCTCGTCGAGCAGGGTCGCCTCGTCGAACGGGGCGTTGCCGGCGAACACCTGCTGCGACTTGCCGCGGTCGAACTCCTTCATCCACGATCCGATGAGGACGGTCGCGACGGCGTTGCCGGCGAAGTTCGTCAGCGCGCGGGCCTCGGACATGAACCGGTCGATGCCGAGGATGAACCCGACCCCGTCGACCAGCTCCGGCCGGTGCGACTGCAGACCGCTGGCGAGGGTGGCGATGCCGGCACCGCTGACGCCGGCCGCGCCCTTCGACGCGAGGATCATGAACAGCAGCAAGGTGATCTGCTCGCCCAGCGCCAGCGGCTCGTCCTGCGCCGTGGCGATGAACAGCGTCGCCATGGTCAGGTAGATCGCGGTGCCGTCGAGGTTGAACGAGTAGCCGGTGGGCACCGTGATGCCGACGACCGGCTTGCTGACGCCGAGGTGCTCCATCTTCGCGATCAGCCGCGGCAGTGCGGACTCCGAGGAGGACGTCGAGAGGATCAGCAGGAACTCACGGCCCAGGTATTTGAGCAGCCGGAAGATGTTCACCCGCGCGCCGAGCCACAGCACCGCGCCGAGCACACCGAACACGAACACCAGGCAGGTCAGATAGAAGCCGAGCATGATCACCAGCAGGCTGCGCAGCGCGCCCCAGCCGGTGGCGCCGACCACCGCGGCGATCGCGCCGAACGCGCCGACCGGGGCCGCCCACATGATCATCGACAGGATGCGGAACACCAGCCGCTGGACGTGCTCGATCCCGCGCAGGATCGGCTCGCCGCGGGGCCCGAGCTTCTGCAGCGCGAACCCGGTCAGCAGCGCGATCAGCAGCGTCTGCAGGACCTGGCCCTCGGTGAACGCCGAGACGAAGCTCGTCGGGATGATGCCGAGCACGAATTCGACGCCGCTCTCGGCGCCCTTGGCCTGGTCGTGCACCTTGGACACGTCGGCGGGGTTGAGGTGCAGCCCGGCGCCCGGGTGCAGCAGGTTGCCCACGACGAGGCCGATGGCGAGCGCGAACGTCGACATCACGATGAAGTAGACCAGCGCGGTGATGCCGACCTTGCCGACCTTCGCCGCCTTCGCGACCGAGCCGATGCCGAGCACGATGGTGCAGAAGATGATCGGCGAGATCATCATCTTGATCAGGTTGACGAAGCCGGTGCCCAGCGGGGCCAGCTGCTTGCCGACGCCCGGCGCCAGCAGCCCGACGGCGACGCCGAGGACCACGGCGACGATCACGGCCAGGTACAGGTAACGCGTCCGGTCGCGCTTCGGCGCGGACGCGTCGGGGGTCGGTGGTGCAGGCACCGTTGCCTCCAGCTCGAGGGGGGTGGAACGCCGGTCACTATGCGACGAATATATGACCAGCGTCACCGTTGTGTTCATTGAGTTCGCGTGATCGCTCCGGTCCGGTTCGGACACCGGGTACCGCCGGGCCGCGCCGGGTGTGCTGGTATGGGCTGGTGCCCACGACGTCACGGACCCGGTCGAGCCGGTGGAGTCTCGCCCGTCAGCTGCTCGTCCTGCAGCTGGCCGTGATCCTGGTGCTCGTCGTCGGCGGGATCACGATCGCCTACTTCGACTCCCGCCGCTCGACGAACGACCGCGCGGGCCAGCAGTCGCTTTCGGTGGCGCGGGCGATCGCCGACGCCCCCGACATCGCCCGCGCGGTGTCCACACCGGACCCGAGCGCGACGCTCCAGCCGTTCGCGCTGCGAGTGCTGGCCGACACCGGCGTGGACTTCGTGACGATCATGTCCCCGGCGGGCATCCGTTACACGCACCCGAACCCGGCGTTGATCGGGCAGCCGTTCCTCGGCCACATCGAGGCCGCGCAGCAGGGCGGCGTGGTCACCGAGACCTACACCGGCTCGCTCGGCCCGTCGGTCCGGGCGGTGGTGCCGGTGTTCGACGCCCGCCACCGGGTGGTCGCGCTGGTGGCCGTGGGCATCACCATCGCGGCGATCTCCGCGGAGCTGCAGGGGCGGGTCTGGCCGCTGGTCGGGGTCGCGGCCGCGGTGCTGCTGGTCGGCGCGTGCGGCGGCTGGCTGGTGAGCGCGCGGCTGCGGCGCCAGACCCGCGGCATCGCGCCCGGCGAGCTGAGCAACCTGTTCGAGTACCACGAAGCCGTGCTGCACTCGGTCCGAGAGGGCGTGCTGCTCGTCGACCGCGACGGGCGCGTCGGGCTGTGCAACGACGGCGCCCGCACGCTGCTCGGCTTCCACGCCGACCCGGTGGGCCTCCCGCTGGACGAACTGGGCCTGCCGCCGGAGCTGGCGGCCGCGTTCACCGCCACCGAAACCGGGCCGGCCGAGCCGACACGGACCGAGCCCCCGCCGATCGAACCGACGCCAGCCGAACGGCTGCACGTCACCGACTCCCGGGTGCTCGTGGTCAGCACGACGGTGGTCCGCTCGGGCGGGCGCGCGCAGGGCACCGTGGTGCTGCTGCGCGACCACACCGAGTTGCAGACCCTGACCGGCGAGCTGACCACCGCGCGCAGTCTCGCGGAGGCGCTGCGATCGCAGGCGCACGAGGCGGCGAACCGGCTGCACACCGTCGTTTCGCTGGTGGAGATCGGACGGCCGGAGGACGCGGTCGAGTTCGCCACGGCGGAGCTGGCGCTGGCCCAGGAATTGACCGACCGGGTGGTGAGTTCGATCGCCGAGCCCGTGCTCGCCGCGCTGCTGCTGGGAAAGGCGGCCGAGGCGAGTGAACGCGGCGTCGAGTTCACCATCACGCCGGACACGGTGATCGAGGAGGATCTCGCGATCACCGGCCGGGACCTGGTGACCATCCTGGGAAACCTGGTCGACAACGGCATCGACGCGGCCGTGCGCGGCGCGGGCGGCCGGCCCGCCGTGGTCGTCACCGCGCGCTCCGACGACGGCGGTTTGTTCCTGCGGGTCGCCGACAACGGCCCCGGCGTGCCGGAGGAGGCTGTGGGGGACATGTTCCGCCGGGGCTGGTCGACCAAGGCGGCCGAGGGCCACGGGCTCGGGCTGGCGCTGGTCGGCCAGGCCGTGCGGCGGTACGGCGGCAGTGTCGACGTCGGCCGGGACGGCGGCGCGGTGTTCACCGTCCGGCTGCCGAAACAGGAGGCGCCCCGGTGATCCGCGTGCTGGTGGTGGAGGACGAGCCGGTGGCCGCCGAGGCGCACCGGGTCTACGTGGAGCGGCTGCCGGGGTTCGCCGTCGCCGGCGTCGTGCACTCAGGCGGCGACGCGCTGCGGTTCTGCGAGCGTGAGCCGGTCGACCTCGTGCTGCTCGACTTCTACCTGCCCGACACCCACGGGCTCGCGGTCTGCCGCTCCCTGCGCGCGGCCGGGCTGCCCATCGACGTCATCGCGGTGACCTCGGCGCGGGACCTGGCGCTGGTGAAGGCGGCGGTGTCCGTCGGGGTGGTGCAGTACCTGCTGAAGCCGTTCACTTTCGCTTCACTGCGGGAAAAACTGGAGCGGTACGCGGAGTTCCGGCAGGCCTCCGGCGAGGCCGGCGGCCAGGCCGAGATCGACCGGGCGCTCGCGTCGCTGCGCACCACCGAGCACCCGCCGCTACCGAAGGGCATGAGCGCCCAGACACTGGAGGCGATCACCGACGCACTGGCCGGCGCCGGCGAGGGGCTGTCCGCCGGCGCGGCCGCCAGCGCGATCGGCGCGTCCCGCGTCACGGCCCGGCGCTACCTCGAATACTTGGCGGACAACGGTTTGGCCCAGCGCGAGCCGCGATACGGCCAGGTGGGCCGTCCCGAGGTCTGGTACCGGCTGAAGTCCGGCTGACGCCGGGTCCGTCCTTCAGCGGGGCCGCCCCGGCGCGTCGGGGCGGGTCTGCCACGGGTGGGGGCCGTCGAGGGGGCGGTACTCGACGCCGAGGGCGTCCAGGCGCGGGAGGTGGTGGTCGCGCAGGCGGGGCAGGAACTCGGCGAAGTCCCGCTCCGCCGGGCTCCACGCGAGTTCCGCGAAGGCGGACAGGCGCGGGAAAGCCGCGTAGTCCACCCGCCGCACCGAGTCGAGGTGCTCGGTCCAGACCTGGGCCTGCACGCCGCGCAGCCGGAGGCCGGTCAGCGTGGGCTCGTAACCGTAAACGTCCTCCAGCGTGTGCAGGTAGCCGACCGGGATCGGTTCGTCCGGGTGATCCGACTGGCGGTGGTCGAGGTAGAGGTGCTCCTCCGAGCAGAGCACCACGTCGTGGCCGAGGGCCGCGGCCCGCTCCCCGGCGGCGTCGGACTGCCAGGCGCCGATCAGCATCGACGGCAGGCCCTCGATCTCCAGCACCTCGTCCCAGCCCATCGGCTGCCGTCCGCGCGATACCAGGTGTGCGGCGATCTCACGGACGAACCGGCTGTGTTCCTCGGTCGCGCCCGGCACCTCGTCGCCGCCCAGCGCGATCACCGGCGACGGGAAAACGTCCAGCACGTGGTCGAACACGGTGCGGAAGAAATCCACCGTGGACTCCGACGGGTCGAGCAGCGAAGTGCTGATGCCCCAGGAAGTCCACACCTCCCAGTCGGCGTCCGGGTCCGGTCCCAGCTTCGGGTACGCGGCGATGGCGGCGCGGGCGTGGCCGGGCACGTCGATCTCCGGCACCACCGTCACGGCGCGGGAAACGGCGTACGCCACGATCTCGCGCAGGTCTTCGGTGGTGTAGAAGCCGCCGTGCGGACGGCCGTCGCGCTCCGGGCCGTCGTGCCGGCCGGCCATCGACGAGCGCCGCCAGCCGCCGACGGACGTCAGCCGCGGGTAGCGCGGCACCTCGATCCGCCAGCCCTGGTCGTCGGTGAGGTGCAGGTTCAGCACGTTCAGCTTGTGCGCGGCCAGCAGGTCGACGAACCGCAGCACCTCGGCCTTCGTCCGGAAGTGCCGGGCGACGTCGAGCAGGCAGCCGCGCCAGCCGTGCCGCGGGTGGTCCTCCACCACCCCGCAGGGCAGCATCAGTCCACTGTGGATGGAAGCGGCGCGGAACGCGTCCGGGCCGGCGAGCTGCCGCAGCGTCTGGCGTCCGTAGACCTCACCGGCGGCGTCCGCGGCGGACAGCGTGACGCCGTCCGGCGTGATCTCCAGCCGGTAGCCCTCCGCGGGCAGCTCCGGCGCGGCCCGCACCTCGACCGGCGCCGGCCACGGGCAGCTGCCCGGCGCGGCGGAAACCGAGACCGGGCGGGGGAGCAGGGTGTCGAATCCGGGCATGATCAGCCTTTCACCGCGCCGGACATCCCGGAGACGAGCCGGCGTTGCACCAGCACGAAGAACACCAGGACCGGGATGGTCATCAGGGTGGACGACGCCATCACCGCGCCCCAGTCGGTGTCCTCCGGCTTGAAGAACACCAGGATCGCCTGCGGCAGCGTCTGGTTCTCGGTTTTGGAGATGATGAACGTCTTGGCGAACAGGAAGTCGTTCCACGCGTGGATGAACGCCAGCACGCTCACCGCGACCAGCCCGGGCGCGACCAGCGGGAACAGGATCTGCCAGGTGAAGCGCATCCGTGACGCGCCGTCCAGCTTCGCCGCTTCCTCCAGCTCCACCGGCACCGCCGCGACGAAGCCGCGCAGCATCCAGATCGCGAACGGCAGGCTGAACGCCAGGTGCACCAGCACCAGCGAGCCCAGTTCGTTGAGCCCGAACCCGGGCGCCACCGCGCCGATCGAGCGCATCAGGAAGAACAGCGGGATGGTCAGCGCTTCCACCGGCACCATCTGCGCCACCAGGATCATCACCAGCAGCACCGTCCGGCCGCGGAAGCGGAACCGGGTCAGCGCCACCGCGGACAGGAACGAGAACAGCAGTGACAGCACCACCACGGCCAGCGCGACCACCAGGCTGTTGAGGAAGAACCGGCCGAAGCCGGACACCGTCAGCACCCGCTCGAAGCTGTCCAGCGAAGGCGCCAGCGTCCACGGCTTCGGGTTCGCCGTCTGGATCTCCCCGGCCGGCTTGAACGCCGAGAGCACCATCCAGTACAGCGGGAACGCCACCAGCCCGGCGGCCACCACCGTGATGATCTCGGCCACCAGCCGTCCGGGGCGGCGCACCCGCCGCGCGGTCATCACAGCCATGCTTCGCTCCGGCGCTGGGACCGGACGTACAGCCCGGTGATGGACAGCAGCAGCACAGTCATCACGACTCCGATCGCCGAGCCGAGGCCGTATTCCTGCCCGGCGAAGGCCTGCTGGTAGGCGTAGACGTTCAGCACGAGGTTGCGCCCCGCGACACCGCCGCCGTTGGTCATCACGTAGATCTGGGTGAACACCTTGAAGTCCCAGATGATCGACTGGATCGTCGCGATCATCAGCAGCGGCCGCACCATCGGCAGCACGACCGTCCAGGTGGAGCGCCACAGCGAAGCGCCGTCGAGCGACGCGGCCTCCAGCACCTCCTCCGGGATCGCCTTGATCCCGGCGTACATCGTCACCAGCACGAACGGGAACGAGCACCAGATCACCTCGGCGGCCACCAGCCCGAACGCGCCGAAGGTGCCGAACGTCCAGGAATGGTGCGCCATACCGGTGAAGCCGACGCCCGACAGCACTTCGTTGACCAGCCCGAAGTCGGTGTCGAAGAGGAACAGCCAGACGTAGGAGCCGGCGATCGCGGGCGTCGACCACGCGCCGAGCGCGGCCAGGAACAGCAACGTCCGCGGCACCGCGCGCACCCGGCTGGCGAGCACCGCCAGCGCCGTCCCGACCACCAGGCTGCCGACGACACACGCGGCCGCGAACCCGACCGTGTTGCCGAGCACCGTCCAGAACTGCACGTCGGACAGCAGGGCCGCGTAGTTGTCGAAGCCGAGGAACACCAGCGGCGCCGCGCCCGCGGCCTGGGGCTGCCCGTAGTCGTAGAACGAGATCAGCACCAGCTGGTAGATCGGGTACACCAGCAGCGCGGCGAGCAGGATCCCCGCCGGCAGCAGGTAGAGCACGGCCGCCCGGCCGTCCCGGCGCCGCCGTGGCGGCCGGGGCGCAGGCGGGGCCGGGACGGCGACGGGCAGTTGCTGCGTGACCACGGCGGCTAGCCGAAGTTCTTGTTCATCGCGGCCGCGGCGTCGGCGAGCGCGCCCGCCGGGTCCTTGCCGCCGGTCGCGATCTGCTGCACGGCCGTGGGCAGCACGTTCTGGCTGTCGATCTTCGACCAGGCCGGGGTGGCGGGCACGAACTTGGTGCCCGCCTTCAGGCTGTCCACGAAGGGCTTCAGCGACGGGTCGCTCGCGGCCAGTTTCTCCTGCACGCTGCCCAGCGTGGGCAGATTACCCATGGCGTTGTACATCTTCTCCTGGTACTTGGCGCCGGCCAGCAGCTCGGCGAACTGCACGGCGAGCCCGTGGCGTTTGCTCGCGCCGAACACGCCCAGCAGGTTGCCGCCGGCGAACGCGGGCGCGACCGAGCCCGGCGTGGTGCCGGGCAGCGGGACCACGGCGTACTTGCCCTTCACCGCGCCCCGCTCCACGGCCTTGCGGTTGAAGTCGCCGCCGATGGTCATGCCGGCCTTGCCGCCGGCGAACGCCGTCACGCTCTGCGTGCCGGTGAGGTTCGCGCAGGCCGAGGGCGGGCAGATGTCGTCCTTCAGCAGCCCGGCGTACTGCGTGATGCCCGCCCTGGCCGGCTCGGACTCCACAGTGGACGTCCACTTCCCGTTGTCCTGTTTGGCGATCTCGCCGCCGTTGGCCCAGAGGTAGGGCAGCATCGCGTAGGTGTACTTGCCGCCGACGGAGATGCCGTACAGGTCCGGCTTGGCCGCGCGGATCTTGCGCGCGTCCTCGGTCAGTTCGGCGAGCGTGGCGGGCGGCTTGAGGCCCAGCTCGGTGAACACGTCGGTGCGGTAGTAGAGCGCGCGGATGCCGGTGTACCAGGGCAGGCCGTAGGTCTTGCCGTTCGCCTTCGCGGTGTCCAGCACGGTCGGCAGCAGGTCCTTGCCCTCGTTCCACGACGAGATGTCGCCGGTGAGGTCGGACAGCGCGCCGGTCTGGGCGTAGCTCGCCACGTCGGTGTTGCCGAACTCGGTGACGTCGGGGGCGTTCGACGGGTCGTTGAAGGCACCGGAGAACTTGTCGGCGCGGCCCTCGACCGGCACCCACTGCACGTCCACGTCCACACCGGCGTGCGCGGTCTTGAACTCGGCGATGGCGTCCTTCACCGCGGCTTCCTTGGGTGCGCGGCCGGCTTCGTCGAACAGCCAGACCCGCAGGGTGCCGGTCTGGTCGTCGCCGCCCGACGCGGCGGGGGCGGACTGGGTGGGCGCGCAGCCGGCCAGCAGGGCCAGCGCGGCGACGGCGGTGAACGTGCGGCGCAGTCTCATGGAGGGGCTCCAGGTGGGAAGGGCTCGTGAGTGTTTATGACGGTTCTAACCGTCATGAACACTCACGAGCAGTGCTGGGTCAGGCGAAGAAAACCGAGTTGACCGACGGAACGGCAAGCGACCCCGCGACCGCCCCAGGCAGGCCGGTCGAGGAGTCGCGCGGCAGCCAGGTGACGGTGCCGGAGCGCTGGTTCGAGACGTAGAACCAGGCTTCGTCCGGGGCGAGCGCCAGGTGGCGCGGCCAGTTGCCACCGGTGTCCACACTGGACGCCAGCGTGATCGCCGAGCCGTCGCCGGAGACGGTGAACGTGGCGATCGTGTTCGGGCCGCGCACGGTGGCGTAGGCGAACTTCCCGTCCTTCGACACCGCCATCTCCCCGGGGAACAGGTCGCCGGTGCTGCCCGCGGGCACCGCCGGGACGACCGCGATCGGCGTGAGCTTGCCCGCCCCCGCGTCCCAGCTCAGCACCGTGATCTCCGGCCGCAGCTCCTGCGCGAGGTAGGCAAAACGGCCGTTCGGGTGAAACGCGAGATGCCGCGGGCCCGCGCCGGAGGGGAGCGTGACCTGTTGGTGCAGCGCGAGTTTCCCGGTGGCGACGTCCAGGGTGTAGACGTACACCGAGTCCGCGCCGAGGTCGACCGAGAGCACCCACTGGCCGGTGGGGTCGTTGACCACCTGGTGCGCGTGCGGGTCGCGCTCGGGGCCGACGTGCTGCTGCAGGTCCGTGGCCGCGCCCAGCTTGCCGCCGTCCTGGATCGGCAGCACGACCACGCTGCCCGAGCCGTAGTTGGCCGCCAGCACGTACTTCTGGCTGGAGTGCACGGAAAGGTGGGTCGGCGCGCTGCCCTTCGACGGCGTGCTGCCCAGCAGCTTCGGGTTGGTCACGTCGCTGATGTCCAGCGCCGAGACCGCCCCGTCCGGGTCTCCTTCGTTGGTGGCGTACAGGATCCGGCCGTCACGGCTGCGGTCGAACCACGACGCGTCCGGCACACCGGTGACGGTGCGGACCGGCGTGAGCGCCGGTTCGGAGCCCGCGCGGCTGACCACGTCGAGGCCGTGCCCCGCGGGCGGGGCGCTGGTGTAGCTGCCGACGTACGCGGTGGTGCCGGCGGAAGGACGGCACACCAGCGGCGCGGCGTTCGCGAGCTGGGCGCCGAGAACGGTGCCCAGGCCCGCGGCGCCGGCCGCGCCGAGGAAGGTGCGGCGGGAAAGTCCTGACATCGTGGTATCTCCCAACAGTGGGGGAACGGATGTGGTTCAGACCACTAGCATGGCCAATGCTGCCACGGCGAAACCGCTGACGGAAAGGACTGTTTCCAGCGCGGTCCAGGTTTTCAGCGTGTTCGGCACGGTCAGTCCGAAGTAGCGGGAGACGATCCAGAACCCGCCGTCGTTGACGTGCGAGGCGATGATCGAGCCCGCCGAGATCGCGACGACGATCAGCGCCAGCTGCGCCTGCGAGTAGTGCAGTTCCATCACCGTCGGCGCGACGATGCCGCTGGTGGTGACAATCGCGACGGTCGCCGAACCCTGCGCGATGCGCATGCCGCAGCTGATCACGTACGCCGCCAGGATCACCGGCAGCCCGGCGTCGCCGAGCGAGCGGGCCACGGCCTGGCCGATGCCGGTCGCGGACAGCACGGCGCCGAAGAACGAGCCCGCGCCGACCACCAGCAGGATCATCGCGACCGGCCGCAGCGCCGCGGCCGAAAGCTCACCCAGCTGGGCGCCCGTCATGCCCCGGCGGTGGCCCAGCAGCCAGGACGCCAGCAGGGTGGCGATCGTCAGCGCGATCGCCGGGGTGCCCAGGAAGGCGGCGACCCCCGCGGCACTGGAGTTCTTGGGCAGCAGGATGCTCCCGAACGTGCCCGCGAGGATCAGCACCAGCGGGATCGCGATGATGCCGCCGACCAGCCCCAGCGACGGCGGGTTCTCGGTCTCGTCTTCGGCATCGCCCGCGAGCTTGGCGAACTCCTCGGCCAGCGGCACGTTCACCCGCTTGCCGATCCAGGTCGAGTACAGGATGCCGCCGATGAACCAGGCCGGGATGCCGCAGATCGCGCCCATCAGGATCAGCCAGCCGAGGTCCACGTGCAGCAGCCCGGCGGCCGCGACCGGGCCGGGGTGCGGCGGGATGAACGCGTGCGTGATCGACAGCCCGGCCAGCAGCGGCATGGCGTACAGCACGATCGAGCGGCCGCCCTGCTTCGCCGCGGCGTAGACCAGCGGCGCCAGCACGAAGATGCCGATGTCGAAGAACACCGGGATGCCGAAGATCAGCCCGGACAGGCCCATCGCCAGCGGGGCCCGTTTCTCGCCGAACGAGCGCAGCAACGCGGCGGTCAGCACCTTGGCGCCGCCGGATTTCTCCAGGATCGAACCGAGCAGCGTGCCCAGGCCGATGATCGCGGTGATGTGCCCGAGGATGCTGCCGAACCCCTTTTCCAGCAAGGAGTCCGAGGTCTTCTGCGCCGTGCCGACCAGGGTGCCCACGGGCAGCCCGGCGGCCAGCGCGGTGAGCAGGCCCACCACGATCAGCGCGATGAACGGCTCGACCTTCACCTTGATGATCAGGACGAGCAGCACGGCGATCGAGACGGCGGCGAGCGTGAGCAGCCCGCCCGTGGTGGTATGCAGCCAGTGGATCATCGGCCCCTCCCGGGGTGACGAAGAGAATGGCCGGCCAGAGCGCCGGTGGGGTGACCGTCCTCGATCGCGGCGACGCCGTTCACGAAGACGTGGGGAATCCCTTCGGCGGGCTGCCTCGGGGCGTCGAACGTGGCGGTGTCGGCGACCGTGGCGGGGTCGAAGAGCACCAGGTCGGCCGCGTACCCGGGGCGGACGAGCCCCCGGTCGGCGAGCCGCAGCCGCCGTGCCGCGCGCCCGGTGAGGTGCGCGACGCAGTCGGCCAGCCCGAGCACGCCCAGGTCACGGACGTAGCGGCCCAGGTAACGGGGGAACGTGCCCCAGGAGCGCGGGTGCGGCCGGTCGCCGACCAGCAGCCCGTCGGAGCCGCCGGTGTGCGTGCGGTGCCGCATGATCGCCTGCACGTTCTCCTCGTGCCCCACGTGCATCAGGCAGGAGGTGCCGAGGCGCTCGTCGAGCAGGGTGTCGAAGTACAGCTCCGACGGCGGGCGCCCGGCGGTCCGCGCGGACGCGGCGACGCTGTGGCCCACCAGCGCGGCGTTGCCGGCGTTGCGGACGCCGTTGATCTCGATCGCGTCCCAGTCGATCGGCACGCCGTGCGCACCGTCCGATCCGGACTCTTCGATCTCCGCGCGGATCCGCTCCCTGGTGTCCACATCGGACAGGCGGGTCAGCGTCGCGGGCAGCCCGCCTTCGGTGGCCCAGCTCGGCAGCAGGGCGGAGAGGTAGGTGGCGCCGGGCAGGTACGGGTAGGTGTCGAGGGTGATGTCGCAGCCGTCGTCGAGGGCGTTGTCCAGCAGCCGCAATAGGTCCGGCGCCTTGCCCTGGTTGACGGAGAAGTTCATCGTGGCGTGCGCGAGGTGCAGCGGGCAGCCCGAGCGGCGCGAGACGTCGACCATCTCCGCGAACGCCTCCAGCGCGCCCTTGCCGTAGCTGCGGTGGTGCGGGCTGTAGTAGCCGCCGTGCTCGCCGACCACGCGGCACAGCTCGATCAGCTCGGCCGTGTCGGCGTACATCCCGGGCGTGTAGGTGAGGCCGGACGACATCCCGAAGGCGCCTTCGCGCAGTCCGGTCGCCACGAGTTCCTTCATTCGCGCCAGTTCCGCGTCCGTCGCCGTGCGGTCCTCCCAGCCCAGCACGAGCATCCGCACGGTGCCCTGCGGCACGAGGTAGGCGGCGTTCACGGCGACGCCCGTGTCGAGCCGGTCCAGGTATTCGCCGACCGAGCGCCAGTTCCAGTCGAAGCCCGCCGGGTCGTCGTTCCAGCCGGCGAGCTGCTGGCGCAGGGCTTCGAGCACGGTGTCGTCGACCGGCGCGTAGGACAGCCCGTCCTGGCCGAGCACCTCGGTGGTGACGCCCTGGGAGACCTTCGCGAGATGGTCCGGCTTCGCGAGCAGCTGCAGGTCGGAGTGCGAGTGCATGTCGATGAAGCCCGGCGCGAGCACGAGCCCGTCGGCGTCCAGCACCCGGCCGCCGGTCAACGAGCCGGGCGCGGCGACGTCGGTGATCCGGCCGTCGGTGATCCCGACGTCGTGGCGGGCGAGGTCGGCCCCGGTGCCGTCGGCGACCTGAGCCCCGCGGATCACCAGGTCCATCAGAACCACGTCCGGACGAAGTCGGTGACGGTCTCGCCGTCGGCGTCCACCACCGGGACCAGCGGCCACTTGTCGAACGTCGTGCAGGGGTGCGAGAGGCCCAGCCGCACCCAGTCGCCGACGTCGACCGGCGAGCCGGGCGGCAGTGTGAGGAAGGTGTGCTGGTCGTTCATCTTCGGCACGGTGTGCCCGGTCAGCTCGGTGACGACGCCGTTGTGGCGCAACAGTTGTGGCTCCGGCATCCCCTCGTCGAACGGCAGGTCGCGCTTGCCCGCGGTGAGTAGAGCGAGCGTGTCCGACGGCTTCGACGTCACCTGTGCCCACCCGTGCAGCGCGGGGCGGAAGCCCTCGACTCCGGCGATCCGCGGGTGCTCACCGAGCGGCGAGATCTCGCGGTAGAAGCCGTCGTCGTGGGTGACGTACGCGCCGCTGCGCAGGATCGGCAGCACGTCGAGGCCGTCCGGCCAGGGCTGGGTCAGCTCGTCGGCCACGCGGTCGAAGTACGCGCTGCCGCCGCCGGTGACGAGCACCTGGCCCTCGGCGAGCAATCCCTTGCCCGCCAGGGAGATCGTCAGCTCGCGCAGATTGTCCACATAGGAGCTGATCTTCGCCAGCGCCGCTTCGCCGGTGTCGTGCGACAGCGAGCCCTCGTAACCGCCGGTGCCGCGCAGCCGCAGGACCGGGCTGTTCGCGGCCGCTTCGGCGATGGCGAGCGCGGTCGCGGTGTCGCGGACGCCGGTGCGGCCGCCGTCCGCGCCCAGCTCCACCAGCACGTCGACCGGACGCGGCGAGCCGGCCAGCGCCTCGGTCATCAGCTCGACGCTGCGGACCGAATCGACCCAGCAGACGAACTCGAAGCCCGGGTCCGCGGCCAGCTCACCGGCCAGCCAGCGCAGCGCGGACGGGTCGACCAGCTGGTTGGCCAGCATGATCCGGGGCACCCCGAACGCGCGGTAGACCCGCAGGTGCCCGGCGTTCGCGGCGGTGAGGCCCCACGCGCCGTGCGCGAGCTGGCGGGCGAACAGCTGCGGCGCCATCGTGGTTTTCCCGTGCGGCGCGAGCGCGATCCCGCGGGTGGCGCACCAGGCGGCCATCGTCGTCAGGTTGTGCTCCAGCGCGGCGGCGTCGAGCACGACGAAGGGGCCGAAGAAGCCGTCGTCGAACAGGTTCGCGCGACGAGCCGCGGCCTCGTCGAGGGTCAGCCCGGCGAGCGCGGGCGCGATCGACCGGAACCGCCAGTCGATCCGTTCTTCGCGCCCGGCTCGGACGGCGGCGGTCAAAACGACGTTCTCGGAACTGTCCATGGTTGGTCGACCTCGGTTGCGTATGTTGCAACGAACGTTGCGCAGAATGCGCGACATAGGTGTAGCATCCGGGTCGCTAACGGTCAACGGGGTGAAGAACGGGGAGACATTCAGTGACCAGCGCGCCCGAGGTGCTTTGCATCGGCGAGTCGATGGCCCTGTTCGTGCCGGCCGAGCCCGGCCCGCCGGACGAGGTCCGCAGCTGGGTGCGCACGATCGGCGGCGCGGAGTCCAATGTGGCCTGCCACCTGCCCGCGCTCGGCGTGCGCAGCGGCTGGGTCAGCGCAGTCGGCGACGACCCGTTCGGCCGCGCGCTGGTCCGCGAGATCGCCGCCGCCGGGGTCGACGTCAGCGGCGTCGCGGTCGACCCGGTGCGCCCGACCGGCTTGTACATCAAGGAAAGCGGCGCGCAGGGCAGTCCGGTGCGCTACTACCGCGCGGGCTCCGCGGCGTCCGGGATGGGACCGGGCCTGCGGTCGCGGCTGGACCTCGGCGGCGTCCGCGTGCTGCACCTGTCCGGGATCACGCCCGCCCTTTCCGACAGCTGCCTCGCGCTGGTGCGCGCCCTGCTCGACGCCCCGCGCGGCGACATGCTGGTGTCCTTCGACGTCAACCACCGCCCGGTGCTGTGGGCCGATCGCGACGTTTCGGTGCTCGCGGATCTGGCCGCCAGGGCCGACCTCGTGCTGACCGGCGACGACGAGGCCGCGCGAGTGTGGGGGACCGGTGACCCCGCCCGGCTGCGCGAGCTGCTGCCCGCGGTGCGCACGCTGGTCGTCAAGCACGGCGAGCACGGCGCGACGCTGGTCGAGGGCGACGCGCCGCCGTTGTTCGCGCCCGCGTTGAGCGTGGACGTGGTCGAGCCGGTCGGTGCGGGAGACGCCTTCGCCGCCGGCTTCCTGGCCGCCACCCTCCGCGGCGCCGACCCGGCGACCCGCCTGCGCCGCGGCCACCTCCAGGCCGCCGCCACCCTGCTGACCCACGACGACGTCGGCACGCCGCTGGCCCCGGACGTGGTGGAATCACTGCTGGGCGCCGGCTCGGAAGAATGGGCCGCGGCGCGGCTGACCACCGAGGGCGCGGCCTTATGACTCGTGAGTGTTCATGCCGGTTGGAACCGTCATCGCCACTCACGAGCAGGGAGATGACATGAGCCAGAGCTTGGACCGGGCGTTGACGCTGCTGGCCGGGCTCGCGCAGGGGGCGAAGACGCTGGACCAGCTGGCCGAAGAGGTCGGCGTGCACAAGACGACCGTGCTGCGGCTGTTGCGCACCCTGGAGTCGCACCACTTCGTCCGCCGCGAGGGGACCCGGTACTACAGGCTCGGCAGCGCGCTGTTCGACCTGGCGAGCCAGGCGCTGGAGGACCGCGACGTCCGGCGCAGCTCGGCCGAGGCGCTCGCCGCGCTGAACGAGCGCACCGGCCACACCGTGCACCTGGCGACCTACGAGGACGGCGAGGTCGTCTACATCGACAAGTACGAGGGCAGGCACTCGGTCCGGATGTACTCGCGGATCGGCAAGCGCGCGCCGCTGCACTGCACGGCGGTGGGCAAGGTGCTCGTCTCGGCGATGCCCCGCGAACGGCGTGAGGCGCTCGCGCGCAGCATCGACTACGTGGTGCTGACGCCCAACACGATCAGCTCACCCGAGGCCTACCTCACCGAGCTCGACAAGGTCGCCGAGCGCGGGTACGCAGTGGACAACGCCGAGCACGAGGACTTCATCCACTGCGTCGCCGCGCCGATCCGCGGCGGCGGGGGAGAGGTGCTCGCCGCCGCGTCGATGTCCGTGCCGAAGGTGCTGCTCGACTACGAAGGCCTGCTCGCGCTCGTGCCGGAGCTGCTGGCGGCCGCGAAGGAAGCTTCCGTCCACAGTGGATGGACGGAGAACGGAAAGGGGTCATGATGGGCAAGACGGCGATCACCACCGAGAACGCGCCGAAGCCGCCGGCGAAGTTCTCGCAGGCCGTCCGCAAGGGCAACATCCTCCAGGTCGCCGGGATGGTCGCTTTCGACGGGGCGACCGGCGCCATCGTCGGCGACGACATCGCCGGGCAGACCCGGCAGGTGTTCAAGAACCTGCAGACGGTTCTCGCGGAGGGTGGCTCGAGCCTCGACGACGCCGTGATGGTGCGGGTGTACCTCACCGACACGAGCCACTTCGGCCCGTTCAACGAGGTCTACAACGAGCTGATCGGCGAGGCCCCGCAGCCGGCCCGCACGACCGTGTACGTCGGCCTGCCCGCCGGTCTCCTGGTGGAGATCGACGTGCTGGCCGTCCTCGACTGACGCCTGCGGTGCCGGGGCCCGCGCAAGACCCCGGCACCGAGGTCAGCCCAGCACGCTGGTGTACGCGTTGATCGCGGGCTGGCCGCCGAGGTGGGCGTAGAGCACGTTCGACCCGCGCGGGATTTCGCCGCTGCGCACCAGATCGATCAGCCCGGCCATGGACTTCCCCTCGTACACCGGGTCGGTGATCATGCCCTCCAGCCGCGCGGCGGTGCGGATCGCGTCCAGAGTGGACTCGTCCGGGACGCCGTAGACGCCGGCGTGGTACCGCTCGTCCAGCAGCACCTCGTCGATGCCGGGCGCGCCGACGAGATCGGCCGTCGCCTTCGCGATCCGGGTGATCTGGTCACGGGTCTCGCCGGGCTTGGCTGAGGCGTCGATCCCGAGCACCTTCCGCGGCTGCCCGCTCAGCGCCACGCCGGCCACCATGCCCGCCTGCGTGCTGCCCGTCACCGAGCAGACGACGATGGTGTCGAAGAAAACGCCCAGCTCGCGTTCCTGCCGCTCGAGTTCGAGCACCCAGTTCGCGAAGCCGAGCCCGCCGAGGCGGTGGTCCGAGGCGCCGGCCGGGATCGCGTACGGCTTCCCGCCGCCGGCCTCGATCTCGGCGACGACCCGTTCCCAGCTCTCCTTGAAGCCGATGCCGAAGCCCGCGTCGACCAGCCGCACGTCCGCGCCGAGGATGCGCGAGAGCTGGATGTTGCCGACCTTGTCGTGCAACGGGTCGTGCCAGTCCACCCAGCTTTCCTGCACCAGCACGGCTTTCAGCCCGGCGCGCGCCGCCGCGGCCGCGACCTGGCGGGTGTGGTTCGACTGCACGCCGCCAATCGAGACGAGCGTGTCCGCGCCCTGGGCGAGCGCGTCCGCCACCAGGTACTCCAGCTTGCGGGTCTTGTTGCCGCCGTAGGCGAGGCCGGAGTTGAGGTCCTCCCGCTTGGCCCACACGGCCGCGCCGCCGAGGTGCTCGGTCAGCCGGTCGAGCCGGTGCACCGGCGACGGGCCGATCAGCAACGGGAAGCGCGGGAAGTCGGCGAGCGTCATGGCGTCTCCAGGAGGTTCTCGAGGTCGGACCAGATGGTCGAGGTGACGGCGGCGGCCCGTTCGGCGTCGCCGTCCGCGATGGCGTCGATCAGCTCGGTGTGCCGTTGCACCGAGCGGTGCGCGGGCAGCGAACTGAACCGGGCGTGTTCGAGCCGCCGCAGCCGCGGCGTGTAGCGGCCGAGCGTCGTGGCCATGGCGCGGTTGCCGCACACGCGGACGGGCACGTCGTGCAGCTCGTCGTCCGCCTCCATCGCGGCCGCGACGTCACCACTCCCGACGGCCGCCGCGAACCGCTCGTTGGCCGCCCGCATCTCGGCGACGTGCGCGGGACCGAGCCGGGGAAGCGCTTGCCGCACAGCGAACTCGTGCAACGCGCGCACCAGCTGCACCGCGTCACGAACGTCATCGTCGACGAATTCCGCGACCCGCGTGTAACTCTGCGGCTTCGAGTCGACGAGCCCGTCCTCGGCCAGCCGGAGCAACGCTTGCCGCACGGGCGCCCGCGAAAGCCCGAGTTCCCGGGCGAGGAAGACGTCCCTGAGCGCGGTGCCGGCGGGCAGGGTGCCGTCGATGATCGCGTGCCGGATCCGCTCGTACGCCTCGTCGCGCAGAAGTGGCCGGTCGATTTTCGGTAGGGGACTCACAACTGACATGTTAGATGTCAGTTCGAGACGGCCGCAAGGGCCTCCCGACGGCCTGGCCGCCCGCTCCCGGAAACGCCGAGGGCCCGTCCGCTTCGTGCGGACGGGCCCTCGGAAAAGACGCTCGGAAAAGACGCTCAGTAAACTGGGCCGGTGTACTTCTCGCCCGGGCCCTGGCCCGGCGGGTCGGGCACGACGGAGGCCTCGCGGAACGCTTTCTGCAGCGACTGGAGCCCGTCGCGCAGCGGGCCGGCGTGCAGGCCGAGGTACTCCGCCGAGGCGGTGATCAGGCCCGCCAGCGCGGTGATCAGCCGGCGGGCTTCGTCCAGGTCGCGGTGGGGTGAGGTGGCCGGGTCGGCGTCGGCCAGGCCGAGGCGCTCGGCGCCCGCGGACAGCAGCATCACGGCCGCGCGGCTGATCACCTCGACGCTCGGGATGTCCTCCAGGTCGCGGACGTCCGGGGAATAGGGGGGCGGTGGCGAAGGTTGATCTGACACGTCTGGTACCCTTCCACGAGCGACCAGCCCCTGAGTGATCGGGGGCGGCAAGTGGAGCCCCGCTCCCACCCGCGTCACCGCCTCAGGTGTCCGGGTCCGGTCTCGCCGAAGCGGTGAATGCCTTCCGGCTTTCCTCGTTCGCGGCGAAGCGTTCGGTCAGTATGGCCGGGCGCGATCGGAGACAGAGCGGGCCCCGTGAACCGGTGAACACCGGTGGCGGGGCCTGATTCATGTGGGCACCAGGTCGAAAACGAGAAGTAATCACTCGGACCAAGGAGGCCCCATCAGCTCCGAGACACGCATCAACGAACGTATCCGGGTGCCGGAGGTCCGACTTGTCGGGCCCAACGGCGAACAGGTCGGCATCGTCCGGATCGAGGATGCGCTGCGGCTGGCCCAGGAGAACGATCTCGACCTCGTCGAGGTCGCTCCGCAGGCACGTCCGCCGGTATGCAAGCTCATGGACTTCGGCAAGTTCAAGTACGAGACCGCGCAGAAGGCCCGCGAATCCCGCCGTAACCAGCAGCTCACGGTGATCAAGGAGCAGAAGCTCCGCCCCAAGATCGACACGCACGACTACGAGACCAAGAAGCGAAACGTCGTACGCTTCCTCGACGCGGGGCACAAGGTAAAGGTCACCATCATGTTCCGCGGCCGCGAGCAGTCCAGGCCTGAGCTGGGCTTCCGGTTGCTGCAGAGACTGTCCGACGACGTCTCCGAGCTCGGGTTCGTGGAGACCTCCGCGAAGCA
>DASXYS010000049.1:0-17659 GCA_036502365.1 Amycolatopsis sp.
TCGGGGCGGAACACCATGCCGGCGCCCGCCATTTGCGGGGTGCCGCCGACGAACGTGGCCGAGCCGTTGTTCTGCGTCGTGCCGGTCTTGCCGAGGATCGGCCGGTTCCAGTTGACCGCCGCGGCGGCCGCGGCCGAGGTGCCGCCCGCCTGGTCGTCCTTGCTCATGCCGACGACCATCGTGTTCGCGAGGCCTTCAGGGACGGCCTGCTCACACTTGGCTTCGTTGACCGGAACCGATTTGCCGTTGCGGTCGGTGACCGACGCCAGCGGCGTCGGCGGGCACCAGACGCCGCCGCTGAGCAGGGTCGCCGCGACGTTCGCCAGCTCGAGGCCGTTGGTCGGGCTGAAGCCGAGGGTGAACGCGCCGTAGCCCGGGTTGTTGGGTGTCGGGGCGTACACCTTGGACTGGGGCGCGCTCTTCGGGTCCTTCGGATCCACCGGCTGGCCGCCGGTGTCGCTGGCCATCGTCGTGCGCATGCCCAGCTTGACAGCCATGTCGATGCCCGGGGCGGTGCTGCCGAGCTGATCTTCCAGCGCGACGAACGCGGTGTTCGGCGAGGTCGCCAGCGCGCCCTGAAGGGTGTTCGTGGCGCCGTAGTGCCCGGCGTTGCCCACGCAGTACCAGCGGGAGTTCTGTGGCGGCCCGGTCGGCGGGCAGTGGTTGCCACCACCGGTGAACACGTGCGACGTATAACTGTCACCGACCGGGATGTTGCTGTAGATCCCGGCGATTCCCTTGTCCAGCACGGCGGCCGTGGTGAAGATCTTGTAGCTCGACCCCGCGCCGCCGGTGTTGTAGACGCCCGAGGGCAGCGCGTACGTCGTCTGCCCGGCGTTCGCGTCGTTGCCGTAGTCGCGGTTCGCGGCCAGCGCCACCACCTCGTGGCGGGTCTTTCCCGGACGCACCAAGGAAAGCGTGTTCGCCACGTTCTTCTGGGTCTTCGAAACCTGCGTCTCCGCCGAGACCTTCGCCTCGTGGTTGGCCTTCTCGTCCAATGTGGTCTTGATCGTGTAGCCGCCGGTGTACAGGTCGTCCTTGTTGAAGCCCGCCTTCAACAGGTAGTCCTCGACGTACTGGCAGAAGAAGCCGTTCTCCGGCCCGGCCCCGGTGCAGTTCGCCGCGGGCTTCGCCGGGGCGTCCGCCACCACGCCGAGCGGGGACGCCTTGAAACGGTCCGCGTCGGCCTTCGCCAGCTTCTTGTTGTCGACCATCCGGTCCAGCACCAGGTTCCGGCGCGCGGTGGCCTTGTCCGGGTGCTTCCACGGGTCGTTGACGGCCGGGTTGTTCACCAGGCCGGCCAGCAGCGCGGACTGCGGCACGGTCAGCTGCTCGGGGGTGGTGTTGAAGTACGCGTGCGCGGCCGCGCCGATGCCGTAGATCTGGCGCGAGAACTCGACGATGTTCAGGTAACCCGCGAGGATCTGCTGCTTCGACAGCTTCGACTCGAGGTTGATCGCGATCCGGGCTTCCTTGAGCTTGCGCGCCAGGCTCTGCTCCTGCGCCTTTTCCTGCCCGGTCTTGTCGCCGCGGTAGACAACGTTGATCAGGTAGTTCTTGACGTACTGCTGAGTGAGCGTCGAGGCGCCCTGCGTGTCGCCGCCGGCGCCGTTGGAGACCGCGGCGCGCAGCGTGCCCTGCCAGTCCACCCCGTGGTGCTCGTAGAAGCGCTTGTCCTCGACCGACACGAGCGCCCACTTCGTGGCGTCGTTGATCTGGTCCGCGGCCACCGGGATGCGGTACTGGTCGTACAGCGTCGCGATCGGCTTGCCGGCGGAGTCCGTGACGGTGGTCACCAAGGGCGGCGGGATGTCGGCCAGATCGGTCGACGTCTGCTCGACCGTATCGCTCGCCTGGTTCGACGCAACCCCGGCCGCGCCCACTACAGGGAACAGAATTCCGGCGACGAGCACCCCCGCGAGCAGACAGAGGCCGATGAGCTTGAAGAGACCGTCCGTTTTGCGCACGTAGGCCAGGGTACTGAAGGCCCGTCATGCGCTCGTGACCTCACACCCGTCGGCCCGGGCCGGGCGTGCCAAAACGGACCAACTTCGGTGACTTCCGGTAACGGAATGCATTCGAGGTCTTGGCTGGGGAACCGCGGACCCCTACAGTCCGTCAACGTCTCACGAAGAATGCCGACGGACGGTCCAGCGCGAGTGGGAGCTCGACTGGGCCGAACGGAGGCAGCGGCGCCGGGGAGGTGCCGTGACCGACGTGGGAGCTATGAGGGAGGGACGCTCGCGGGGGTGGGAGCGGGAGCTTCACCTTCGCTGGTGTCGGGACACCAGGGTAGGGAGCTGGGGGTATGGAAACCAACCAGTCGAGCTGGCGGGTCAGTGCGTCGTGCCGCGACGCCGATCCGGACGGGCTCTTCGTGCGCGGTGCCGAGCAGAACCGGGCGAAGGCGGTGTGCACCGGCTGTCCGGTCCGCACGGAGTGCCTCGCCGAGGCGCTCGACGGCCGGATCAACTTCGGCGTGTGGGGCGGGATGACCGAACGGGAGCGGCGGGCGCTGCTGCGCCGGCGGCCGGACGTCATCAGCTGGTCCGATTTGCTGGAGGCCGCGAAGCGGGACGCGCTGGAAGGCGCCCGCGTCGGCTGAGCTGATTCCGGGTGCGGAGCCAACGGCGGCTCCGCACCTCGACCAGCACTGGGCTACTCGCCGTTCGCCAGCTTTACGCCGATGTCGCGTAGGCCATCCAGGTCGTGCACGTCGCCGGCCAGCGCGGGCACGCGGACCAGCGGCACTTCCGGATGGGCCATGGTGAAGCGCGCCAGCAGCCGGTTCTCGCGCTCGGCGAGGACGACGCGGTCGGCGTGCAGCCGCAGCACGGCCTCGGCCAGCGGTGCGGCCGTCTCGCTCTTGACCAGCGACTCGGCGGCGGCCAGCGCTTCCGAAGCGGAAAGCTGCGCCAGCACCGGGTGCGTCCGGTTCGCCACCAGCCCGGCGAGCGGCATCGACTCGCCCGCCAGCCGTTCGACGAAGT
Source organism: Amycolatopsis sp. (assembly GCA_036502365.1). Lineage (GTDB taxonomy): Bacteria > Actinomycetota > Actinomycetes > Mycobacteriales > Pseudonocardiaceae > Amycolatopsis. The sequence continues at coordinate 2,991 of DASXYS010000049.1, forward strand.
AGGACGCCTCACGCAGCGCGTCAGGCTCCGGCGCGGCTACCACGAGGAACGACGTGCCGCTTGAGCGCAGCAGCTCCGCGGTCTTGCGCGCGCGCTCGCGGAACCCGCCGAACATGCTGTCGAAGGCCTGCATGAACGAGGACGCGTCGGCCAGCAGCTGGCCGCCGATGATCGTCGACACGGCCTTCGCGAACATCGAGAAGCCCGCGCTGACCACCTTCCGCAGGCCCCAGCCGCCGGCCTTCGCCGGGCCGGTGAGCAGGCGGATCATGCGGCCGTCGAGCGCGCTGGACAGTCGTGTCGGCGCGTCCAGGAAGTCCAGCGCCGACCGGCTCGGCGGGGTGTCCACCACGATCAGGTCCCACTCGTCGGTGGCGGCGAGCTGGCCCAGCTTCTCCATCGCCATGTACTCCTGCGTACCGGAGAACGACGTGGAAATGGTCTGGTAGAAGGGATTCTGCAGCAGTTGCTCGGCCCGCTCCGGCCCGGCGTGCACCCGCACCATGTCGTCGAACGTGCGGCGCATGTCGAGCATCATCGCCCACAGCTCGCCCTTGGGCTCGAAGCCGTCGACCTTCACCTGCTTCGGGTGGTTGCTCAGTTCGCGCAGGCCCAGCGCCTGCGCGAGGCGGCGCGCCGGGTCGATGGTGAGCACCACGGTCCGACGGCCGCGCTCGGCCGCGCGCACGGCGAGTGCGGCCGCGGTGGTCGTCTTGCCGACACCGCCGGAACCGCAGCAGACGACCACGCGGCTGTCGGCGTCGTCCAGCAGCGCGTCGATGTCGATCGCCGTGCTCATCAGCGCACCCCTTGTTCCACCAGCGCCGCGGCGAGTTCGTAGAGGCCCGCGACGTCGACGCCGTCGGTGAGCTCCGGCACCTCCAGCGTCGGCAGGTCGGCCTCGGCCAGCTGCTCGCGCGCCCGCTGCTCCGCGGCCACGCGCACGGCGTGCTCCACGGTCTCCTCGACCAGCGCGTCCAGCGTGTCGTCGGGCAGCTTCACCCCGGCCGACGCCAGCCCGTTGCGCACCCGGGCGGCGTCCACGCGCCCGTCCGCGGCCGCGGTCACCGAGCGCGCGGGCAGCCGAGGCGGCCGGACCCGGTTGACCAGCACCGCGCCCGGGCGCAGGTCGGCGCCGTCGAGCTCGGCCACTGCCTCCACGGTCTCGCGGACCGGCATCTCCTCCAGCAGCGTGGCGAGGTGCACCGCGGTCTCGCCGGAGTGCAGCAGCCGGACGACGCCGTCGGCCTGGCCGCGGATCGGGCCGGTCTTGGCGAGATCGGTCAGTGCCTTGGTGACGTCGAGGAACTTCACCACGCGGCCGGTCGGCGGCGAATCGACGACCACGGCGTCGTAGGTGTGGCGCCCGTCGGACTCGGTGCGGCCGACGCACTCCTTGATCTTCCCGGTGAGCAGGACGTCGCGCAGGCCCGGCGCGAGCGTGGTCGCGAACTCGATCGCGCCCATCCGCCGCAGCGTCCGGCCGGCGAAGCCCAGGTTGTAGAACATCTCGAAGTACTCGAGCAGCGCGGCCTCGACGTCGATGTGCAGCGCCCGCAGCTCGCCGCCGCCGGGGACGGACGCGATGCGCTGCTCCGCGTACGGCAGCGGCTCGGTGTCGAAGAGCTGGGCGATGCCCTGACGTCCCTCGACCTCGATCAGCAGCACGCGGCGGCCCTCGCGAGCGAGCGCGAGGCCCAGCGCCGCAGTCAGCGTGGTCTTGCCAGTACCGCCCTTGCCGGTGACGAAGTGCAGCCGAGCCCGGGAGAGCTCGTCGGTCCAGCCGGCGGGGGGTGTGGTCACGATGTTTACCCTAAACCGGCTCTCAGCTGGCGAGCATCATGACGCCGAACGCAGCGGCCACCGCCGCCACGACGATCCAGGTGAGCACCCCCGGCAGCACGGTGAGGGTGAGCACGGCCACCACGACCAGCGCGGTGAGCGTCACCGCCCCGCCGATCGCGACCTGGGCCGAGCTGTCCACCCGGTCGCGCACTTTCGCCATCACGACGAGAACCAGCGGCAGCCCGGCGGCCGCGAGCAGCGCCGTCGCGACGATCCGCCAGGTCTCCACGGCTTGCACGCTAGCGGCCCGGACCGTCCTGAGTGTCCAGTTCGATGAGAACCGGCCCGGCCACTCGCGATCGAGTGTGAAGTGAGCCACATCGAACTACGGTCGGTGAGTCGTTCACCTGGACGGGTGGCGACCTGTTAGGCGGACGCCTCACGGACGCCCTTGCCGCCTTGGTTACGCTCCCTCGCATGAGCGCCACCGGTGTGAAATTCGAGTACGCCACCGTCCCCCTGCTGATCCACGCGACGAAGCAGATCCTCGACCAGTGGGGCGAGGACGGCTGGGAACTGGTGACGGTGCTGCCCAACCCGAGCGGCGAGCAGCATGTCGCCTACCTCAAGCGCGCGAAGGGCTGAGGGGGACCGTCATGGCTTGGAGTTCCCGGCTCGCCGAGCTCGGCATCGAGCTGCCCGGCGTCGCCGCGCCGCTGGCCGCCTACGTACCTGCCGTGCGGAGCGGCTCGCACGTCTACACGTCCGGCCAGCTGCCGTTCGTCGACGGCGTGCTCGCCGCGACCGGCAAGGTCGGCGCGGAAGTCAGCCCCGAGGAGGCGAAGGGGCACGCCCGCACGGCGGCGCTGAACGCCCTCGCCGCGGTGCACGCGCTCGTCGGCATCGACTCGGTGGCGCGCATCGTGAAGGTGGTCGGCTTCGTCGCGTCCGCGGACGGCTTCACCGGCCAGCCCGCTGTGGTCAACGGCGCTTCCGAGCTGCTGGGCGAGGTCTTCGGCGACGCGGGTGTGCATGCCCGCTCGGCCGTCGGCGTCGCGGAGCTGCCGATCGGGGCGCCCGTGGAGGTCGAAATCATCGTGGAGGTGCGGTAGTGGATCCCGACATCGAACAGTCCCTGCACGAGCTGCTGATCCGGCTGGCGGGCCGCACGCCCGACCAGCTGCTGTGGCGATTCCGGGACTGGCTCGGCGAGGGCGCGATGGGCACGCTCGCGCGCACCCTGCCCAGGTCTTTGCTTAAGCACAGGATCGATCTGGACCAGACCGAGTACCGCCTGCTCGTCGCGGGTCTGATCCCGCACGGCGCCGACTGGCACCAGGTGAGTTCCACCCTGGGGGTAGACGACGTCACCGAGACCAGGTACACATTCACGCAGAGTGCGCCCGAATGGGTGAACTCCGTCGACTCTGTGTCCGTCTTGCTCCACGCAACGTTGCGTGGGCGCGTGGATGTGGGGGAAGTGCGGCAAAGCTGGCGGCACCTCGGTGTGGTCGGCGAAGGCGGGGCCAAGCGGGTCCTGCTGGTGACGGCGACGTCCGGGCAGCCGAGGCTCACCGGGGAACTGCAGCGCGTGCTGCGGGTCCTGGGTGACGAGGAGCCCAGCGTCGAGGTCATCCCGCCGCGCTTCGACCTTCCCGGGTACCACCGGGCCGCGCTCGCCAATTCCGAGCTGGTCTGCGTAGGTGCCGCGGGCTCGGGCAATCGACTCGTCGCCGCTTAATGCTCGTGCCGCCAGGCGAGCTGGGAGGGAGCAGAGCAATGGTGGAGGTCCACGATGGCCCGCCCATGGACGGGTTCTCGGTGCCACTGCGCCTGCACAACCTGTTATTGGCCTTGGCGGGCCGGATCGATGACAGCGCACTCACCGAAGCGCGTGAGCTGATCGCCCGCGCGCACATCGACGAGGCGGTCGAGCTGACCACCGGCACGCTGATCGCGGGCCGGATCCCGGTGAGCTCGACGGAGCAGCGTGAGCTGGCGCTGGTGCTCGAGATGAGCCGGTCGGACGCGACACTGGCCAACGACCTGCTGGTCGACGAGGCCGAGCAGGTGCACAGCCACCGGTTCACCGGCGACAACCAGCCGGAGTTCGGGCTGGCCGAGGCGCTCGACCGCACGCTGCAGGTGCTGCCGGACGTCCGGTCCGTGCACGCGGTGTGGCGCAACACCCCGGCGGGCAGTGTGCCGGGCGCGCTGCCGCAGCGGGTGGTGCTCGTCGAACTGGGTCCGGAGGGCAACCCGCCCGCGGTCGCGTTCCGCGTCGACACGGCGCTGCGCCGCGCGGGCATCCGCTCGGTCGTCGAGGTCAGCGGCCCCGGTGTCGCCCGGTCCTCGTACCACCAGTCGGCCGGTGCCGTCGCGACGCCGGTGTGGGTCACGGGCACCACGCACTCGTCGCCCGCGGAGTACCGCGCGCCCGAGCCGGTGACGCCGCCCGCGCCGCCCGTCCCGGCCGCCGTGCCGGAGCCGGTCGTCGAGTCGCCGAGCCGGCACAGCATGCGCGCGCAGGCCGCCGAGCCGATCGCGCCTGTGGTGCCGATCGTGCAGAGCCAGCCGAGCCCGCCGCCGGCGCCTGCCACACCGCCGCCTTCGTTGCCACAGGACAACTCGCGTGGGTCGCGGTCCGACTCCGAGACACGCGCGGAACGCACCGCCGACCTGACGCCGGCCGAGGTCGCGCAGCTGCGGCAGGCGCTGGCCGAGGACCCGGAGAAGGGCCGCGAGATCGCCGCGGGCAAGCCGAGCATGCACGAGGTCGTCGACCTGCCCGCGCTCGACCTGGAAGACCCGAGCCTGTCCGAGCGCGACCGCGCGCTGCTGCGTGAGCTGCACGCTGAGCTGGCCGAGCGCGAGCGGGCCGAGGCGGCGAAGCTGCGCCTCAACGGCGCGTCCCGCAGCGGCGGCGACCAGCGCTGGTCGAACTCCTGACGCGTTTCTGCTTGTGACGACGGCGGACCGGACTGCCCGGTCCGCCGTCGTCGTATGAGATGCCACAAGTATCCGGCCGTCCGCCCGGGACGCGAGGTATGTTGCCGGGGTGGATCGGCCCCGTGAGTTCGTCTTCGACATCCCTGTGAATCCCGGTATCGCGACGAGGGGGAACGCCGACGGGCCGCCCGCCCGGCCCAGGGACGCGGCGACGGTGATCCTCCTGCGTGACGGTGCGGCCGGCCTCGAGGTCTTCCTCCAGCACCGTGTCAAGGGCATGCCGTTCGCGGGCGGGATGACCGTGTTCCCCGGCGGCGGGGTGGATCCGCGCGACGCCGACGCGTCCGTGAGCTGGGCCGGGCCGCCGCCGAGCTGGTGGGCCGGACAGTTCACCTGTGACGATTCCCTCGCCCGCGCGCTGGTGTGCGGCGCGGTGCGCGAGACGTTCGAGGAATCCGGCGTTTTGCTGGCGGGCGCGGAGGACGGCGTGGTCGCTGACGTCTCGCCGTACCGCGACGCCCGGAAAGCCCTGGAGCGCAAGGAAATCTCGCTGGCCGGCTTCCTCGCCGACGCCGGTCTGACGCTGCGCGCCGACTCGCTGCTGCCGTGGGCGCACTGGGTCACGCCCGAGCAGGAGCCGCGCCGTTACGACACGCGGTTCTTCGCCGCGAAGCTCCCCGAAGGACAGCGCGCGGACGGCGCGACGTCCGAGGCCGACGCCGCCGGCTGGCAACTTCCGCGGGACGCGATCGCGGACGCCCGCGAAGGCCGCCGCATGCTGATGCCGCCGACCTGGCTCATGCTCAGCGAACTGGAGGCGTTCACCACGGCGGACGAGGCCCTCGCGTCGCCCCGGGAGATCGTCCGGACCACCCCAACGCTGATCCGGGATGGCGACCACATCCGTGTTGTCCTGGATCCGACGGAGGCTTGAAAGTGACCGCGCCCGCGTACGGCGAGCTGCGCCGTGTTTCCGAGACAGCCTCGGTGCTGCTGGAGAACAACCCGTCGATGATGACGTTGGAGGGCACCAACAGCTGGGTGCTGCGCGCGCCGGACGCGCCCGCCGCCGTGGTCGTCGACCCGGGCTACCGCGACCTGGAGCACCTGGAGCGGCTCGCGGCCGTCGGGCCCGTCGAGCTGATCGTGCTGACCCACCACCATCCGGACCACGCCGAGGGCGCGCCGTGGCTGGCCGAGAAGGTCGGGGCGCCGGTGCGGGCGTTCGACGCGTCGCTGTGCCTGGGCACGGAGCCGTTCGCGGACGGCGACGTGCTCACCGCCGGCGGCCTGAGCTTCGAGGTGCTGCACACTCCCGGGCACACGGACGATTCCGTGTCACTGCACGTCGCCGGGCAGATCCTGACCGGCGACACGATCCTGGGCCGCGGCACCACCGTGCTGCACGACCTCGGCGACTACCTGCGCTCCCTGCGGCGGCTGATCGAGCTGCCCGGCGGCACCCCCGGCCTGCCCGGGCACGGCCCCGAGCTGGCCGACCTGCCCGCGACCGCGCGCGAGTACCTGGCGCACCGGGAACAGCGACTGGATCAGGTGCGTTCGGCCTTGGGAGTGCTCGGCGCGGACGCGACTCCGCGCCAGGTGGTCGAGGTCGTCTACGCCGACATCGACCAGGCACTGTGGGCGCCTGCCGAGCTGAGTGTGCAGGCGCAGCTGGACTACCTACGTTCTTCGGAGGACGCGCGATGAGTGACGTCGAGGTCGAGTTCTACTGGCGGCCGGGCTGCGGCTTCTGCGCGGCGCTGCGGCGCCCGCTGATGGCGAGCGGCCTGAACGTCAAGGAGGTCAACATCTGGGAGGACCCGGGTGCGGCCGAGCGGGTGCGCTCGGTGGCCAACGGGAACGAGACCGTGCCGACGGTGATCATCGGCTCGACCGCCCTGGTGAACCCGAGCTTCGACGAGGTGGAGGCGGCGGTGAAGGCCGAGTCCGCCGCCTGAGTCCTTCGCTGGTCGTGAAAGGGTCGCTCGCTTTCGATGCGGGCGGCCCTTTCGCCGTCGGAACGCGGTCAGCGGGGCAGCATCGGCATCAGGTAGTACGTCAGCTCGACCTCCTTCACCTCGGCGGAACGCAGGACACAGGCGCGCATTCCGGGCTGGATGGCGAGCCGGACGTCGCCGCCGGAGAACGGGGCCAGTGCTTCGAGGAGGTACTTCGCCTGGAAGGACGGCGAGGTGCGGCCGCCGTAAACGTTCGCCTTCAGCGTTTCCTCCGCTTCGCCGGTGTCCTGGCGGGAGCTGGCGAGACGGACCTGCTGGTCGCCGACCTCCAGGGTCAGGATGCGGCGGTCCTCGGAGTAGACGCCGACCCGGCGGACCGCGGCGGCAAGCGCGTCCGCGTTGATCTCCACCTCGGTGTCGACGGCGTCGGACGGGATCGCGTCCGCTGACAGGAAGCCCGCGTCCAGGACGGCGGTGGTGACCGCGCCGCCGGCCCAGCTCAGGCCGAAGCGGCTGCCGTCGCCGTGCAGGCCGAGGATGCCGTGGGCGTGCCGCGCGGCCTCGGTGAGCAGCCCGGCCGGGACGAGCACGTCGAGCGGCCCCTCGGCGCGCCGCACCGGCAGCCGCGCGACCGCCATCCGGTACCGATCCGACGCGGTCAGCCGCAGCCCCTCGCCGTCGGCCTGGATCCGGACCCCGGTGAAGACGGGCAGCGGATCGTCCTTCGCCGCCGTGCCCGCCACGGTGCGCAGCGCCGTCGCCAGCAGTGCACCGTCTACTTCGGACACCTGAGGCGGCGAGGGTGGCTCCGGCCGCAGGTCGCGGTCCAGCAGCGGCAGGGCGAACCGGGCGCCCTCGACCCGCACCGCGAGCCTGCTGCCCTCGACGACCAGCCGGACCAGCTCGCTGCCGAGCATGCGCAGCGTCTCGGCGAGTGGCGCCGCGGGAACGAGCACCTCGCCGTCGGTGTGCGTGGTGGCCGCGCACGCGAACTGCACGGCGAGGTCACGGTCGCTGCCCGCGACCACGACTCCGCTCTCGTCGGCGCGCAGTCGCAGCAAAGCCTGCCGCGGCAGCAGCCGGACCGCGGCACTCGCGGCCGCCGACAGCGGCCGCACTGGGGACGTGAGATCCATGCCCGCAAGCTAGCCCCGCCCACCGACAATTCTGGTGACCGAAGCAGGAAATGGCTGCTGAGCTGGGAAATCGGCGTCGGAGCGAGAGGTACCTCCCGGCTACCGCCCGACGCCGACCAGTTCCGCGGGAGCAGCCGAGGCCAACGGCCGGACCGTGCCGCGCAGGGTCCACACCACAACCGCCAGCACGAGGCCCGCCACGCCCGCCGCCAGGAACGCCGCGCTGGTGCCCGCGTGCTCGACCAGGTAGCCGCTCACCGACTGGCCAGCGGCCAGACCCAGGGTGACCGCCGTCAGCACCCAGCCGAACGCCTCCGCGGCCGTGCCGCGCGGTGCGACGATCTCGATCGCCGCCGAGTGAGTGGTCGATTGAGGAGTGATCATGGCGCCGGCCAGGAGCATCAGCACCGCCAATGCCCACAGCGACGACGGCAGCGCCAGCAGCGCGACCAGCGCGCCGAAGCCACCGAGCAGTACCGGCAGGCGCAGGCCCAGCCGGCGCGGCCACGGGTGGAGGCTGTACGCGACACCGAACGCCACGGAGCTCAGCGACCACGCCGAAAGCAGCAGCCCGCTCAACGAAGCGTGGCCGGACTCCGTCGCCGCGGCCGGGACGGCGACCTCGACGAAGCCGATCACCACGCCGAAGCCGAGCGCCGCCAGTGCCAGCGTGCGCATGCCCGGGCCGGCGAGCGCGCCCAGCAGAGGCGTCTTCGCCCGCGGCGCCGGCCCCCACGCGCGGACGGCCGGGCTCAGCGCGAACAGCGTCGCGCCGATCACCATCGCCGCCGTGCCCGCGACCATGCCGGTGCCCGGCCACGGCGCCGTCACCAGCAGGCCCGCGATGCCGGGGCCGAGGATGAAGAACATCTCCATGCTGATCGCTTCGTAGGAAAACGCGGCGTTGCGAGCACTTCCCTCGGGCAGCAGCCGGGTCCACAGCGCCCGTGAGGCCGAGCCCACCATCGGCTCCGAAAGCCCGGTCATCGCCGCCAGCCCGACCAGCAGGATCGTCGCCGCATGGGCCTCGATCGCGAGAGCGAGCGTGGTCATCGACAGCGAGAGCACCAGCGCCGTGACGAGCAGCGGGCGCGTCGGGCCGAAGCGGTCGATCAGCCGGCCCTGGATCACCGCGCCCACCGAGACGCCGGCGAGCGAGCTGGCCGAGACCAGCCCCGCGGTGGCGAACGAACCCGTCTCACGCTGGACGTAGAGCAGCGCCGAGATGCCGATCATCGCGATCGGCAGCCGGGCGAGCACGGACGCGAGAACCGCGCGGCGGGAGCCGGGAGCGGTCAGCGCGGTGCGGTAGTCGGCGAGCGTGGTCCGGCCTTCGGACTGAGCAGAGTGGGACACGCGTACCAGTATGCAACAGAGTGGTACGTGAGTACCAATTATTTGACGGTCAGGTGCGTCACTGCCGGGCCGGTGGGGCGGGGTTCGGACCGGAGGTCTCGATCCCGTAACGCTGTATGGATTCCCGGTGAACTCGTGCAACGAAACCGGGGAAGTGGCGTCCTTGAGAGTGAATGGCCTTGAATTCGTGGGTATGGGCCATGATGGTTGTACAACAGCACAACTCCCAGCTCCCTCTGGCATACGGGTCGGGGCCTGGTCCGGAGGGCGGGAGCGCGGGTCGTCGGGGGATGGTCCGCGCGCGAGCGAGGAGCCGGTGCGCCACGTCGGGGGTGGCGCCCGGCTCCTCGTTTGTTTTTGGCCGAACTTCCTTGCCTGACAAGGCTTCCTCGTCCGACGAAGAAAGCCGGAAACCACGAAGGCCACCCGCCGCGTGGTGCGGGGGTGGCCTTCGGAAAACCGCGGGGGTTACCCCGCGCAGGGGATCAGCGGGCGCGCCGCGCCAGCCGCTCGGGGTCGAGGATCAGCACGCTCTTGCCTTCGAGCCGCAGCCAGCCGCGGTGCGCGAAGTCGGCCAGGGCCTTGTTCACGGTCTCGCGGGAGGCGCCGACGTACTGCGCGATCTCTTCCTGCGTGAGGTCGTGCGTGACCCGCAGCAGGCCGGCTTCCTGGCTGCCGAAGCGCTGCGCGAGCTGCAGCAGCGCCCGGGCCACGCGGCCGGGGACGTCGGTGAAGATCAGCTCGGCGACCATGTTGTTCGTCCGGCGCAGTCTCCTGGCGACCACGCGGAGCAGCTGCTCGGCGATCTCCGGCCGCGTGGAGATCCACTGGCGCAGCGCCGGGCGGTCCATGGTGACCGCGCGGACCTCGGTCACCGTCGTCGCGCTGGACGTCCGGGGGCCGGGGTCGAAGATGGACAGCTCGCCGAACATGTCGGACGGGCCGAAGATGCCCAGCAGGTTCTCGCGGCCGTCCGGGGACTTGCGGCCGATCTTCACCTTGCCGGACTGGATGATGTACAGCTTGTCGCCGGGCTCGCCCTCGTTGAAGATGACATGGCCGCGGGGAAACTCCACGGATTCCAAGGTCTGGGCCAGAGCCTCCGCGGCCGCCGGCTCAACACCCTGGAAAATGCCCGCACGGGCCAGGGTTTCGTCCACCTCGGGTGCCTCCTCGTCGAGAAACGATCACGCTCCTCCGCTGGTGGAGGCCCGTGTCGCCGATCACTTTCGCGTCAGTCTAGGGCGTGTCGCCGAGATCGCCCGTCGGCTCGCCGCGTTGCCCGCGGCGGCCGGAGACGATCTCGCACGAACGTGGAGCCTAACTCCGCACGCGTCGCGCGCGAAGCCTGGCTGCCCGTCCGCCGAGCCTGCGCAGCCTGAACAGCTCGAGCGCGCGGCCGATTCCGTGCCCGTACAGGGCCCTGACCTCGTTGGGCTGGGCCTGCTCCAGGAACTCTTCGACCTCGTTCTCCTGCACGGCGACGTGCTTGAGCCGGCTTTCCACGCGCTCCATGAAGAGCGCGAAGAACATGATCACCAGTGGGACCAGGATCACGAACCACACGGTCATGAAACACATCCACTACTGTCGGTGACAAAAGTAAGCATCGACTCCAGATCCTCGCTCATGGCGGACACGCGTGCGCCGAGGTGGTGCTCTGGCGTGTCGGCCGCCCACCGGTGGGTGCTCCCGCCCGGCTCGTCCGACGCGCCCGTAGGCTATCGGGGTGCCACCTGCCGCCACGAACGCCCCCCGCAAGGGCGCCGGTGAAAGCCGGCTCGCCTTGGTGAGACGCGCCCGGCGTATGAAGCGTTGCCTCGACGAGGTTTATCCCGACGCGAAGGCCGAGCTGGATTTCACCAATCCACTGGAACTGCTGGTCGCGGTCGTCCTTTCGGCACAGACCACGGACGTGCGGGTGAATCTGGTCACGCCCGCGCTGTTCAAGCGCTACCGCACCGCCGCCGATTACGCCGGTGCCGACCGCGCCGAGCTGGAGGAGTTCCTCCGCACCACCGGGTTCTTCCGCGCGAAGGCCAACTCGGTGATGGGCCTCGGCGCCGCGCTGACGGAGCGCTTCGGCGGCGAGGTGCCCGGCCGGCTGGAAGACCTGGTCACGCTGCCCGGGGTCGGGCGCAAGACCGCGAACGTCGTGCTCGGCAATGCCTTCGACGTGCCGGGGATCACAGTGGACACCCACTTCGGCCGGCTGGTGCGCCGCTGGGGCTGGACCGAGGAGGAGGACCCGGTCAAGGTCGAGCACGCGGTCGGCGAGCTGATCCCGCGCAAGGAGTGGACGATGCTGTCCCACCGCGTGATCTTCCACGGCCGCCGCGTCTGCCACGCCCGCAAGCCCGCCTGCGGCGCGTGCCCGCTGAAGAAGGACTGCCCGTCGTTCGGCGCCGGGCCGACCGAGTTCGAAGCGGCCGCGAAGCTGGTCAAGGGCGAGGAGCGTGAGCACATCCTCGAGCTGGCGGCGCGCGGGTGACGGCAGTCACCAAATGGGCCCTCGGCGGCGCGGTCCTGGTGGTCGCGCTGCTCGTGGCCCTGCTGACCACGCGTGGCGGCGAAACGAAGAGCGCCGCGCCGGCCACCGGTGACCTCACCGCGGTCCGCGCGCAGGCGGCGCTGCGGCCGTGCCCGGCGCCGTCCGGCGGCACGGGTGTCCAGGAGCTGTCCGGAATCCAGGCCGACTGCCTCGGCGACGGCTCCCGCGTGGACGTCGGCAAGGTGCTGGGCGGCGGCCCGGTACTGGTGAACGTCTGGGCATCGTGGTGCGTGCCGTGCCGCACCGAGCTGCCGGTGCTCGACCGGTACGCCGCGGAGCCCGGCGCGGCGCGTGTGCTCGGGGTCCAGGTAGCGAGCCCCGCCAAGGACGGCCTCGGGCTGCTGGCCCAGCTCGGCGTCCACCTGCCCTCGGTTTTCGACGGGGACGGCCAGTCCGGGCCGATCCGCACGGCGCTGAAGGTGCCGTCCTCGCTTCCGGCCTCCTACCTGGTCACCGCGGGCGGGTTGGCCCGGTTCATCGGGAATCCACGCTTGTTCGACAACACTGATCAGGTGCGTACAGCTGTGAAGGACAATTCATGACCGGACCGCTCGTCGCACCCGAAGCCGTGCCCGAGTGGCTGCGGCCGCTGGTCAAGGTGTCCGCCGAGGTCGACAGCCGGGCGTTCACCCGGTTCGCCCCGCCGGAAGACCTGCTGACGCGCTCGGCCGCCGTGCTGATCCTGTTCGGCGAGCGCTCCGACGGTCCGGACGTGCTGCTCCAGCGCCGCGCCGACACCCTCGGCTCGCACGCCGGGCAGGTCTCGTTCCCGGGCGGCGGCGCCGAGGACGGCGACGGCGGCCCGGTCGGCACGGCCTTGCGCGAGGCCGAGGAGGAGACCGGCGTCGACCCGTCCGGCGTGCTGCCGATCGCGGTGCTGCCGGAGCTGTTCGTGCCCGTCTCGCGCTTCGCGGTGACGCCCGTGCTCGCGTATTGGGAGACACCGTCGCCGGTGCACGCCGTTGATCCCGGCGAGACGGCCGCGGTCGCGCGCGTCGCGCTGGCCGATCTGACCGACCCGGCCCGCCGGTTCCAGGTGCGGAAGTCCGGTGCGCCGTGGAAGGGCCCGGCGTTCGACGTCGACGGTCTGTTCGTCTGGGGCTTCACCGCCGGCCTGCTGTCCACGCTGCTGTCACTGGGCGGCTGGGAACGGGAGTGGGACACCGGCGACGTGCGCGACCTTGACGTAGCGTTGGCCGAACATCAGGCCCGGAACGCGGCCGAAGAGCGGGGGTGACCAGGTGAACTGGGTTGATGTCCTGGTATTGCTGCTCGCGGTGCTCGCCGCCGTCTCCGGGGCGTTCCAGGGGGTGATCGTGGCCCTGCCCGCGCTGATCGGCGTCGGTATCGGCGCCGTGCTCGGGGTGAAGCTCGCGCCGTACGTGGTGGAGCTGTTCGACAACCAGGTCGCGAAGGTGGCGTTCGCGTTCGGCACCGTGGTGTTCCTCGTGGTGCTCGGCGAGACGATCGGGGTGTGGGCCGGGCGGCGGCTGCGCCACAAGATCAACCCCGACAAACTGTCCGGAGTGGACAAAACGCTGGGCGCGATCGTGCAGGCCGCCGCGGTGTTCGTGGTCGCGTGGCTGGTGGCGAACCCGCTGACCACCGTCTCCGCCGTGCCGGGGCTGGCCAAGGCGATCAACTCCTCAGTGGTGCTGGGCAAGGTCAACGACGCGATGCCGGCCGCGGCCCAGGGCTTCCCGACCGATCTGCGGAAGCTGCTCGACGCGTCGGGCTTCCCGTCGGCGGTGTCGCCGTTCGAGAAGGCGCCTTCGGCGGACACCTCGCCGCCGGACTCGACGCTGGACGCCAGCGCGGTCGTCACCCGCGTGCACCCGAGCGTGGTGAAGATCCGCGGCAACGCGCCGTCGTGCTCACGGTCGCTGGAGGGCAGTGGTTTCGTGATCGCGCCGCAGCGCGTGATGACCAACGCGCACGTGGTCGCGGGCACCGACGAGGTCGGCATCGAGTCCACCTCGGGCGACTACCGGGCGCGGGTCGTGTACTTCAACCCGGAGGTCGACATCGCCGTGCTGGCGGTGCCGGGCCTGCGCGCGCCCGCCCTGCCGTTCGCCGGTCAGACGGCGGGCGCGGGCGACAGCGCGATCGTGCTCGGCTACCCGCTCGACGGCCCGTACAAGGCGACTCCGGCCCGTGTGCGCGGCCGGATCAACCTGCGCGGCCCGGACATCTACGAGGCGAACACCGTGCAGCGGGACGTGTTCACCGTCCGCGCGACCATCCGCAGCGGCAACTCCGGCGGCCCGATGCTGACCCCGGACGGCGACGTGATCGGCGTCGTCTTCGGCGCGGCGGTGGAGGACCCGGACACGGGCTTCACGCTGACGGCCGAACAGGTCCGCTCTGAGGTCGACGCCGCCCCGTCGCAGACGACGAAGGTGAGCACCGGCGCCTGCGCGAGCTAGCCGATGAAGTCCACAATGGACTTCGTGACGCGGTCCGGGTCTTCGAGGTGCGGGAAGTGCCCGATGCCGTTCCAGACCCGGGGCTCGCTGTGCGGCCCGGCCCAGTGCACGGATTCCAGCGCGGTCTCCGGGACGATGCAGGTGTCCACGGCGCCGTGCAGTTGCAGCAGGGGCGCGGCCACCCGTTTGTCCACGGCGTCGGTGAACCGCCTGCCCTCGCCGCGGAACTGGGCGCGGAAGGCCCAGCGGTAGTACTCCAGCGCGGAGTGCGCGACACCCGGCACGAGCATCGCCTGGCGGAACCGGCCGGCGCTCACGGCGAAGTCCGGTGAGGACCGCCAGCCGGGGCCGGACCAGGAGTGGAAGAGCCCCTCGACCGCCGCGGCGCTGTCGCGCACCAGCCACTTCTCCGGCGCCATCGGCACCTGGAAGCGGAACAGGTGCCCGACGGCGCGGGCCTGGCTGCGTTGGACGTGCCACGTGGAGTGCTTCACCGCGGACTTCA
>DASXYS010000050.1:0-53997 GCA_036502365.1 Amycolatopsis sp.
GGAGAGCGCATGTCAGGCACCTGCACGCCCGAAAACCCGGATCACCCACACCCCGTCGACGCGCGGCCGCCGTTGCCGCAGCTCGTGCTCGGCGGCATTCAGCACGTCGCGGCCATGTACGCCGGCGTGGTGGCCCCTCCGCTCGTGATCGGCGCCGCCGTCGGGCTCAGCCCCGGGCAGCTGAGCCTGCTGATCAGCGCCTCGCTGTTCACCGCGGGGCTGGCCACACTGCTCCAAACCCTCGGCCTCTGGCGCTTCGGCGCGCGGCTGCCGCTGGTCAACGGCGTCACGTTCGCCTCCGTCGCGCCGATCCTCGCCATCGCCGAGCAGCACAAGTCCGGCGGCGCGCTGGGCGTGGTCTACGGCGCGACGCTGGTCGGCGGTCTTTTCGTGGTGCTGGCGGCACCGTTCTTCTCGAAGCTGACGCGATTCTTCCCGCCCGTGGTGACCGGCACGGTGATCACGCTGATCGGCGTCTCGCTGCTGCCCGTGGCCGTGCAATGGATCTCGGCGCAACGGCCGGCGGCGCGGCCGTCCGGGCTGCTGCTGGCGGGCGTCACCTTGCTGGCGGTGCTGGTCTTCACCCGCTTCCTGTCCGGTTTCTGGAGCCGGATCGCGCTGCTGCTCGGGCTGGTCGCGGGCACGCTCGTGGCGTGGCCACTGGGCGAAGTCGACGCCTCGACGCTGAAGCAGGCGCCGGTGTTCGGCATCGTGACGCCGTTTCACTTCGGCGCGCCGGTGTTCGACGTGGCGGCGATCGTCTCGATGGCCATCGTGATGCTCGTGGTGATGGCCGAGAGCACCGCGGACCTGCTGGCGCTCGGCGAGATCGTCGGGCGGCCGACCACCGGCCGGACACTCGCCGACGGCCTCCGCGCGGACGGGCTGGCCACCGCGGTCAGCACGGTCTTCGGCGGTTTCGCGTGCACGGCGTTCGCGCAGAACATCGGGCTGGTTTCGTTGACGCGCATGGTGAGCCGGTACGTCGTCGCGGCCAGCGGCCTGGTGCTGGTGGTGCTCGGCGTGCTGCCGGTGACCGGCGGGATCATCGCGCTGGTGCCGCAGCCGGTGCTCGGCGGGGCAGGACTGGTGCTGTTCGGCAGCGTCGCGGTGAGCGGAGTGCGCACGCTGGCCAAGGCGTCCTTCGAGCACCCGGCCAACGTCGCGATCGTCGCCGCTTCGCTGGGCATCGGCCTGATTCCGATCGCGCTGCCGGACTTCTACTCGGGCTTCCCCGCCGCGCTTCAGGTGGTGCTCAACTCGGGCATCAGCGCGGGCTGCCTGACCGCCGTGGTGCTCAACCTGGTCTTCGGCGAGCGTTTGATAGAACGCTCTAGCGCGAAAGAGCTATCCTCGGTTTCGTGACAGGGACGAAGGACCGCATCCTGGCCGCCGGGGCCGAGCTGTTCCGGCAGGGCGGTTACGCGGGCACCGGTGTGAAGCAGATCGTCGAGGCGGCGGGCGCGCCGTTCGGCTCGTTGTACCACTTCTTCCCCGGCGGGAAGGAGCAGCTCGGCGAAGAGGTCGTGCGCAGCTCGGGAATGCAGTACATCGCGCTGTTCGACCTCTTCGTCAAGCCGGAGGCGGGCCTGGTCGAGTGCATCGAGGCGTTTTTCGCCGCCGGCGTCACCTCGCTGCTGGAGACGGACTACGTCGAGGGCTGCCCGATCGCGACCGTCGCGCTGGAAGTGGCCACCACCAACGAAACCCTCCGCCAGGCGACGGCCGACGTCTTCACCGCGTGGATCGACGCGGGCACCGAGCGGCTCGAGAAATTCGGCCTGCCGCCCGAATCCGCCCGCACGCTGACAATCACCCTGATCACCAGCCTGGAGGGCGCCTTCGTGCTGGCCCGCTCGATGCGCTCGACCGAGCCGATGGCCGTCGCGGGCACCGCCGTGGTCGACGTCGCCCGGCGGCTTCAGGCGGAGCTGGGTTAACGGTATTCGGGCTTCCACCGGGCGTCGCGGATGAGCTGGGCCAGCTCGTCGTCCGAGCGCTTCGGGGCGACGCCGTCCTGCACCGCCTGGACGGCGACGGCGGTGGCGATCCGCGTGGCGATCTCCGGCACGTCCTCCCACGCCGGGAGCAGCGGTTCGTCGGGGTCGGACAGGGCCGGGGAAGCCTCGCCGAGGGTCTTGGCGGCGACGCGCATCATCTCGTCCGTGACGCGGGTGGCGCGCGCGGCCGTGACGGCCAGGCCGATCGCCGGGAAGATGTAGACGTTGTTGCACTGCGCGACCCGGCGCTTCTTCCCGTTGCGCTCCACCGGGGCGAACGGCGAGCCGGTGGCGACGAGCGCGCGGCCGTCGGTCCACTCGTCCAGCTCGTGCGGGTGCGCCTCGGCCCGGCTGGTGGGGTTGGACAGCGGGAAGATGATCGGCCGGTCGGTCTTGGCCGCCAGCTCGCGGACGATCTCCTCGGTGAACGCGCCCGCCGCCGTCGACAGGCCGAGCAACACGCCGACGTCGACCTGGTGCACGACGTCCGCCAGCTGCACCCCGGCCCAGCCCTCGACGCGGGCGGCGGGCTGGGCGAAGCGGCGCTGGCCGTCGGAGAGGTCGGTGCGGTCGTCGGTGAGCAAACCGTTGATGTCGACCACCCAGATCCGCGCGGCCGCTTCGGCGTCGGAAAGGCCCTGCGACACCATTTCCTGCCGGATCATCTCCAGCACGCCGATGCCGGCCGAGCCGGCGCCGAGCATCACCACCTGCTGCTCCGACAGCGGCCGCCCGGCGGTCTGGGCCGCGCCGTGCAGCGCGCCGAGCGCGACGGCGGCGGTGCCCTGGATGTCGTCGTTGAAGGTGAGCAGCCGGTCCCGGTAGCGGTCGAGGATCGGCAACGCGTGTGTGGTGGCGAAGTCCTCCCACTGCAGAAGCACGTCGGGCAGCTCCTCGCGCACAGCGGCGACGAAGTCCTCGATGAACGCGTAGTACTCGTCGTCCCCGATGCGCCGGTGCCGCCAGCCGAGGTACTGCGGGTCCTCGCGCCGTTCGACGTTGTCCGTGCCGACGTCCAGCACGATCGGCAGCGTGCGCGCGGGGTCGATGCCGCCGATCAGCGTGTACAGCGAGAGCTTGCCGATCGGGATGCCCATGCCGCCGATGCCCTGGTCGCCGAGGCCGAGGATGCGCTGCCCGTCGGTGACCACGATGACGTCGACCTCCTGATCGGGCCGGTTGCGCAGCACCTCCCGCAGCTCCGCCCGGTCCGGGTAGGCGACGAACAGGCCGCGCGGGCGCCGGTAGATCTCGCTGAACCGCTGGCACGCCTCGCCCACCGTGGGCGTGTACACGATCGGCATCATCTCTTCGATGTGCTCGCTGAGCAGGCGGTAGAACAGCGTTTCGTTGCGGTCCTGCAGGGCGCGCAGGTAGATGTGCTTGTCGAGGTCGTCGCGGCGGGTGGAGAACTCGTGGTAGGTGTGCTCGACCTGCTCGTCGATGGTCTTCTCGGCGATCGGCAGCAGGCCGAGCAGGCCCAGCTCGCGCCGCTCCTCGTGGGTGAAGGCTGTTCCCTTCGTCGTCAACGCGTCGAAGAGCCTCGCTCGTCCCTTGTGTGCCATGGCTTTCTCCGTCTGCTCCACACCGGCCACCCTGTGGTCCGACCCAACCACAGAACCCGGCTACGTGCCGGTGATGTGCTCCGGCCGCACCGGCACCCGTTCGAGCGCCAGCCCGGTCGCGGCGCGGATGGCGGCGGCGATGGCCGGAGTGGACGAGATGGTCGGGGGCTCGCCGACGCCGCGCAGGCCGTACGGGGCGTTCGGGTCCGGGCGTTCCAGCACGTCGATGACCATCGGCGGCATGTCGAGCACGGTCGGGATCAGGTAGTCGGTGAACGAGGGGTTGCGCACCTGGCCGCCGACGACCTGGATCTCCTCCATCACCGCCAGCCCCAGGCCCTGCGCGGAACCACCCTGGATCTGGCCCTCCACGGCCTGCGGATTCAGC
Source organism: Amycolatopsis sp. (assembly GCA_036502365.1). Taxonomy (GTDB): domain Bacteria; phylum Actinomycetota; class Actinomycetes; order Mycobacteriales; family Pseudonocardiaceae; genus Amycolatopsis. The sequence continues at coordinate 3,954 of DASXYS010000050.1, forward strand.
GCCTTGCCGACGTCCTGCGCGCAGTCCAGCGCGACCACCTTCACCAGGCCCAGCTCGACGTCCACGTCCACGACCGCCCGGTGCGCGGCGAAGCCGTACTGCACATGGGCGTCGCCTTGGCCGGTCTCCGGGTCCAGCGGGTGCGTCGGCCGGTGGCGCCACTCGATGGTTTCATCAAAAGACGCCGAATCCAGCACCGAAGCCAGGTCACCGACGACCACGCCCGAAGCGTCCACCAGCTTGCCGCCCACCACCCGCGTGCGCACGGGCAAGGCCTGGCTCTCCAGCAGCCGGGCACGCACCGCGGCGCAAGCCGCCTGCACGGCGCCGCCCGTCACGTAGCTCTGGCGCGACGCCGAGGTCGAGCCGCCGTTGCCGATCGAGGTGTCCATCGGCAGCACGGTGACCTGCTCGACGCCCAGCTCCGTGCGCACGATCTGCTGCATGATCGTGACCAGCCCCTGCCCGACCTCACACGCCGCCGTGTGCACGGTGGCCGCCGGCTCGCCGCCGACGAGCTGCAACCGGACGCGTGCCGTCGAGTAGTCGTCGAAGCCCTCGGAGAAGCAGACGTTCTTGATCCCCACCGCGTAGCCGATCCCGCGCACCACCCCCTCGCCGTGAGTGGTGTTCGAGACGCCGCCGGGCATGTGCCGCAGGTCGAAGTCCCGTTCCGGCGGAAGCGGACGCGCGCGCAGGCGTTCCAGCAGCTCCGCGACGGGCGCCGCCGAGTCCACCACCTGGCCGGTGGGCATCACCGAGCCCTCGCTCATCGCGTTGCGGATACGGAGGTCCACCGGATCGAGTCCACACGCGACGGCCAGCTTGTCCATCTGCGACTCGTACGCGAACGCCGCCTGAACCGCGCCGAAGCCACGCATCGCGCCACATGGCGGGTTGTTCGTGTAGGTGCCCCAGCAATCGACGGCGATATTGTCCACTGTGTACGGTCCGACCCCGAGTGTCGCGGCGTTCGCCACCACCGCGCCGGTCGAAGACGCGTACGCGCCGCCGTCGAGGAAGAGCCGCGCGCGGACGTACACCAGACGGCCGTCCGAAGTGGCGCCGTGCTCGTAGTACATCTTCGCGGGATGACGGTGCACGTGGCCGTAGAACGATTCCTCGCGGTTGTACACCATCTTCACCGGCTTGTCGGTGTGCAGCGCGAGCAGGCACGCGTGCACCTGCATCGACAGATCCTCGCGCCCGCCGAACGCTCCGCCGACGCCGCCGAGCGTCAGCCGCACCTTCTCCGTCGTCAGCCCGAGCGCGGCGACGATCTGCTGCTGGTCCACGTGCAGCCATTGCGTCGCGACGTACAGGTCCACGCCGCCCTCGGTGTCCGGCACCGCGAGCCCGGACTCCGGGCCGAGGAACGCCTGGTCCTGCATGCCGACCTCGTACACGCCGGACACCACGACGTCGGCCGAAGCTTCCGAAGAGCCGCGCCGGATCCGCACGTGCCGGACGACGTTGCCGCCCGGGTGCAGCGAAGCGCCGACACCGTCGACAGCCGCTTCGGAGTCCGTCACCGGCTCCAGCACTTCGTAACTCACCTTGATGCGCTTCATCGCCCGGAGCGCAGTCTCCGGGTGGTCCGCGGCGACGAGCGCGACCGGCTCGCCCTGGTACCGGACGACGTCGCCGGCCAGCACCGGCTGGTCGGCGTGCTCCAGGCCGTACCGGTTGAGTCCGGGCACGTCCTCGTGCGTGAGCACGGCGTAAACCCCAGGCACCGCAAGGGCTTCCCCGATTTCGATGCCGGTGATCCGGGCGTACGGATGCGGGCTGCGCAACGTCGTGCCCCACAGCATGTCCTCGTGCCACAGGTCCGAGGAGTAGGCGAACTCGCCCCGCACCTTCACCGTGCCGTCCGGGCGCTGGGCGTTCGCGCCGACGCCGTTCGCCGTGCCGGTGAGCGGCAAAGTGGTGGTCATCGGCCCTCCCGCAGCCGCGCGCTCGCGCCCGCCAGATCACGCGCGATCGCGGACTCGTCCTCCTGGCGCAGCGTGCCGTTCTCCACCACGGCCTCGCCGCCGACGAACAGCCGGGCCAACGGCGGCGTCGCGCCCAGCACCAGCGCCGCGACCGGGTCGGTGATACCCGCGTAGTTCAGCCCGGACAGGTCCCAGACGGCCAGGTCGGCGAGCTTGCCCACCTCCAGCGAACCGAGGTCCGCCTCGCGACCGAGGCACCGCGCGCCGCCCATCGTGCCCAGCCATAACGCTTCACGCGTGCTCAGCGCCTTCGGACCGCCGCGCTGGCGAGCCTGCAACAACGACTGGTGCAGTTCCTCGCCGAGGCCGCCGGACTCGTTGGACGCAGCGCCGTCGACGCCGAGGCCCACCGGCACGCCCGCGTCGAGCAGGTCGCGCACCGGGGCGATGCCCGCGCCGATCCGGCCGTTGGACGTCGGGCAGTGCGCCGAGCCGGTGCCCGTAGCGCCGAAGCGGCGGATCGCGTCGGCGGAAAGGTGGATGGTGTGCGCGAGCCAGACGTCGCCGGCCAGCCAGCCGAGCTTGTCCGCGTACTCGGCGGGGGTGCAGCCGACCTCGGCGAGGCACTGCTGCTCCTCGTCGAGCGTCTCGGCCAGGTGTGTGTGCAGCCGGACGCCCTTGCGCCGGGCCAGTTCGGCCGCGCCGGACATCAGCCGCTCGGTGACGGAGAACGGCGAGCACGGCCCGGCGGCGATGCGCAGGTGCGCCCCGGGCGAGGAGTCGTGGAACCGGTCGATCGCGGCCTCGGTGCCGAGCAGCGCGGCCTCGGTCGTCTCGACCAGGTTGTCCGGCGGCAGGCCGCCGTCGGACTCGCCGCGGTCCATCGAGCCGCGCACCAGGTGCAGCCGGACGCCGATCCGCCGCCGGGCGGCGACCAGCGCCTCGACCTGGTCACCGCCGTCCCGCGGGAAGACGTAGTGGTGGTCGGCGACAGTCGTGCAGCCGGTCAGCGCGAGCCGCGCCATCCCGGCCGTGCCCGCGGCGTGCGTGATGTCCGCGTCGAGCCGGCCCCACACCGGGTACAGCGCGACGAGCCACTCGAACAACGTGTGGTCGGCCGCCATTCCGCGGGTCGCCCACTGGTACAGGTGGTGGTGGGTGTTGACCAGGCCCGGGGTGACCAGGCAGCCGGACGCGTCCACGTGCTCGTCGACTTCGCCGGAATAGCGGCCTTCTCCCACGGCGGCGATACGGTCGTTGTCGATCAGCACGTAACCGCTCGCGTACTCCGGGCCGCTGACGGTGGCGATCGCGGCGTTCGAAACGAGCGTCTTCACGCGGCACCATCCTTGGCTGTGACGTCCTTGGTTACGGCAGCCGAGCGGACGGCGTCCAGGATCTTCTCGTACCCCGTGCAGCGGCAGAGGTTCCCGGCCAGCGCCTCGCGGATCTCCTCGTCGCTCGGCTTCGCGACGCGGTTCAGCAGATCGTGCGCCGCGACGACCAGCCCTGGGGTGCAGAAGCCGCACTGCACGGCCCCGGCGTCCACAAAGGACTGCTGTACCGGGTCGAGCCGGTCGCCGTCGGCCAGTCCCTCGACGGTCCGCACCGAGCGGCCTTCCACCTGGCCCGCGGCGACCAGGCACGAGCACACCGGCACGTCGTCGAGATACACCGTGCAGGAGCCGCATTCGCCTTGTTCACAAGCGTTCTTCGAACCGGGCAGGCCCAGCCGCTCTCGCAGCACGTACAGCAGGCTCTCGCCCTCCCAGACGTCGTCGGCCTGCCGGCCCTCGCCGTTCACGGTCACGTTCACGCGCATTCGCGGCCACTCCCCCGATGTTCGTCCCAGGCCCAGGTCAGCGTCCGCCGGGCGAGGACGGACAGGGCGTGCTTGCGGTATTCCGCGCTCCCGCGGACGTCGTCGATCGGCGCCGCGGCCCGGGCCACCAGCTCACCGAACCGGCGTTTGAGCGAATCGGCCAGCGGCTCCGGCGAGCCCCACGGCAGCTCGGCGGCCAGGAAATCCTCGGCCTCGCGGGCCCGCCGCGGCGTGGGCGCGGCCGAGCCGACGGCGGCACCGACCTCGGCCTTCTCCGGCCGCAGCGACAGGGCGAACGAGCAGACGGCGATCACCATCGCGTTGCGCGTGCCGACCTTCGCGAACTGCTGCGGCCCGGCCGAGGCGGGCAGGTGGACGGCGGTGATCAGCTCGTCGGGCTCCAGCGCGTTGCGCTTCACCCCGAGGTAGAACTCGTCGGCCGGGACGAACCGCGTGCCCCGGACCGACGCGACCTCCACCCGGCCCCCGAGCGCAAGCAGCACCGGGTGCGTGTCGCCGGCGGGCGAGGCGGCGCCGAGATTGCCGCCCACCGTGCCGCGGTTGCGGATCTGCGGCGAGCCGACCGTGCGCGACGCCATGGCCAATGCGGGCAGCGAGTCCCCCAGCTCGGCGATCACCTGGGCGTACGGCACGCCCGCGCCCAGCCGGACCTCGCCCTCCGTTGCCGACCACAGGGCCAGCTCGCCCACCTGGTTCAGGTCGAGCAACGCGGCCGGGCGGCGGTGATCGAAGTTCAGCTCCACCATCACGTCGGTGCCGCCGGCGATGGGCACTGCATCGGGGCGCTCGGCCTTGACGGCGAGCGCTTCGGCGAGGCTTTCGGGACGCAGGAAGTCCACTCGCGGGCTCCTCTTCTCGACTGGACAGCCCAGTACACGCCGAAACCCACCGTGCGGCAACGGTGCCCCGCTATGAAAGCCGAGGCAGCGGAACACCACCCGTTTGTGCTTTCCTACAAGCCTGATGACCACCGTGAAAACGCTGCTGGCCCTGCCCGGGCTGCGGCCGCACCCGAGCACCCCGGACGCGCTGCTCGACCGGCCCGTGACCCGGATCTACGTGACCGAGCTGCCCGACCCCGGCCGCTACCTGTCGGCGGGTGAGCTGGTGCTGTCCGGGCTGCTCTGGTGGCGCGCGCCGGGCGACGCGGAGCCGTTCGTGGCCGCGCTGGCCGCCGCCGGGGCCGCCGCGCTGGCCGCTTCGGGCGCCGACTCGGACGGCATCCCGGACGACGTCGTCGAGGCCTGCGCCCGGCACCGGGTCCCGCTGCTGGAAGTGCCGCCCGACCTGTCGTTCGCCGTGGTCACCGAGCAGGTGGTGCTGGCGCTGGCGGCCGCCGCGGACGGCGCGCGCAAACGTTTGCTGACCGCCGCCGCGGAGGACGCGCCCATGCCGGTGCTGCTGGAACGTGCGGCCGCCGAGCTGGGCGCGGCGTGCTGGGTGCTCTCGGCCGTACCCCGGGTGGTCGCGGGGACGGCGGCGCTGCCCGGCTCGCCCGCGGAGCCGGTCCGACGGTTCGCTGCCGCGCACGGCCGTCCGACGGCCGCCGCCGGGCTGACCGTGCTGCCGGTCGAAGGCCGCAACGCCGTGCCGTGGCTGCTCGCCGTCGACGGGCCGTTGAGCGCGTCGCAGACCGAGCTGGCCGAAGAGCTGGCCGGGTTGGTCGGCCTGGCTCGAGCGCGTTCGCGCATCACAGCTCAGCTACCCGAAACTGCAACCGTGCGGGCCGTCGCCCTGCGGACCGAAGGCAGTGCGGAAGCCGCCGACGTCCTCGCGGAACTACTCGCGGAGACCACGTTCATCCTCACCGGCTCAGCCCCCGGCGAGGCCCACGCCCTCGTCGCCGAAGACGGGTCATGGCCGGAGGACTGGGCCGCTCTGTCCGCAACCGCTCTGTCCACAGTGGAACCGCTGTTGACGGCGCGACGGCTGCTGGCCGGGTTCAGCGACCCCGGACCGGCGGCGGAAGCCAAGGGGGCACTGGAAGTCGCGCGTCACGCGCTTTCCGTGGCAGCCAACCGCGAAGGCCCCGTGGCCGTGGTCCCGGCCGCTGAGGTCGGCGTGCACCAGCTGCTGCTGGCCGGCGTCTCCGGCGACCTGCGGGCGGCCCTGCGGCGGCGGCTGCTCGGCCCACTGCTGGACTACGACGCCGAGCAGCACTCCGACCTCGTGCACACCGTGCGGGTGTTCCTGGAGTGCTCGGGCTCGCCGACCAAGGCGGCGAAGGCACTGCACATCCACGTCAACACCCTGCGCTACCGGATCGGCCGGGCGGCCGAACTGCTGGGCGTCGACCTGACCGATTTCGTCGCGCAGGTGGACGTGTACCTCGCGCTGGTCGCGGGGAAGGGCTCGTGAGTGTTTATGCCGGTTCTAACCGGCATAAACACTCACGAGCTTTTACAGCGCCTTCGCGGCCCGGTCGGCGACCAGCTTGAGGAACCGGCCCGGGTCGGCCAGCTCGCCGCCCTCGGCGAGCAGCGCCATGCCATACAGCAGCTCGGCGGTCTCGCCCAGCGACGCGTCGTCCGGGTTCGCCGTGCGGGCCTCGCGCAGGCCGGTGACCAGCGGGTGCTCCGGGTTCAGCTCCAGAATCCGCTTGATCTGCGGCATTTCCTGGCCCATCGCGCGGTACATCTTCTCGAGCGTCGGCGTGAGGTCGTTCGTGTCGCCGACGATGCACGAGGGCGAGGTGGTCAGCCGCGACGAGAGCCGGACCTCCTTGACGGTGTCCGCCAGCGTGGTCGTCATCCAGGACAGCAGGTCGGTGTACTCCGTCTGCTGCTCCTCGGAAGCCGGGTCCAGCTCCACCTCGCCCTTGGCCACGGACTGCAGCGGCTTGCCGTCGAAGCCCGGCACCGAGTCGACCCACATCTCGTCGACCGGGTCGGTCAGGATCAGCACCTCGTACCCCTTGGCGCGGAACGCTTCCAGGTGCGGCGAGTTCTCGATCGTCGTGCGTGATTCGCCGGTGATGTAGTAGATGTGCTCCTGGCCGTCCTTCATCCGCGCCACGTAGTCGCGCAGCGAGGTCGGCTTCTCGGCGTCCTCGGTGGAGACGAACGAGGAGATCTCCAGGATCGACTCGCGGTTCTCCGGGTCGTCGAGCAGGCCCTCCTTGACCGCGCGGCCGAACTCCCGCCAGAACGTCGCGTACTTCTCGGCGTCCTCGGTCATCATCGTCTTGACCGTGGAGAGCACCTTCTTCTCCAGCCGCCGCCGGATCATCCGGATCTGCCGGTCCTGCTGCAGGATCTCGCGCGAGACGTTCAGCGAAAGGTCCTGCGCGTCGACAACACCCTTCACGAAGCGCAGGTAGTTCGGCATCAGCGCTTCGCAGTCGTCCATGATGAACACGCGCTTGACGTAGAGCTGCACGCCGCGCTTGCTGTCGCGCATGAACAGGTCGACCGGCGCCTGCGCCGGGATGAACAGCAGCGCCTGGTACTCGAACGTGCCCTCGGCCTGCATCCGGACGGTCTCGAGCGGGTTGTTCCAGTCGTGGCTGATGTGCTTGTAGAACTCGTGGTACTCGTCCTCGGAGACCTCCGAAGACGGCCGTGCCCACAGCGCCTTGCGCGAGTTGACCGTCTCCAGCTCGGGCGCCTTCTCCGCGTCGGCTTCGGCCCCCTCTTCCGCGGCGTCGGGTTCCAGCGGGTTCTGCTTCACCATCCGGACCGGCCAGGTGATGAAGTCCGAGTACCGCTTGACGATCTCGCGGACCTTCCACGGCGACGTGTAGTCGAAGAGGTGGTCCTCGTCGTCGGCCGGCTTCAGGTGCAACGTGACGGCGGTGCCCTGCGGCGCGTCCTCGACCGGCTCGATCGTGTAGGTGCCCTCGCCCTCGGACTCCCAGCGGACGCCCTCGTCCGTGCCCGCGCGGCGGCTCACCAGCGTGACCTTGTCCGCGACCATGAAGCTCGAGTAGAAGCCGACGCCGAACTGGCCGATCAGGTCCTGCGAGCCGGCCGCGTCCTGCGATTCCTTGATCTTGCGCAGGAACTCGGCGGTGCCGGACTTGGCGATGGTGCCGATCAGGCCGACGACGTCGTCACGGCTCATGCCGATCCCGTTGTCGCGCACGGTGAGCGTGCGGGCCTCGGCGTCGATCGCGATCTCGATGTGCAGGTCCTCGGTGTCCGCCTGCAGATCCTTGTCCCGGTACGACTCCAGGCGCAGCTTGTCCAGCGCGTCCGAGGCGTTGGAGACCAGCTCCCGCAGGAAGATGTCCTTGTTCGAGTAGATCGAATGGATCATCAACTGCAGCAGCTGGCGTGCCTCGGACTGGAATTCCAGTGTTTCGACCGACATGTCTTCCTTCCCACCCTGCGCAAAGACCGCCGGAATTCTACCCAAGCGGGTTCGGGCGCAGTGCGTCCAGGCCAGGCAGCGGGTGATGGTCGCGGCGAGCGGGCCGCCGGCTCCCGTCCGGCTGAAAGCAACGCAGCGGATGACGCTTTTCCTTCGCTCAGTGCGGGCCAAGCGTCATCCGCTGCACCAAGGTGCCGGGTTCAGGCGAGGCGGCGGGCGTAGCGGTCCAGCTCCGCCCGGTCGAACGACAGCTCGGACTCCTCCAGCGCGCCGCAGTACAGGCCGCCGAGCAGGTACCGCGCGAGTGCTTCAGCAGTCGCGGGCTCGTCGAGCACTCCGCCAGATGTCTGGTCGGCGTAGTCGCGAAGCCGCTTCGCCGCTTCCGGGAAGCCTTCGCGGTAGAAGGTGTACGTCGCCGCGAAGCGGGTCGGGAGCTGATGCGGGTGCAGGTCCCAGCCCTGGTAGAAGCCGTTCTCCAGCGAGCGCCGCACCAGTCGTTGGTGCTCGGCCCAGGCCGCCGGCAGGGCGTCGCCGACCGGCAGTTTGTTGGTGGAGCCGTCGGACAGCCGCACACCCGTGCCCGCGGCCGCGACCTGCATGAGCTGCTTGGCGAAGTCCGCGGCCGGGTGCTCCATGCTCTGGTACGCGGCGGCGATGCCCAGCCCCGCGCTGTAGTCGTAGGTGCCGTAGTGCAGCCCGGAGCAGCGCCCGGCCGCGGCCTGGATGATGCGCGCGACCGACACCGTGCCGTCGTGGGCGAGGATCGACTGCGCGGTCTCGATCTGCACCTCGAAACGCAGCGAGCCCTCGTCGAGTTCGTACGCGGATTCCAGGCGTGCCAGCACATCCGCGGCCACCTCGACCTGCTCGACGGCCGTCACCTTGGGCAGCGTGACGACAAAACCGCCGGGCAGCGGGCCGTTTTCCAGCAGGCCGGAGAGGAACAGGTCGAGCGTGCGGATGCCGCGCCGGCGCGTCGCGGCCTCGAAGCTCTTGAACCGGATTCCGACAAACGGCGTGCCGCCGGTGGTCGCGAGCGTCTGCCCGGCGGCCAGCGCGGCGGCGTCCTCGGCGGCGTCGCCCGGGTGGCCGTAGCCGTCCTCGAAGTCGATCCGAAGGTCCTCGATCGGCTCAGTGAGCAGCTTGGCGCGCACGCGTTCGGCGACGTCCGGGGTGAGGCCGAGCCGGTCGCCCTCCTCGATGAACACCCGCATGGCCCGCTTGCCCCAGTCGGCGACCAGGCGGGTGCGGTATTGGGACGCCGGCACGTACACGGTGTGCACGGGCCGGCGACCCGGCGGCTCGCCGGGGTACAGCGCCGCGACGCGCGCGTCCGCATCCGCGAGACGCGCGTCCGCCGTGGTGTAAACGTCCTCGGAGAGCCTGCCGCCCATTACTTGATGCGCTCGTAAGCCGGGAGCGTGAGGAAGTCCGGGAACTCCTCGGCCAGCGCGACCTGCTCGAACAGCTCGACGGCCGGGGTGAGCAGTTCTTCCTTGACGTCGGCGGCCAGCTCGCCGCGGACGTCGGCCAGCACGCCGCGCACCAGCTCCGCGGTCACCCGGTCGCCAGTGTCGAGCACCGTGCCGTTCTTCACCCACTGCCAGACCTGCGAACGCGAAATCTCGGCGGTGGCGGCGTCCTCCATCAGGTTGTGGATGGCCGCCGCGCCGTTGCCGCTCAGCCACGAGGCGATGTAGCGGATGCCGACCTCGACGGCGGCGCGCAGCCCGGCCGCCGTGGCGCTGCCCGGCGTCGAGGCGACGTCGAGCAGCTGGTCGGCGGTCACGCTCACCTCGTCGCGGGTGCGCTCCAGCTGGTTCGGCTTGTCGCCGAGCACCTTGTCGAATTCCTCGCGGCAGAGCGAAACCATGCCCGGGTGCGCGACCCAAGAGCCGTCGAAGCCGTCGCCGGCCTCCCGCGCCTTGTCGTCGTGGACCTTCTTGAACGCGCCCTCGTTGACGGCCGGGTCCTTGCTCGGGATGAACGCGGCCATGCCGCCGATCGCGAACGCGCCGCGCTTGTGGCAGGTGCGCACCAGCAGCTCGGTGTAGGCGCGCATGAACGGCGCGGTCATGGTGACCGAGTTGCGGTCCGGCAGCACGAACTTCTCACCGGCGTCGCGGAAGTACTTGATCACGCTGAACAGGTAGTCCCAGCGGCCCGCGTTCAGGCCCGAAGCATGCTCGCGCAGCTCGTAGAGGATCTCCTCCATCTCGAACGCCGCCGGGATGGTCTCGATCAGCACGGTCGCGCGGACGGTGCCGTGCTCGATGCCGAGTTCCTTCTCGGCGTGGGTGAACACGTCGTTCCACAGCCGCGCCTCGAGGTGGCTCTCCATCTTCGGCAGGTAGAAGTACGGGCCTTTGCCGCGCTTGAGCAGTTCGGCGGCGTTGTGGAAGAAGTAGAGGCCGAAGTCGACCAGCGCGCCGACGCCCGAGCGCGCGCCGAAGGTCAGGTTGCGCTCGTCGAGGTGCCAGCCGCGGGGGCGGACCACGATGGTGGCGTGCTCGACGTCGTCCTTCAGCGCGTAGCTCTTGCCGCCGCTCTCCAGCGTGATGTCGCCGCGGATGGCGTCACGCAGGTTGACCTGGCCGGAGACGACGTTCGCCCAGTGCGGGGTGTTCGCGTCCTCGAAGTCGGCGAGCCAGACCTTGGCACCGGAGTTGAGGGCGTTGATGGTCATCTTGCGGTCGGTGGGGCCGGTGATCTCCACCCGGCGGTCGCGCAGCGCCGGCGGCGCCCCGGCGACCTGCCACTCGCCCTCGCGGATCGACCGGGTCTCCGGCAGGAAGTCGAGCCGGCCGGTGGTGCGGGCCTCTTCGCGGCGCTTGCCGCGGGCGAGGAGCAGTTCGTCCCGGCGGCCCGCGAACGCGTCGTGCAGCCCCGCCAGGAAGGCGAGGGCTTCCGGCGTCAGGATCTCGTCGCCGCGCTCGACAGAGCCGCCGAGGACCTGGACTTCAGACATGCGAAACACCCCGAGTCGTTCTTTGGATAACGTCCCTACGGTTTTTACCTGACGGACTATAGTTTCTGCATAGCGGAAGCTCAAACGGCAGTACCCGGACCTGTGAGGAGGACCACGGTGGCGGCTGAGAAAAGCGGACGAGACGGCGGCGTCCAGTCCCTGCAACGCGCCTTCGAGCTGCTGGAACACCTCGCCGACACCGGCGGGGAGGCCAGCCTCTCGGAGCTCGCGACGCTGTCCGGGCTGCCGATGCCGACGATCCACCGGCTGATCCGGACGCTGGTCGACCTCGGCTACGTGCGGCAGAACACCAACCGCCGCTACGCCCTCGGCGCACGGCTGATCCGGCTCGGCGAGAACGCGAGCATGCAGTTCGGCGCCTGGGCGCGCCCGCTGCTGGTCGAGCTGGTGGAGGAGGTCGGCGAAACGGCCAACCTCGCGGTGCTGGAACGCGACGAGGTGGTGTACGTGGCGCAGGTGCCGTCGAAGCACTCGATGCGGATGTTCACCGAAGTCGGCCGCCGGCTGCTGCCGCACGGCACCGGGGTCGGGAAGGCGATGCTCGCGCAACTGCCGGCCGACGACGTCACCGCACTGCTCGACCGCACCGGCATGCCCGCCTACACCGAGCACACCTTCACCGACCCGGCCGCGCTCGCCGCCGAGCTGACCCGGATCGCGGGCCAGGGCTACGCGCTGGACGAGGCCGAGCAGGAGCTGGGCGTCCGCTGCATCGCGGTGGCCGTGCCCGGCGCGCCCGTGCCCGCCGCGGTGTCGGTGTCCGGCCCCTCGGGACGGCTGACCGCGGACGCGGTCGCGCACATCGCGCCGGTGGTGCAGAAGATCGCGGACCGGCTTTCGCAGCAACTGCCGCCCGCCTGACCCCGCTGGTGGACGGCGGCGCTAACCGGCGGCGCTAACCGGTGGAGCCGTCCACGAGTTCACCGGCCAGCAGGTCCATCAGCAGGCCGTCGTGCCAGGTGCCGTCGGGGCCGCGCTCGTAGGACCGCATCATGCCGACCGGCCGGAAGCCGAGCTTCTCGTACACGTGCACGGCCCGCGTGTTGGCCACCGCCGGGTCGATCGTGAGCCGGTGGTGCCCGTTGGCGAACAGGTGCGCGGCGAGCACGCGGATCGCCTCTGCGCCGAAGCCCCGGCCGTGCCACCGCGGGTCGACGGCGATGTCGATGCCGGCGTGCCGGTACTCCGGGTCCAGCTCCTCGAAACTCTGGATCAGGCCGACGGTCTCGCGGTCGAACTCGATGGTGTAGCTGGAAAATCCCTCTTCGACCGCCAGCAGGCCGTCGGCCTCTTCCTCGGCCTCACCCCACCATCGCGCCACTTCCGGCGTGGCGAGGATGTCCCGCGCCCGATCGCGATCCCGCTCGGTGAACGGGCGCAGACGGACACGCGGGCCTTCGATGATCACGGCGGTCTCGTCGGGCGTCACGTTCAGGAGTGTGCGCCCGGCGAGGCCGCCCGGTCACCGGGTTTTCAGGTGCTGGGCTTGGTGTCCACCTGCACGTCGTACTTGGCGTTGCTGCCGTCGACCGACTTGATCGTGGCGGTGAGCCCGTACTTCGTCGACCCGGCCGCCAGTTCGCAGCGCATGTGCTCGCCCTGCTTGGCGTTGATCGGGCCGGGGCAGGTGATCGAGTCGGGCCGCTGCCCGACCGACTGCTGCAACGCGTCGGCGATGCCCTGCTCCAGATCGGCCTTGGCGATCTGACGGTTCACTTCGACGTTTGCCGAGCAGCCGCCGAGCACGAGGCCCGCGCAGCAGAGCGCGAGCGTGACTGTCCTCATCGGACGGAACATGGAGCGTAAGCCTCCTCAGGCCCAGACGGAACGGGGGATCAGGTCGAGCAGGTCGCAGCGCAGGTCGAGCGCGGGGATCAGTTCCTTCGGGTCGCGGTAGTCGCTGACCTGGTCGAAGAAGTCGAGGTTCGCGCCCAGCAGCGTGAAACCGCGGAACGGCCGGGTGTCGGTCGCCAGGAAGTTCGTCACCTGCGGGGAAAACACGGCGCGGGCGAAGCGCTCGTCACCGGTGTGCACCTCCCAGCGGTTGTCGAAGTCCGGGTTGCCGAACTGCAGATCGCCCTGCCCGGCCATGGCGTTGACCCGGTTGGCGATCCCGGCGGACGGGCTGATCTGCAGCGCCGGTCCGCGGCCGGGTGCCTGCACCCAGATCGCCTGGGCCAGGCTCGAGCCCGGCCCCCGGCTGGTGACCTTGAACCGGGCGGCCAGGAACGGGCGGCCCCGGTGCGTCCCGCTGATGATCTCGTGCGCCTCGATCGCGCGCAGCTGCCCGGCGAGCGGGTCGCCGGGGTTGACCACCTGGGAGACCAGGCTCTGCTGGATATAGGTGTCGGCCTCGTTGTAGACCGCGCAGTAGGAGTCGTTGCGCTCCTCGAACTTCCAGCCGCGGCGCGCGGACTCCTCCGACAGCCGCGCGAGCGCCCCGGCTTCCTGGCGCTTGTTCATCCGCATGATCCACAGCACGAAGGCGACGATCGCGGCACCGAAGATCACCGTGCCGCCGACCGCGATCGCGATGATCGCTCCGGTGCTCATCAGCCTGGCCCCTCCTTGTAAAGGACGAACTCTTCGACGTGTTCGTCCTCCTCAGCCCGGGCCGGACGGCGGCCCGGCGAACCGGGCGGCGAAGCCTGGACCGGCAACGGCGCCGTGGTGGCGGCCGACGGGCGGGCCGCGCCGAACAGCTGCTCGTCGGAATCCAGCACGCGGTCCAGCAGCTCGGTGTCGCCGAGACCCCGGCGGACGACGTCGGCCTGCATCCGCGCGGCGATCGCCTGTGCCTCGGCGATGGCGCCCATGACGTCGGCCGACAACGCGGACGGCGCCGTCTCGCGCGCCCGCTCGCTGAAGGTGATGGAGGTGATCGAGCCACCCGCGCCCGCGACCACGGTCACCACACCGTCCGGCGAGGTGGCCTGGCCCTGGGCGTCCTTCAGCTCGTCGGCCATGTGGCGGTACGCCTCGGCGCGCATGCGGTTCTCGGCCGCGGCGGTGTCGATCGCTTCGATCCGCGCCAGCAGTTGCCTGGCAGTCTCGTTCATGAGGCCTTCTCGGGGGTGATCGTCGAGAGGAACTTCTGGAAGTCGTCGATGACGTGCTCGAACTGGTTCTCCAGCAGCGCGGACAGCACCACGTGCAGCACCGCACGCCGCTTCGGGTCCTTCTGGTCCTGCAGCGACAGGAAAACCTGGAACTGCACGATGTCGACCGGCTTGCCGTTCAGCGGGATGGTGAGCTTCACCGCCTGCGTGAGCCCGGGGCTCTCCGGTGAGCCGACCTCGTTGCGCCGCCCCAGCTGCACGCCCTGGCCGCCGGCCGCGCGCAGCTTCTCCACCGCTTCGTCACCGATCGCGGTCAGCTCTTCGTCGTCGGCACGAACCTCGCCGGTGATCGAGATGTTCGCGGTGAACCCGTCCTGCCGGCTGCCCGGGTTCAGCGCGACGAAGGCGGCCTCCGGTGTGCCGACCTCGTCGGGCGGTACCGAGCGCCAGCCCTCGGGCAGCGAGAACTCGATCGGGACCGGGATGGTGGTGGCCACTGTCTCTCTCCGCTTCTGGTGGTGAACGGGGGTCAGAACCCGAGGAAGTGGCCGACGGCACCGGCGGCTTTCGAGACTCCGTGCCCGACGTCGGAGGCCACATCGCCAACGTCACCGGCCACATCCTGCACCGTGTCCACGACTTCCGCCGGATCGACGCTGACGTCGAAGCCGAGCTTGCCGCCGACGCCCAGCCCGACACCGACCGAGCCGCCGAGGTGGAACTTGCCGTCGTCGCCCATGCCGACCTGGCCGCTGGCCTCGACCCCGGCACCGGCCCACGCCTCGCCGTGCACACCGGCCGTGACCCCGGCGACCTCGGCACTGGCGTCACCCTCGACGCGGGCGCCGGCGAACGCCGACGCGCTGCCCTGCGCACCGGTCCAGCCGACCGTGCCTTCCGCCTCGGCTTTGGCCCCGACAAACGCTTCGGCCGAGCCCTTGACCCCCGCGTGGTCACCGAGGTGCACCTCACCCTCGGCACTGCCCTTGGCCAGGTAGGCCTCGGCCGACGCCCCGGCGGTCACGCCGAGCACACTCGCCCCGGCGTGGGCCTCGGCCCCGGCACCGAGGACCGAGCCCTCGATCTTCCCGCTGCCGCCGAAGGTGCCGTCGCCGAACTTGCCGTCGAGCGAACCGTTCAGCAGGGAGACGTCCGCGGACGCCGACACCGTCGACTCCGACGTGTCGATGCCGAGCTTCTCCAGCAGGGGGCCGATCTTGTCGATCGCCATGCCGCCGGACTGCTCGGTGCCCCACTTGCCCTGGTAGCTCTTGCCGCCTTTGCCGCTCTGCCAGCCGCCGGGGTCCTCTTCGACCCACTGCTTCTTCTCCGGGTCCCACTTCTTCTGCTTCTTACGGGCGTCGGCGCCGAACTCCTTGCCCTCGCCGATGTCCTTGCTGTAGCTGCCGTCGTCGTTCTTCTTGAACCCCAGCGCTTCCGCGACGGCGCCGCCGACGACTTCGAGCTTGCCGCGCGCGCCGTCCAGGATCTGCTGCGCCTCCTGGGCCGCGCCGGCGGCGGGATCGGTGAACGGCGCCAGCACCTGCCCGGCCGACGCGGCCAGCTGGGCCTGGGTGTTGTACTGCGCGGCCGCCGCCCGCGAAGCCGCCTGCGCCTTGGTGAACACCTCGATCGCACGCTGCGCCTCGGACTGGCCCCAGTTGAGCGCGTCGCCGTAGTCCGCGAGCGCGGAGGCGCCCTTGCCGAGCACACCGATGGTGTCGGTCCAGTTCTTCGGCTCCTGGCCGAACACCTGGCGGAACTTGTCCCCGGTTTCGCCGATCCACTGCTGCGGGTCGATGCCGCCCAGGCCTTCGGAGATGCCTGCCATCTTCTGGATGTTGCCGACCAGTTCCTTGAGGTCACCCGAGATGAGCTGCGGCTCACCGGGGACCAGGGCCTTGGGGTCGGTGGTCTGTCCCAGCTCCGCTGCCATCAGTAGACCGGTCCTTCATCGTCGCTGCCGGTACTGCCGCCGGAGGATCCGGGGAACAGCTCCCGCGAACGCTCCGGGCTCATCACGCCCGTGGGGCCGTCGTCGAGGGACCCGCTGATCTTGCCGGTCGCGCCGCCGGCCCAGCCGCCGCCGGGCACGTCGTGCAGCCCACCGCCGCCGTCGCCACCCAGGCGCTCGTCCAGCTGCGACGGCGTCAGTCCCCCGGCGAACCCGCCGCCGGGCGCCCCTTCGAGCCCGCTGCCGATCTTGGCCTCGCCGCCGAGCGGGCCGAGCTTGCTGCCCGCTCCCCCGCCGATCTCACCGTGCGGGTCCAGACCGCTGCCGACCTTGCCATCGGACTCGCCGAACGGGTCCAGACCGCTGCCGATCTCGCCGCCGACCTCGCCGAGCGGGTCCAGACCGCTGCCGATCTTCCCACCGATCGGGCTCAGGCCGATGCCGGTCTCCCCGCCGCCCAGGATGCCGCCCAGCCCACCGGTGATGCCGCCGCCGGGCGCGCCCTCGAGCCCGCTGAGCAGGCCGCCGCCGAGCTTGCCCAGTGCCTCACCGGCCGCGCCGTCGGAATCCGCGTACTTGACCGCGGCCGTGCGCAGGTCCTCGCCGTGGCCTTCGGCCTTCTTGGCGAGTTTTCCCACCTCTGCCTTGACGTCCTCGATGAAACTGCCCCACCCGGTCTGCACCCCGGGATGGCCGTAGTCACCGCTCGGGCCCTGCCAGAGCATGCTGCCGGCGCTGCCGACGACGTCACCGATGCGGTTCGCGGTCCGGTAGAGCTCCTCCGGCACCGCGCCGAAACCACCTGTCATGACCTCTCGGCCCCCTCGTTGTCAAGGCTTGACGACGAGGCCACCGTGGCAGAGAGATCCGGATGATCTGTCCAGATTGTGGCTTAATCACCCATCTGGGGGAAGGCTGATGATCCGGGCGGATCAGCCCAGCAAAGCGTCGACAAAGGCGCCCGGTTCGAACGGGGCCAGGTCGTCCGGGCCCTCGCCGAGACCGACGAGCTTGACCGGCACGCCCAGCTCGCGCTGGACCTGGAAGACGATGCCGCCCTTCGCGGTGCCGTCGAGCTTGGTCAGCACGATGCCGGTGACGTCGACGACCTCGGCGAACACCCGGGCCTGCGCGAGGCCGTTCTGACCGGTGGTCGCGTCGAGGACCAGCAGCACCTCGTCGACCTTCGCCTGCTTCTCGACGACTCGCTTGACCTTGCCCAGCTCGTCCATCAGGCCGGTCTTGGTGTGCAGCCGGCCGGCGGTGTCCACCAGCACGGCGTCCACGCCGTCCTCGATGCCGCGCTTGACGGCGTCGAACGCGACCGCCGCCGGGTCCGCGCCTTCCTTGCCTCGCACCACGGTCGCGCCCACCCGCTCGCCCCAGGTCTGGAGCTGGTCGGCGGCGGCGGCGCGGAAGGTGTCCGCCGCGCCGAGCACCACCGTGCTGCCCTGCGCCACGAGCACCCGCGCGAGCTTGCCGGTGGTGGTGGTCTTGCCGGTGCCGTTGACCCCGGCGACGAGCACCACGGCGGGCTGCTTCTGCCCGTCCACCTGGTGCGGCAGAGCGCGGACGGCACGGTGGCCGTCGGTCGACAGGGCGGCGGTCAGCACCTCGTGCAGCACTGCGCGCGCCTCGGCGGACGAGCGCACGGCCTTGCGGCTCAGCTCGTCGCGCAGGCGCAACACGATCTGGTCGGTCGTGGCCGCGCCGAGGTCGGCGACCAGCAGCGTGTCCTCGACATCCTGCCAGGAGTCCTCGTCGAGGTCACCCGCGCCGAGCAGGCCCAGCAGGCTCTGCCCGAACACCGAGCGCGACTTCGACAGCCGCCCGCGCAGCCGCTCCAGCCGCCCGGTGGCAGGGTCGATCTCCTCGATCTCTTCGGCCGGCTCTTCTTCGGCCACTTCGGGCTCGGGCAGCTTGACGTCGCGCACCGTGCGCTGGCCGGAGTCGCGGGGCACGGCGGCGTCGTCGCCCACCGCGGGCTGGCCGTCGACCTCCGGCCGGTCCTCGACCGGATGTGCGGGAGGTCCGTCGGATTCCGCCTCGGCCTCGCCGCCCGGGGCCAGTGCGATGCCGCCGGACGCGGTGTAGCTGCCGCGCTTCGGCTTCGCCTCGACCTCGCGGGCCTTGTCCAGGCTGATCCGCCGCCGGCGGGCGATGAGCAGCCCGGACACCAGCACGGCGACCAGGACGACGACGGCGACGACAACAATCCAGAACCAGGTACCAGACACGCGTCCATCCTTTCATCCGCGCCGCCGCCGCACCGGGTACCCCACACGCGGGACGCCCATCAAGCCAAGGGATCACCGGCCGAGTTCCGATTCGGCCAAGACTTCACCGCCCGGCTTGCGCCGCCGGGACGCCTTGGCTAGACCACTCCGGATGACTACGCGCGCCGGCCACCGATTCCGGGTTCTCGGGCTGCTGTCCGGGACCTCGGTCGACGGCATCGACGTAGCCGTGGCAGAGCTGCGCGCCGACGGCGACACGGTGGTGCTCACCCCACTCGGCGAACTCGACGTGCCCTACGCCGACGAGCTGCGCGAGGGCCTGCTCGACGCCCTTCCGCCCCGGCCGAGCAGCGCCGAACAGCTGACCGTCCTCGACACACTGGTCGGACAGGCCTTCGCCGAAGCCGCCGGCCAGGGCATCGAGCGCTACGGGCCGGTGGACGTCATCGCCTCGCTCGGCCAGACCGTCTACCACTGGGTTTCCGACGGCGTCGCCCTCGGCACGCTGCAACTCGGCCAGCCCGCGTGGATCGCGGAGCGGACCGGTGTCCCGGTGCTCGCCGACCTCCGCATCCGCGACATCACCGCGGGCGGGCAGGGCGCTCCCCTGGCGAGCACGCTCGACGCGCTATGGCTGCGCGGGCTCGCCGAGGAGACCGGCCGCCCGGTCGCCGCGCTGAACCTCGGCGGGATCGCGAACATCACCGTCGTCAGTCAGGCCGGTACCGCCGTGCTCGCCTACGACACCGGCCCGGCCAACGCGCTGCTGGACCTGGCCGCCGCCCGCGTCACCGGCGGGGCAGTACACGCGGACCTCGACGGCCGCCTCGCTCTCGCCGGCGCCGTGCGCCCGGACCTGCTCGACCGACTCCTCGCCGACCCGTACTTTGCCGCCGCAGCACCGAAATCCACCGGCAAGGAGCACTTCCACAGCGGTTACCTCGACGCGGCGCTCGACGGTCTGCCGCCACTGTCCGCCGAAGACCTGCTCGCCACCCTCACCGAGCTGACGGCCGTCACCGTCGCCGCGGAGTGCCGGCGGCACGGCGCCGCCACGGTTGTCGCGTCCGGCGGCGGCGTCGCGAATCCCGCGGCGATGGCGGCACTGACCCGGCAGCTGCCCGGCGTCGCGCTGCGGACCAGCGACGACCTCGGCCTGCCGGGCGCGGGCAAGGAGGCGTACCTGACCGCGCTGCTCGGCTGGCTGGGCTGGTGCGGCGTCCCGGCCACGCTGCCGTCCGCCACGGGCGCGCGCGGGCCGCGGCTGCTCGGCGCGCTGACGCCCGGCGCCGGCCCACTCGACCTTCCGGCCCCACTGGGGGGCACCGTGACCCGGCTAAGGGTCGCGGAAGTCGGTGCAGGACAGTAGGAGAACTCCATGAACCCAGTCGATCTGGTGATCGTCATCGTGTACCTGGCGGCGATGCCGATCATCGGCGTGCTGGTCGGGCGCAGGCAGAAGTCCGCGAACGACTACTTCGTCGGTGAGCGCAGCATGCCCTGGTGGGCGGTGACGCTGTCGGTGGTGGCGACCGAGACGTCCACGCTCACCGTCATCTCCACGCCCGGCCTGGTCTTCGGCAGCGCGTTCCTGTTCCTGGAGGTGGCCTTCGGCTACATCCTGGGCCGGCTGGTCGCGGCGTTCGTGCTGCTGCCCCGCTACTTCAAGGGCAACTACGTCAGCGCGTACGAGTTCCTCGGCCGCCGCTTCGGGCGCGGGCTGCAGGGCACGGCGTCGGTGACGTTCGTGGTGACCCGGTTGCTGGCCGAGGGCCTGCGGCTGTTCGCGGGCGCCATCCCGATCAAGGCGATCCTCGACCACTACGGTATCCACACCGCCTACTGGCACATCGTGGTGCTGCTGACCGCGCTGACCCTGATCTACGCGTTCGTCGGCGGCATCAAGTCGGTGATCTGGGTCGACGTGATCCAGTGGTCGCTCTACATCCTCGGCGCGATCGGCGCGGTCATCTTCCTGTCCACGAAGCTGCCGGACGGCTGGACCTCGATCGCCTCGGGCCAGGGCCGTTTCCAGCTCACCGACTTCGCGTCGAACATCATCACCAGCCCGTACGCGTTCATCGGCGCCGTGGTCGGCGGTGCCTTCCTGTCGATGGCTTCGCACGGCGCGGACCAGCTGATCGTCGGACGGCTGCTGTCGACCAAGAGCCTGCGCGACGGCCAGCGCGCGCTGATCGGCTCGTCGATCGTGGTGTTCATCCAGTTCGCGCTGTTCCTGGTGGTCGGCGCGATGCTGTGGGTGTACACGGGCGGGAAGACGGGCGCGACCGCCACCGCCGTCGCGGCCGGGAAGATGTCCGGCGACGACGTGTTCTCCAACTTCATCGTCAACGACCTGCCGGTCGGGCTGGCCGGGCTGCTGATCGCGGGCATCCTCGCGTCCACCATGGGCGCGCTGGCCTCGGCGCTGAACGCGCTGTCCACCTCGACCATCGCCGATCTCTACCAGCGCTTCACCAAGCGCACGGTGGAGGACTCGAGGCTGCTGCGTCACGGTCGCATGTGGACACTCATCTGGGCCGTGGTGTTCGCGATCTTCGCCTCGCTGTTCACCAACTCGAAGGACCCGGTGATCCAGCAGGGCCTCGGCATCGTCGGCTACACCTACGGCGCGCTGCTCGGCTCGTTTTTCCTCGGCCTGGTGATCAAGAAGGCCCGGCAGTCCGACGCGGTGGTCGCGTTCGCCTGCTCGGTGGTCGGCATGGCGTTCCTGATCCTGTTCGTCAAGTTCGACAAGGCCACCACGGCGGTGCACATCCACTTCGGCGCGGCGACGAAGACGCTCGTCCCGCTCGCCACCTACTGGTACACCTTCGTCGGCGTGCTGATCTCGATGATCGTCGGCGGGCTGCTCGCGCTGCGCCACCGCGGGGCCGACCCGCGCGCGACCGAAGTGGACACCCCGCCGCAAGAGGAAGTTTCCGCCTGAATCCGTCGCGAAAAAAATCCGCCGGCCGGTGAACCGTTCCGGGGCGGGCGCCCGTGCTTGGTAATGAGCGCCCGCCTGGTGGAGGCGGGCCCGGCTGAGGCGGGGACGATGAAGCGGATTTCGATGGCACTGGCGGTGGGCTCGATGGTTCTGCTGGGCGGTGCGACGGCGTGCGCGTCGACCGGCGGCGGCGCGGCCGCGGCCGGGGTCAAGCCGGCGGCCCAGACCGCCGGCAGCGGCGGGCAGCAGCCCGAGATCGTGGAGGTGCCCGCGGCGGTCAAGGTGCCCGGCGCCGCCAAGCACATCGGCACCTTCCAGGGCCGGGGCGTGCAGATCTACGGCTGCACCAACGGCGCGTGGACCCTGGTCCAGCCCGCCGCGATCATCTCCGACGGCGGCAAGCCGATCGCGCTGCACAGCAAGGGACCGGTTTGGACGTCCACAGTGGACGGCAGCACGGTGGCCGCGACGGCGGTGCCGGGTGCGGCCGTGCAGCACCCCGACGCCGTCCCGGAGCTGCTGCTCAAGGCGGACACGACCAGCGGCAAGGGCCTGTTCGCCAACGTCACTTTCGTGCAGCGCCTCAACACCAAGGGCGGCTTGGCCCCGAAGGGCGCCTGCGCCGCGGGTGACCAGACCGCCACGCCGTACACCGCGGACTACGCCTTCTGGGCCGCGAACTGACCTGCTGACGACAACGGCCCGGCGCCCTCAGCTTCGAGGACGCCGGGCCGGCCGGGACGGCGACAACGCTCAGGGCTGCCCGTGGAACGAAAGACCCTTGCCACCGCAGCCGATCAGCCCGCTTCCGACCGCGCCGCCGTCATAAGCGCACTGCCAGCCGTCGACGCTCAGGACGTGCGCGGTGCCCTCGGCCTTGGTGGGGGCCTGGGCCAGGTAGTCGGAGAGCACGTTGATCGCCTCGGTGCAGCCGACCGTCCCCGCCGGCATCGCCTCGGCCACCACGTCGATCTTCCCGGTGGGGCCGTCGATCGGGCCGCAGTCGACCGTCTTGCCGAGCCCGCCCCGCGGCGCCGGGTCGGAGCCCTCCTGCCGGTTGCCGGTGGTGGAGCCCTCGGGCTTGGGCGCGCGGGTCTGCGGCTTCGCGGTCTGTCCGGTCTGCCCGGTCGGCGAGGGCACGGACGACGCCGCGGTCACCGGTGCCGACGACGTGGCCGTCGGCGCGGCCGGTGTCGAGCTCGCGTTCCACGGGAGCTGACCGGCCTGGGTGCCCCCGCCACCACAAGCGGTGAGCGTCAGGGCAACGCCGAGCAACGAGCCGGAAATCAGCGATCGGGCCACCATCGTGCGCATTTCGGATACCCTCCTGGACTGGCTTTCGCCAAGTTCTTCGAATATCCAGGAAGACGCCCCGTCGTACCGGTCAGTTGACCGGTACGACGGATGGACAGCGCATCGTGCCCCTTCGGGCACGAATCCCCCAGCGGGGCGAACCGGCTCAGGAAGCCGGGACCGGCTGCTCCTCGGTGGCGCGCAGCCGCTGCGAGATCACCTTGGTGATGCCGTCACCCTGCATGCTCACGCCGTAGAGCGCGTCGGCGATCTCCATGGTCGGCTTCTGGTGGGTGATGATGATCAGCTGCGAGGAGTCGCGCAGCTGCTCCAGCAGCCCGATCAGCCGGCGCATGTTGGTGTCGTCGAGCGCCGCCTCGACCTCGTCCATCACGTAGAAGGGTGACGGGCGGGCGCGGAAGATGGCCACCAGCATGCCCACCGCCACCAGCGACTTCTCGCCACCGGAGAGCAGCGAGAGCCGCTTGACCTTCTTGCCCGGCGGCCGGGCCTCGACGTCGACGCCGGTGGCCAGCAGGTCGTTCGGCTGGGTGAGTACCATCCGGCCCTCGCCGCCGGGGAACAGCACGCTGAACACCGTCTCGAACTCGCGGGCGACGTCGGCGTAGGCCGCGGCGAAGACCTCCAGGATCTTCTCGTCCACCTGCCGGATCACCGCCTCGAGGTCCTTGCGGGTGTCCTTGAGGTCTTCGAGCTGGGTGGACAGGAACTTGTACCGCTCCTCCAGCGCCGCGAACTCCTCCAGCGCCAGCGGATTCACCTTGCCCAGCAAGGAAAGGTCCTTCTCCGCGCGCTTGGCGCGGCGGGCCTGCGTGTCGCGGTCGTACGGCATCGGGGGCGGCGGCGTGACGTCCTCGCCGCGCTCCTTCGCCGCCTCGTACTCGGCCATCTCGCCGGCACTCGGCGGCACCGGCACGTCCGGGCCGTACTCGGCGACCAGGTCGTCCAGGCCGATGCCGAAGTCCTCGGAGATCTTGGCCTCGAGCGTCTCCAGCCGGAGCCGCTGCTCGGCGCGCAGCACCTCGTCGCGGTGCACGGCGTCGGTCAGCTTCTCCAGCTCGCCGGACAGCTCACGGACCTTGCCGCGCACGGCGGTCAGCGCTGTCTCCCGCGTCTGGCGCTGGGCCTGCGCCTCGTCGCGTTCGGCGGCCGCACGCTGCACCGAGTGCTCAATCCGCTCCAGCGCCAGCTCACCGGCGTCGACCACGGCGTTGGCGATCTCGGCGCCACGCTCACGGGCCTCGCGCGCCTTCGCCAGCCGCTCACGGGCCTGCTGCTCGGCGTGTGCGGCGCGGCGGAGCGATTCGGCGCGCCCGGCGATGCTGCGCGCCCGCTCCTCGGCGGTGCGCTGCGCGAGCCGCGCCTCCATCTCCTCCTGGCGGACCACGGTCAGCTGCGCCACGGCCTCGTCGCGCTCGGCGGTGTCCGGGTCGTCCTCCACCGGCTGCTCGGCGACGGCGGCGAGCCGCTCTTCCAGCTCGGCCAGCTGGGCGAGCGCCTGCTCCCGGCTCTGCTCGACCTTCGCGCGTTGCCCACTGAGCCGCTCGACCTCGGCCTGCGCGGACCGTGCGGCCTGCTGCAGCCGGTTGAGCCGCTCCGACGAGCGCGCCTTGCGGACCTTCGCGTCGCCGAGGGCGTCCTTGGCCTGGCTGACCTCTTCCCGGCGGGCCTGCTGCTCGGCGCGGGCGCCTTCCAGCTCGGCGGTGAACCGCTCCACCGCGCGCTCGGCGGTGCGCAGCCGGTCCCCGGCCTCGTCGACCGCGGCCTGGACCTCGATCACGCTCTCGCGCGCCGCGGACCCGCCGGCCACCCAGCTGGCACCGAAAACGTCACCCTCGGCGGTCACCGCGCGTACGTCCGGATGGCTCGCGACGAGCTGCCGCGCCGCCTCCAGCCCGTTCACCAGCGCCAGCTTGTCGAGCGCGTGCTCGACCGCGGGACGCAGCTGCTCCGGCGCGCTGACCACCTCGCGGGCCCAGCGCGCGCCGTACGGCAGCATCGGCCAGGTGCTGGTGTCCACAGTGGACGCGAAGCCGCCAAGCACGATGCCCGCCCGGCCGGAATCGGTGTCCTTCAAGTACTTCAGCGCGTGCAGCGCCTGCTCCCCGCCGGCGACCGCGACGGCGTCGGCCACCGGCCCGAGCGCGGCGGCCAGCGCCACCTCGTGCCCCGGCTCGACGGTCAGCAGCGCGGCGACCGAACCCAGCAGGCCGGGCAGTTCGTGGGACGCGCCGAGCAGTGCGCCCGCGCCGTCCTTGCGCTTGAGGCCCATCGACAGCGCCTCGACCCGCGCCCGCTCCGACGCGATCTCACGCTCGGCGCCGCGCTCGGCCTTGACCAGCTCTTCGACCCGGGCCTTGGCGGCGTTGTTGGCCTCGACCGCGCGGTCGTGCCGCTGCATCAGGTCGGCGTCGTCGGACTCCTCGGCCCCGCCCTCGGCCTGCTCGACCTCCAGCTCCTCGACCGCGATCTCGGCGCGCTCGGCGGACTCTTCGAGGGAGACGGTGAGGCGGTCGATCTCGTCCGCGGTGGCGCCGTTTTTACTGCGCAGCGCCTCGACCTGGCCGGTCAGCTTGGCCATGCCCTCGCGGCGGTCGGCGATCGCGCGGACGGCGGCCCAGTGCGCGCGCTCGGCGGCCTGCACCCGCTGTTCGAGGTCTTCGCGCCGCAGCACGGTTTCGGCCAGCAGCTCGCGGGCCTCCATGACGGCCTCGTTGAGCTCCTGCTCCCGCTCGGCCACCTGCTCGGCCTCGGCCAGCAGCTCCTCCGGGTCGCGGCCGCCGGTCGGCGCGGCGACGTCGGAAGACAGGTGCCGCTGGCGCTCCACGGCCAGCCGCACGGTGCCGCGCAGGCGCTCGGCCAGCGCGGAAAGCCGGTACCAGGTCTCCTGCGCGGTCTGCAGCTTCGGCGCGTCCTCGGCGAGCGAGGCCTCCAGCTCGGTCTCCTCGGCGGCGACGACTTCCAGCGCCTGCTCCACCTCGGCCCGGCGCTGACGGGCGGTGCGCTCGTCGGCCTCTTCCCTGGCGATGGAGCCGCGCTGGGTGACCAGGTCGTCGGCGAACAGGCGCAGCCGCGAGTCCCGCAGCTCCGACTGGACCCACTGCGCCTTGCGCGCGATCTCGGCCTGCTTGCCCAGCGGCTTGAGCTGGCGGCGCAGCTCCGTGGTGAGGTCGCCCAGCCGGTCCAGGTTGCCCTGCATGTTCGCGAGCTTGCGCAGGGTCTGTTCCTTGCGCTTGCGGTGTTTCAGGACGCCCGCGGCCTCTTCGATGAACGCGCGGCGCTCCTCGGGCTTCGACTCGAGGATCGCCGCCAGCTGGCCCTGCCCGACGATGACGTGCATCTCTCGGCCGATGCCGGAGTCCGACAGCAGCTCCTGCACGTCCATCAGCCGGCAGCGGTCGCCGTTGATCTCGTACTCGCTCGCGCCGTCACGGAACATCCGGCGGGTGATGGAGACTTCGCCGTACTCGATGGGCAGCGCGCCGTCGGCGTTGTCGATGGTGAGCGTGACCTCGGCCCGGCCCAGCGGGGCGCGGCCCGCGGTGCCGGCGAAGATGACGTCTTCCATCTTGCCGCCGCGCAGGTCCTTCGCGCCCTGGGTGCCCATGACCCAGCGCAACGCGTCGAGGACGTTGGACTTGCCCGAGCCGTTCGGCCCGACCACGCAGGTGATCCCGGGCTCGAAGCGCAGTGTGGTGGCCGAGGCGAAGGACTTGAAGCCCTTCAGCGTCAAGCTTTTCAGGTGCACTTGGTGCGGACCCCTCTGGCCTCGGGTACTGGCTCTTCAATCGGTCCAGGCTACCTGGGCACCCGCGGTCACCGTGGGAGGCCGCCGGGCCGGGCGCGCCTAGCACAGGACCGGCCGCCACGGCAACCCCTCTGGTCCCACGCGTCACAGCCGGCCCGCCCGCCCCCGGCCGGGGTCAGCGCTCGGTGAAACCCGTCAGCCCGCCCTTGGCCGGCACCCAGCGCTCGACCACGTGATCCACGCTTCCGGGTGATTTCCCCGATCGAAGAGCGGTCAAGAGCCGCTCACAGTGGTCTCGTACACCCTCTGCTACCACCTCGACACGGCCGTCGGGCAGGTTGCGGGCGAAGCCGATCAGGCCGAGTTCCAGCGCACGGCTCCGAGTCCACCAGCGAAAACCGACACCCTGGACCTGTCCGTGCACCCAGGCCGCCAGCCGGACGGGTGTTTCTTTTTCACTCACCAGGCCATTCTGCCGGAGACCGCCGGATGCGGACAGTGACCGCCTCCGGCCGATAGCTGCGCGAATGGGGCACGGCCGGTGATAACCTCCCCGCCGAGGTCAGCGTCCAGGACCGCCGTCAGTCCAGGGAGTCCACTGCGTACGGAACAGGTGGCACGCCCGGATCGAAAGTGCTTGACGACTTCCAGCGTCACGTCCCGTAAGGAGCCTGCATGTCCCGTCCCGACGGGCCGGATCCGAGCACCCGAATCTCCGTCGCCCCGCCGAAGAGCGCGAGCGGCCGTGTGAACCGCGCCGGCTACGCCATCCTCGGCGTGGGCGGCCTGGTCGTGGCCACGGCCTTCGCCGCGGTCGCCGAACTGGCGGGCCCGGGCAGCACGGCGGCCGACAGCGGCAACGTCCCCGGCGGCGGCCAGGGCACCCTGCCCGGCAGCTCGCAGGTGGTGACCGGCAGCGCGGTCCCGGGCGCCCCGGCGACCGGGCCGTCCACTCCGGACGGGTCCACCACGCCGTCCACCCCGACCACGGTGGTGTCCGTCGGCGCGGACGGCGTGCCGACCACCTCGGTCGTCACCCCGCCGGCCAACCCCGGCCCCGGCAACCCGCCACCGGGCGGCGGTCCGACGGACACGACCACCGGGCGGAGCGACCCGCCGCCGTCGACCCATTCCGTCACCCCGACTCCGCCGACCTCGCCGACCAAGACGTCCCCGCCGACGTCCTCCCCGACGAGTCCGCCGAGCAGTAGCAGCAGCGGTGGCGGCGGCAGCACCAGCGGCGAGCCGCCGAGCAGCTCCGGCACCTCGTCCACTTCGGACAGTGCGCCCTCGAACCCCGGGCGCTGAAACCGGCTGCCGGAGGCAGCGGATGACGCTTTGCCCGCGGTGAGTGCGGCGAAAGCGTCATCCGCTGCGCTCACCGCGGGTCCGGCGCAGGATTTCTAGACCTCGAACCGGTAACCCATGCCGGGCTCGGTCAGCAGGTGCCGCGGCCGCGAGGGCTCCGGCTCCAGTTTCCGCCGCAGCTGGGCGAGATACACGCGCAGGTAGTGCGACTCCGTTTCGTACGACGGTCCCCACACCTCGTGCAGCAACTGCTTCTGCGCCACCAGCCGGCCGCGGTTGCGGACCAGCAGCTCCAGCACGCCCCACTCGGTCTTGGTCAGGTGGACCTCGCGGCCGTCCCGGCGGACCTTCTTCGCCGCCAGGTCGATGGTGAACGAGCCGGTGTCCACCACCGCCTCCGCGCCGTCCGAGCCGGCGACGGCCGAGCGGCGCACGGCGGCCCGCAGCCGGGCCAGCAGCTCGTCCATGCCGAAGGGCTTGGTCACGTAGTCGTCCGCGCCCGCGTCGAGCGCCTGCACCTTGTCGGCCGAGTCGCCGCGCGCGGACAGCACGATGATCGGCACCGTGGTCCAGCCGCGCAGTCCCGCGATCACCTCGGTGCCGTCGAGGTCCGGCAAACCCAGGTCCAGCACCACGACGTCCGGCTTGGTCTCCGCGACGGCCTTGAGCGCCGCCGTGCCGTCGTGCGCGGTGATCACCTTGTAGCCGCGGGCGGTCAGGTTGATCCGCAGTGCGCGCACGATCTGCGGCTCGTCGTCCACCACCAGCACGGTGGCCGCCCTATCGGGACTCAAGACAGCCTCGTGAGTGGTGATACCGGTTCTAACCGGCATTGCCACTCACGAGTCGTTGATGTGCTCACAATGCCTCCTGTTCCACGGCCTGGTCGATCAACAGCAGGTCCTTGTCCGGGTGCTGCCCCGTGTAGGCGGGCAGCGAGATCACCACGGTCAGCCCGCCGCCGGGGGTGTCCTCGGCGCGGATGGTGCCGCCCATCGCCTCGGTGAAGCCCTTGGCGACGGACAGCCCGAGCCCCACGCCGGGCGCGGAGTCCCGGTCGCCGCCGAGCCGTTGGAACGGCGCGAAAGCCGAGTCCGCCGTGCCCTTCCGCAGCCCGCGCCCGTGGTCGACGATCCGCAGCTCCACGTGGCCCGAGTGCGCGCTCCCCCGAGCCGAGACCGGGGGGCCCGAGACGGGAGTGGCACCGTGGCGCAGCGCGTTGTCGAGCACGTTCGCGATCACCCGCTCCAGCAGGCCGGGGTCGGCGAGCACCGACGGCAGCCGCGCGTCCACCGCGACCTTCACCGCGCGCGAGTTGTCCACATTGGACAACGCATGCGCGAGCACCTCGTCGTAGCCCACCGGACGCAGGTGCGGCCGCACCGCGCCGGTGGCCAGCCGCGAGGAGTCCAGCAGGTTGTCGATCAGCCCGGCCAGCCGGTCGGCCGACTCCTCGATGGCCTCCATCAGCTCGCCAGTGTCCTCATCGGACAGTGACAGGTCGGGCGCGCGCAGGCTGCCGATGGCGGCCTTGATGGAGGTCAACGGCGTGCGCAGGTCGTGCCCGACGGCCGAGAGCAGTGTGGTGCGCAGCTCGGTCGCCTCGGCCTTGCGCTCGGCGGCGGCCGCCGCGGCCGCCATCCGCTGCTGGCGCAGCGCGAGCAGGGCCTGCCCGGCCACCGCCTCCAGCACCCGCCGGTCCGACGCCGGCAGCGCCCGGCCGCGCAGCGTCAGGTGGACGTCGGCGGTCACGGCGATGTCCACGTCTGCCTCGTCCGGGTCGGCGCACGGGTACTGGCCCGCCGCGGCGACCTTCTGCCAGTCGCCGTCCTTCTTCTCCAGCAGCGTGACCGAGGTCAGGCCGAAGTTCTCCCGCACCTTCGCCAGCAGCTTCTCGATCGGGTCCGCGTGCGTCAGCACAGTCCGGGCGTACGACGCGAGCAGCGACGCCTCCGTCCGTGCCCGCGCCGCCTGGCTCCCCCGCCGCGCCGCCGACGCGACGACCAGCGCCACCAGCACGGCGACCACGATCATCGCGACGAGCGTGACCACGTTCTGCGGGCTGTGCACGTTCAGCGTGTACAGCGGGGGCGTGAAGAAGAAGTTCAGCAGCCCGGCCCCGAACACGGCCGCGAGCAGCGCCGGGCCGAGGCCGCCGACGAGCGCGACGATCACCGTCGCCAGCACGTAGAGGATCACGTCGGTGGAGAACTCCACCCCGTCACGCAGCAGCACGCCGAGCCCGGTCGCGACCACCGGCAGCAGGATGCTGAGCAGCCAGCCGACGACCAGCCGTGACGGGGCCAGCGGACTCGTGCCGAACCGCGCGCGCAGCCGCCCGCCCGCATAGGAGTGGGTGACTATGTGCACGTCGATCGAGCCGGACTGCTGGACCACCGCGGCGCCGATGCCCTCGTCGAACAGCCGCGCCACCCGCGAGCGCCGCGAGGTGCCGATCACCAGCTGCGTCGCGTTGACGCCGCGGGCGAAGTCGAGCAGCGCGGTCGGCACGTCGTCGCCGACGACCGTGTGGAAGGTGGCGCCGACCTCGTCCGCGAGCGTGCGGGAGCGGGCCATGGCACCCGGGCCGGTCTTGAACGAGGACCGCCCGGACAGCCCGTCACCGCTGAGCACGTGCACGATCTGCAGCTCCGCGCCCGCGCGCGTGGCGATCCGGCTCGCGCGCCGGATCAGCGTCTCGCTCTCCGGGCCGCCGGTGACCGAGACGACCACGCGCTCGCGGGCCTCCCAGGTGTCGGTGATCTTCTGCTCGGCGCGGTAGCGCTGCAGCGCGACGTCCACCTGGTCGGCGACCCACAGCAGCGCCAGCTCGCGCAGCGCGGTCAGGTTGCCGGGGCGGAAGTAGTTGCCGAGCGCGGCGTCGATCCGCTCGGCCGGGTAGACGTTGCCGTGCGCGAGCCGCCGCCGCAGCGCCTCGGGGGTGATGTCGACCAGCTCCAGCTGCTCGGCCCGGCGCACCACCTCGTCCGGCACCGTCTCCTGCTGCGCGACGCCGGTGATGCGCTCGACCACGTCGTTCAGGCTTTGCAGGTGCTGCACGTTGACCGTGGACAGCACGTCGATGCCGTGGGCGAGCAATTCGTCGACGTCCTGCCAGCGCTTCTTGTGGCGCGCGCCCGGCACGTTGGTGTGCGCCAGCTCGTCGACGACGACGACCTCGGGCTTGCGCGCCAGGATCGCCTCGAGGTCCATCTCGGCGAATTCGTGCCCGCGGTGGCTCACGGTTCGCCGCGGCACGACCTCGAGGCCGTCGAGCAGGTCCGCGGTCTTCTTGCGGCCGTGGGTCTCGACGAGCCCGACGACCACATCGGTGCCGCGCTCGGCCCGCCGCCTCGCCTCGCCCAGCATGGCGAAGGTCTTGCCGACGCCCGGCGCCGCGCCGAGGTAGATGCGCAACTCTCCCCGGCGCGGCTTCGAGGGCCCCTTCTTCTCAGGCCCGGTTTCGGTGCTCACGCTGTCAGTGTGCTCCAGGCGCGGCCGAATGCACGGCCAAGTTGAGCCTGAGCACGTTCACGCCGGGCACGCCGATCCCGTCGCCCGAGGTGTTCGCCTCGACCAGCTGGCGCACCTTGTCCTCAGGCAGGCCGGTGTTCCGGGCGACGCGGGCGATCTGCAGATCCGCATAGGCGACGCTGATCGACGGGTCCAGTCCGGAACCCGAAGCGGTCACCGCGTCGGCCGGCACCTGGGCGGGGCTGACGCCCTCCCGTTTCGCGATCGCGTCCTTCCGCTCGGTGATCGTCTTCACCAGGTCCTCGTTGTACGGGCCCTTGTTGGAGGCGCCCGAGGTCGACGGGTCGCCGGGGCCGAGCGCGTCCTTCGAGCCCGCCGAAGGCCGGTTGTGGAACCAGGGGTCGTGCGCCGGGTCCGCCGCGACCGGGTCGATCCCGATCAGCGACGAGCCCACCGCCTGGCCGTTCTGCGTGACGATCGAGCCCTCGGCATTCGACTCCAGGCCGGGGATCCGCCCGATCGTCCACACCGCGAGCGGGTAGATCAGCCCGAGCAGCACGGTCATCGCGACGAGGACCCGCAGGCCCGCCCACGTCTGTTTCACCATGGTGTTCACGTTCTTCACCCGATTCCCGGAATGAGCCGCACGAGCAGGTCGATCACCCAGATCCCGAGGAACGGGCTGACGATCCCGCCGAGGCCGTAGATGAGCAGGTTGCGCCGCAGCAGCGCGGACGCCGACGACGGCCGGTACCGCACGCCGCGCAGGGCCAGCGGGATCAGCGCGACGATGATCAGCGCGTTGAAGATCACCGCGCTCAGGATCGCCGACTTCGGCGTGGCCAGGTGCATGATGTTCAGCGCGCCCAGCTGGGCGAAGATGCCGGTGAACATCGCGGGCAGGATGGCGAAGTACTTCGCCAGGTCGTTGGCCACGCTGAAGGTGGTCAGCGCGCCGCGGGTGATCAGCAGCTGCTTGCCGATCTCCACGATCTCGATCAGCTTCGTCGGGTCGGAGTCGAGGTCGACCATGTTGCCGGCCTCTTTCGCGGCCGACGTACCGGTGTTCATCGCGACGCCGACGTCCGACTGGGCCAGCGCGGGCGCGTCGTTCGTGCCGTCGCCGGTCATCGCGACCAGCCGGCCGCCCTCCTGCTCCTTCTTGATCAGCGCCATCTTGTCTTCGGGCTTGGCCTCGGCGAGGTAGTCGTCGACGCCCGCGTCCTCGGCGATGGCCTTGGCGGTGAGCGGGTTGTCGCCGGTGATCATCACCGTCTTGATGCCCATGGTGCGCAGTTCGGAGAACCGCTCCTTCATGCCCGGCTTGACCACGTCGGACAGCCGGATCACGCCGCGCACGAACGCCCGTCCGCCGTCGGCCTCGGCGACCACCAGCGGGGTCCCGCCCTGCTGGCTGATGCCGTCGACCACGCGCTCGGTCTCGTCGGGCATGTCGCCGCCGCGCTCGCGCACCCACTGGCGCACGGCGGCGGTGGCGCCCTTGCGGACCTGGCGCCCGCCGATGTCGATGCCGCTCATCCGGGTCTGCGCCGTGAACGGCACGAACTCGGCCAGTTTCTCGTTCTCGCCGGCCTGGCCCGGCAGCCCGTGGTCGCGGGCGATCAGCTCGACGATGCTGCGGCCCTCGGGCGTGCCGTCGGCGAGGCTGGAGAGCCGGGCCGCGCGGGCCAGATCGTCCTGAGTGGACTGGCCGACCGGGATCAGCTCGGTGGCCTTGCGGTTGCCGAAGGTGATGGTGCCGGTCTTGTCGAGCAGCAGGGTGGAGACGTCGCCCGCGGCCTCCACCGCGCGCCCGGACGTGGCCAGCACGTTGCGCTGCACCAGCCGGTCCATGCCCGCGATGCCGATCGCGCTCAGCAGCGCGCCGATCGTCGTCGGGATCAGGCAGACCAGCAGCGCGGTCAGCACGACCACCGACTGTTCGCTGCCCGAGTACGCCGCCATCGGCTGCAGCGCCACCACGGCGAGCAGGAAGATGATGGTGAGCGTGGCGAGCAGGATCGTCAGCGCGATCTCGTTCGGCGTCTTCTGCCGCGAAGCACCCTCCACCAACGCGATCATGCGGTCCACAAAGGACTCTCCCGGTTTGGTGGTGATCTTCACGACGACCCGGTCGGACAGCACCGTGGTGCCGCCCGTGACGGCCGAGCGGTCGCCGCCCGACTCGCGGATGACCGGGGCCGACTCGCCGGTGATGGCGGACTCGTCGACGGTCGCGATGCCCTCGACGACGTCGCCGTCACCCGGGATGACCTCACCGGCCTCGACCACCACGAGGTCGCCGATCCGCAGGTCCACGCCCGGCACGCGCTCCTCGGAGCCGTCCTCGGTCAGCCGCCGCGCGACAGTCTCCTTTTTGGACTTCCGCAGCGACTCGGCCTGCGCCTTGCCGCGCCCTTCGGCGACGGCTTCGGCCAGGTTCGCGAACAGCACGGTGAACCAGAGCCAGATCGCGATCAGGATGGTGAACACACTCGGGTCGGTGATCGCGAAGACGGTGGTCAGCGCCGAGCCGACCCACACCACGAACATGACCGGGTTCTTCAGCTGGTGCTTGGGGTTCAGCTTGCGCAGCGCGTCCGGCAGAGACGTCCACAGCTGACGCGGGCTGAACACCCCCGCCCCGACGCGGCCCGCGTTCTCCGCGTGGTGCTGCTGACCCTCCAACGGGGTCCGTTCTTCCGTGACCGTCATGCCAAAGCCTCCTGTGCCATGCGGGACACTCCCCCGGGTGCGGGTGTCCCGCATGGGCGCTGCCGGTCGGCGTTGCCATGAGGCTGCCGCAATTGTGTCATGCCAACGCCTCCGCGATGGGCCCGAGCGCGAGCGCCGGGATGAACGTGAGAGCCGCGACGAGCACGATGGTGCCGGTGAGCATCGTGCCGAAGAGCGGCCCGGTGGTGGGCAGCGTGCCCGCGGTCTCGGGGACCTTCTTCTGCGAGGCCAGCGAGCCGGCCAGGCAGAGCACCGCGATGATCGGCACGAACCGGCCGAGCGCCATGCAGACGGCCATCGACGACTGGAACCAGTTGCTCGTCGCGGCGAGCCCGCCGAACGCGCTGCCGTTGTTGTTGCCGGTGGACGCGTACCCGTAGAGGATCTCGGACAACCCGTGTGCACCGCTGTTTCCCAGCGCGCCCAAGGTGTCCGGCATCATCAGCGCGATCCCGGAACCGATCAGCACCACGGTGGGCATCGCCAGCATCGAGATCGCCGCGCAGGTGACCTCGCGCTTGCCGAGCTTCTTGCCCAGGTACTCCGGTGTGCGCCCGACCATCAGGCCGGCCAGGAACATCGCGATGATCGCCATCACGAGGATGCCGTACAGGCCGGTGCCGACGCCGCCCGGCGAGATCTCGCCGAACAGCATGTTCAGCAACGGCCCGCCGCCGCCGAGCCCGGACAGGCTGTCGTGGGCGCCGTTGACCGCGCCCGTGGACGTTCCTGTTGTGGTATCAGCGAAAATGGACGTCAGGCTCAGGCCGAAGCGCTGTTCCTTGCCTTCCATGTTTGCCCCCGCGGCCAGCGCGGCGGGGCTGGTGGTCAGCGCCTCGGAAAGCCAGGTGACCGCGCCCATGGCGGCCCACAGCAGGCCCATCACCGACAGCAGCACGTAGCCCTGCTTCTTGTTGCCGACCAGCTTGCCGAACGTGCGGGTCAGGCTGACCGGGATGACCAGGATCAGGAAGATCTCCACCAGGTTCGACCACGCGCTGGGGTTCTCGAACGGGTGCGCGGAGTTGGCGTTGAAGATGCCGCCGCCGTTGGTGCCGAGTTCCTTGATGGCCTCCTGGCTCGCCGCCGGGGCCAGCGCGATGGTGCTCTGGCTGCCGTCCGGGTTCGTCACCGCGACGCCGGAGTGCAGGCTCTGCACCACGCCCAGCGCCATCAGCACGATGGCGAAGATGAACGACATCGGCAGCAGGATCCGGATGGTGCCGCGGGTCAGGTCCACCCAGAAGTTGCCCAGCCGGTCGGTGCGCGAGCGGATGAACCCGCGCGTCACCGCGATCGCGACGGCCAGGCCGACGCCCGCGGAGAGGAAGTTCTGCACCGTCAGCCCGGCCATCTGCACGAAGTGGCCCATCGACGTCTCGGGGACGTAGGTCTGCCAGTTCGTGTTGGTCACGAAGCTCACCGCGGTGTTGAACGCGACCGCCGGCGAGACCGAGCCACGCCCGAAGTTCCACGGCAGCAACGGTTGCAGCCGCTGAAGCAGGTACAGCAGGACGATCGAGGCCAGGGAGAAGCCGAGGACGCCGGCGGCGTAGGTCGGCCAGCGCTGCTCGGAAGCCGGGTCGACCCGGACCACCTTGTAGAAGCCCTTCTCGAACCGAGAGTGCTTTTCGGCCGAGAAGACCCTGGCCAGGTAGTCGCCGAGTGGTTTGTAGACCACCGCCAGCGCGACCAGCAGGAGGCCGACCTGGATCAGGCCGGCCGTCGTGTCACTCATTTTCGGCCCCTCCGCGGGAAAATACGTCGGGACGCATCAGAACTTCTCCGGCCTGACGAGCGCGATGAACAGGTAGATGATCAGGCTCAGCGCCAGCAGACCGCCGACGATGTTGGCCGCAACAGAGGCGCCGCTCACAGCTTCTCCAACCCGCGCAGCGTCAAAGCCAGCACCACGAACACGCCGATCAGCAAGACGGCGTACAGCAAGTCGGCCACTAGGCACCTCTCAAGACAGGTCACCCGAGTCGGGTGACCGGCGGACGTGCCGTCACTCTGCGGTCCCGGCCCAGGCCGGCGTGCTCTGGCTGACGGCTCCTTGACGCCGTCCATACGGCCGTTTACGCGTTCTTGACGCCGGGTGACCCCTGCCACCGCGAACCCCTCGGCCATTCGAGGAAACGGCGCCGATGACTACCCGTAGTCACTCAGTGACGCACGCCACAGCAAGTAGTGGAACGACGACAGAGCGTGCAATTCGGGCAGACAAGATGTTCCAGCCGTGTTACACCTGTGTTTCGTATAGTTGTACTGGCTAAGCAAATGTGGAGGCAACCAGATGTGCGGAATCGCCGGCTGGGTTTCCTACGACGCTGATCTGACACAACGACAGGAAGTCGCCGACGCGATGACCGAGACCATGGCCTGCCGCGGCCCGGACGACCGGGGCACCTGGGTGCGCCGCAACGTCATCCTCGGCCACCGCCGGCTCGCCATCATCGACCTGCCGGGCGGGCGCCAGCCGATGAGCCTGCGCACCCCGCGCGGAGAGATCGCGATGGTCTACAGCGGGGAGGCGTACAACTTCACCGAACTGCGCGAAGAACTGACCCAGCTCGGGCACACCTGGGAAACCGACAGTGACACCGAGGTCGTGCTGCACGGCTACCTGCAATGGGGCGACGAGGTGGTCGACCACCTCAACGGCATGTACGCGTTCGCGATCTGGGACGAGCGCGACGAGAAGCTCGTGATGATCCGCGACCGGATGGGGATCAAGCCCTTCTACTACTACCCGACCCGCGACGGCGTGCTGTTCGGCTCCGAGCCGAAAGCCATCCTGGCCAACCCGCTGGCCAAGCGCGTGGTCGACGCCGACGGCTTCCGCGAGCTGTTCACGTTCACCAAGCGCCCGGGCTGGTCGCTCTGGAAGGACATGAGCGAGGTCGAGCCGGGCACGATCGTCACCGTCTCCCGTGAAGGCATCCGCACCCGCACGTACTGGAAGCTCGACGCGAAGCAGCACACCGACGACCAGGAGACCACGGTCGCCCGCGTGCGGGAGCTGATGACCGACATCGTCCACCGCCAGCTGATCGCCGACGTGCCGCGGTGCGTGCTGCTCTCGGGCGGCCTCGACTCCAGCGCCGTCACCGGGCTCGCCGCCGCGCGGCTGGCCGAGCAGGGCGAGCAGCTGCGGACGTTCTCCGTCGACTTCTTCGGCCAGGAGGAGAACTTCAAGCCGGACGAGATGCGCGACACCGCGGACTCGCCGTTCATCCGCGACGTCGCGAACCTGGTCGGCTCGGCGCACCAGGACGTCATGCTCAACCCGGCCGAGCTGAGCGATCCGGCGGTGCGCCGCAAGGTGATCACCGCCCGCGACATCCCGGCCGGGATGGGCGACATGGACACCTCGCTGTACCTGCTGTTCAAGGCGATCCGCGGCGAGTCGACGGTGGCGCTGTCCGGGGAATCGGCCGACGAGGTGTTCGGCGGCTACCGCTGGTTCCACGACAAGCAGGCGGTGAACGCGGACACCTTCCCGTGGCTGGCCTTCCGGACCAGCGTGACCGAAGGCCGGGGGTCGCTGCTGACCGACGAGGTCACGACCGCGCTGGACGTCGACGCCTATGTGGCCGACCAGTACCGCACCGCGGTCGCGGGCGTCGAGCACCTCGACGGCGAGTCCGCGCTCGATGCCCGGATGCGCACGATCTGCAACCTCCACCTGACCCGGTTCGTCCGGGCCCTGCTCGACCGCAAGGACCGCGCGTCGATGGCCGTGGGACTGGAGGTCCGCGTGCCGTTCTGCGACCACCGGCTGGTCGAATACGTCTACAACACCCCGTGGTCGCTCAAGACCTTCGACGGCCGCGAGAAGAGCCTGCTGCGCCACGCCACCAAGCACGTGCTGCCGGACTCCGTGCGCGACCGCGTGAAGAGCCCGTATCCGTCCACACAGGACCCGGGTTACGCCGCCGCGCTGCAGCAGCAGGTCAAGGAAGTACTGGCGGAGCCCGACAGCCGGGTCTTCGAACTGGTCGACCGCGAGTGGGCGCAGCGGGTGTCCCAAGTGGACCCGGCGACGATGGCGATGACCGAGCGGGGCGGCCTGGACCGGCTGCTCGACCTGTACCACTGGCTGGACATCTACTCACCTGAGCTGCAGATCAGCTGACCGGTCCCGTCTGGTGACAAGAGAACGGCCCGCCCTCCTTCCTCGTGAGGGCGGGCCGTCCTGCTTCTCCCGGCCTGGTCACAACTCCAGGCGGGCGTCTACTTCCCCGCCGTGCACATCGAGGTCCGCGCCGGTGCCGCTGAGCAGCCGGCGCGCGGCCGCGTTGTCCACTGTGGTCGAGGCGATGAACCGGGCGGCGCCGCCGTCGCGGGCCGCTTCCAGGAGTACTTCGGCCACACGCTTGCCGATGCCGCGGCCGCGGGCCGGGCGGCCGAGCCACACCCCCGCCTCCACTTCGACGGCCGACCCGCCGTGCACCGGTTGCAGGCGCGCGGCCCCCGCGGCCCGGCCGTCGACCTCGATCAGCCAGGTGGTCTCGATCGCCGTTTCCGGGTCGAGCGAGCGCCGCCGGTGGAAGGCCAGGAACGCCTCACGCCGCTCGGGGGTCCAGCCCGGCGGCCCGTCGACCGGGGGCATCACCTCGTGCGGGTCGGCGTCGGCGACCGCGGCCTCGAGCAGCCGGGCCAGTGACGGCTCGTCGAGCGGGGTCAGGACGATCTCGAAGTCAGAAAGTCCGGTCACCCGGGAAGCTTGGCACGGCGCTCCCGGGAATGCGACCTGGTAATACCGCTTACCACCATGGACTGGACCGCGCGCACCAGCCGGACGTACGGCGACCACCGCACCGGAGCGCGGACGTGGCCGGTCAGGGCCAGTTCGGCGCGGTCGAGCAGCTGCTCCAGCACGGCGTCGTGCAACGGCCGCCAGAACAGCGGCCAGCTCAGCCGGCCCAGCCCGTGGGATCGTCCGGCGAGGGTGTGGCTCAGCTCGCAGCCGTCCCCGGTTTCGGTCACGCGGAACTCGTGGTGCCCGCGGATCCCGCGCGGCCGGGTGAACCGGAACCGGATCGAGCGCCGGTCGAAGGACTCGACCACGTAGCGCACCGGGCCGTGACCCGCGGCGAGACCGGACGCGAGCGGCCGGTCGAAGGCGATGGGCGGCCAGTCCTCGACCGGCCAGAGCCGGTCTTCCGGCGTGCCCAGCGTGTCGAGCAGCGCTTCCGCTTCGGCGACCGGGGCGGGAAAACGACGGGAATGCGCGTTGCGGACCATCTCAAGGCTCCGTTCTGGAGGGTTTCCTCTAGAACGTATTAGAGCATAGTCTCTACAACATGGGCAGACCTCCGGCGTACAGCACCGAACAGTTCCTCGACGCGGCCACCACGCTGTTCGCCGAAGGCGGCGCCCGGGCCGTGACGATGGCCGCCACGGCGAAAGCCGCGGGCGCGCCGAGCGGCTCGATCTACCACCGCTTCGCCGACCGCCCGGCCCTGCTGGCCGACCTGTGGACCGGCACCCTGCGCGCCTTCCAGGACAGCTACCTCACCACTCTCGGCGAGGCGGCGACGCTCGACACCGCCGTGGCCGCCGCGGCGAGCGTGGTGCACTGGTGCCGCGCCAACCCCGCGCGGGCCCGCGTGCTGGACGCCGGGCTGCAGGCGTTCTCCCCCGCCCTGTGGTCGGCCGCGGCCGTCGCCGAACTCGCCCGCGCCGAAGACGAGCTGAAGGCCGCGCTGAAGCACGCCACCGCGACCCTGCCGTCGAGCACGGGCTGCACCGCCGAGGACGTCGTGCTGGCGCTGGTCGAAGTCCCGCGCGCGGTGATCCACCGCTACCTCACGGCCGGCCGCACTCCCCCGCCCAAGGCCGCCGACCTGGTCGCCCGGTCGGCCCGCAAACTGCTGCGGCCCTGACCACGAGGGTGTTGTCCCCTAACGGCGGACTTCGGCCACCTCTACGGGCCGGCGCTCGCGGCGGGAGACCTCGCAGGCTTCGGCGATGTAGAACGCTTCCAACGCGTCCCGCGCG
This sequence comes from Amycolatopsis sp., assembly GCA_036502365.1. Lineage (GTDB taxonomy): Bacteria > Actinomycetota > Actinomycetes > Mycobacteriales > Pseudonocardiaceae > Amycolatopsis. Next base: position 43,820 of record DASXYS010000050.1, read on the forward strand.
CTGGCCGGGCTCGGCCCGCGGCCCGCGGCGACGTCCAGGAACACCTTCAGCTCCGCGACGTACGCGGGGCGGAAACGCTCCATGAAGCCGGGGTACGGCGGTCCGGGCAGGGGCGCGAAGCCGGGCTCGACCGAGCGGAGCGGAGCGCGGTCGTCCAGGCCCACCACCACGTTCGCGGTCGAGCCGAGGGCCTCGAAGCGCACGTCGTAACCCGCGCCGTTGTAGCGGGTGAGGGAAACGGCGGCGAGGGTGCCATCGTCCAAGGTCAGGGTGGCGGCGGCGGTGTCGACGTCGCCCGCTTCGGCGAAGAAGGCCTCGCCGCGGTTGGCGCCCAGCGCATACACCTCTTCGACCTCACGGCCGGTGACCCAGCGGATGATGTCGAAGTCGTGCACACCGCAGTCGCGGAACAGGCCACCGGAATGGGCCACGTACTCCGCGGGCGGCGGCGCCGGGTCCAGCGTGGTGGCCCGCACCGTGTGCAGCCAGCCGAGTTCGCCGCCCGCCACCGCCGCGCGGGCGGCCCGGTAGCCGGCGTCGAAACGGCGCTGGAAGCCGATCTGCACCGGCACGTCCGAGCCCTCGATCCGGTCGATCACGGCGAGCGTGCCGGGGATGTCCGCGGCCACCGGCTTTTCGCAGAACACCGGGATGCCCGCGTCCACGGCCTTGAGGATCAGGCCCGGGTGCGCGTCCGTGGCCGCGGTGACCACCAGCCCGTCGAGCCCGGCGCCGAACAGCGCTTCGATGTCGTCCGCGGCATCGACGCCGAGCTTGGCCGCCGTGGCCCGCGCCCGCGCCGTGTCGACGTCGGCGACGATCAGCGAAGAGACCTCTTCGAACCCCTTGAGCGTCTCGGCGTGGGCGGTGCCGATCCGGCCGGTCCCGGCCAGTCCCAACCTCATCCTTGAACTCCTCCTGCTGGTACGTGGGTGAAGCAACGAGCTAGCCGTGGGTCGGGAAACCCAGGTCGACGCCGTGGGCCTGGCGCGGCCAGCGCGACGTCACGGCCTTGGCCCTGGTGTAGAAGCGGACGCCCTCGGCCCCGTGCACGTGGGTGTCGCCGAAGAGGGAGTCCTTCCAGCCGCCGAAGGAGTAGTAGGCCATCGGGACCGGGATGGGCACGTTGATGCCGACCATGCCGACCGTCACGCGACGCTCGAACTCACGCGCGGCCAGCCCGTCGGCGGTGAAGATGGCGGTGCCGTTGCCGTACGGGTTGGCGTTGACCAGCTCCAGCGCGGCCTCGAACGAATCCGCCCGCACCACGGCGAGCACCGGGCCGAAGATCTCGTCGGTGTACACGCTCATCGCGGGCGTCACGTGGTCGAACAGCGTGGGGCCGACCCAGAAGCCGCCGTCGTGGCCGTCGGGCGCGCCACCGCGGCCGTCGACGACCAGCTTCGCGCCCGCCGCCTCTCCGGCGTCCACATAGGACAGGATGCGGTCCCGCGCGGCCGCGGTGACGACCGGGCCCATCTGCGAGGCCGCGTCGGTGCCCGGGCCGGTCTTCAGCAGGCGGGTGCGCTCGGCGATGGCCTCGACCAGCGCGTCGCCCGTCTCGCCCACCGCGACGACCACGGAGATGGCCATACAGCGTTCGCCCGCGCTGCCGTAGCCGGCGGACACGGCGGCGTCGGCCGCGCCGTCGAGGTCGGCGTCCGGCAGCACGACCATGTGGTTCTTGGCGCCGCCGAGCGCCTGCACCCGCTTGCCCGCCGCCGTCGCCGTCTCGTAGACGTGCCGCGCGATCGGGGTGGACCCGACGAACGAGACGCCCGCGACGTCCGGGTGCGTGAGCAGCGCGTTCACCGCCTCGGCGTCGCCCTGGACGACGTTGAGCACCCCTGGCGGCAGGCCCGCCTCGGCGAACAGCTCCGCGAGCCGCACCGAAGCCGACGGGTCGCGGTCGGACGGCTTGAGCACAAACGTATTCCCGCAGGCGATGGCGACCGGGAACATCCACATCGGCACCATCACCGGGAAGTTGAACGGGGTGATGCCGGCGACCACGCCGAGCGGCTGCCGCAGCGAATACGCGTCGATGCCGCGGGAAACCTGCTCGGAGCGCTCGCCCTTCAGCACCTGCGCGATGCCGCAGGCGAACTCCACCACTTCGAGGCCGCGCTGGACCTCGCCGGCGGCGTCGGCGAGTACCTTGCCGTGCTCGGCGGTGATCAGCCCGGCCAGCTCGTCCCGGTGCTCGGCCACCAGCTGGCGGAACGCGAACATGACCTTCGTGCGCTGCGAGAGCGAGCTGTCGGCCCAGTCGCGCGAGGCCTTCACCGCGGACGCGACCGCGGCGTCCACATCGGACTGGCCGGCAAGCACCACCTGACGGGTCACCTCGCCGGTCGCGGGCTGGAAGACGTCACCGCGGCGGCTCGAGACGCCGGGGGCACGGGCGCCGTCGATCCAGTGCTGGACGAGTTCGGTCACGGGGTTCTCCACTCCTGGAACGGATCTAGCGGCTCGTGGTGGTCGAGCGGACCACCAGCGACGGCTGCAGCAGGTGCCGGACCGGCTTGGCGCGCTCACCGCGCACGCGCTCCAGCAGGGTTTCCAGCGCCAGCCTGCCCATTTCGGTGCGCGGCTGGTCCACAGTGGTCAGTGAGATGTGCCGGAGGCTGGCCAGCGACGTGTTGTCGTAGCCGACCACGGAGACGTCGCCGGGCACCCGCAGGCCGTTCTCCTCCAGCGCCGAGATCGCGCCGACGGCGTTGAAGTCGTTGCCTGCCACCAATCCGGTCGGCAGGTCCGCCCGGTCGTAGGTGGTCAGCAGCTCCCGCACGGCCTTCTCCCCGGCGGTGTCGGTGTGCTCGCTGCGCACCACGATCGGCTCCAGCCCATGGTCACGCATCGCGGCCTGGTACCCGCGCCGGCGCGCGGCGGCAGTGCTGACCGCCAGACCGCCGTCGAGGTGCGCGATCCGCCGGTGGCCGAGGCCCACGAGGTGGTCGACGGCCAGCCGGGAGCCGACCTCGCCGTCGTCGTTGACCGTGTCGACGCCGGACACCCGCGAGGTCCGGGACACCAGCACGGTCGGGCACTGGAGCCCGGCCGCTTCGAGGGCGGCCGTCGGCACCACCGGCGAGAGCAGCACGATCCCGGCCGGGCGGAAGGAAAGCAGGCTCCGCAAGGCCGCGCTCTCCCGCGCGGGAATCCGCCCACCGGTGTTGAGGATCAGATCGAACCCGGCCGCCTGCGCCGCCGCGTCGAGCCCCTCCACGACGTCGGCGAAGAAGGCGTTTCGCAGGTCGCTCACCATCACACCGAGCACAGTGGACGTGCGGCTGGCCAGCGCGCGGGCCATCACGTGCGGCGAGTAGCCCAGCTCGTCGGCCGCGGCCAGGACGGCCTGGCGGCGGATCGCCGAAACCTTCGGCGAATTACGCATCACCAAGGACACCAGCGCCCGGGAAACGCCCGCCCGCGCGGCGACGTCCTCCATGGTGGGCCTCACCATTCGCGGACCTCCGAGCCTGGATGGGGGCCGGCATCCGGCCTTGACTTCGCTGTGCCGGACGTTACACTATTAGAGCGCTCCAATCAATAGAGCGCTCCAATGCCACCCGGCCGAGGGCCACGCCGAAGGGCTGCCCGGGCAAATCCAGGGCTGCCGAATCCCAGGGTTGCGGAATCGCAGCGCTGCCGAATCACCGAGAGGGATCCATGACCGCGAAGCCGAGCATCCGCATCGCCGCCGCGCCGATCTCCTGGGGCGTGTGCGAAGTGCCCGGCTGGGGCCGGGTGCTCGACGCGCCGACCGTGCTGGGCGAGATGGCCGAGCTGGGGGTCACCGCCACCGAGCTGGGCCCGCCCGGCTACCTGCCGCGTGACCCGGCCGAGCTCAAAACCCTGCTGGGCAGCCACGGCCTCCGGCTGATCGGCGGCTTCCTCGCCGTGGTGCTGCACGAGAATCCCGAAGCCGCGCTCGCCGAAGCCGAGGACTCCGCCGCGCTGTTCGCCGCGTGCGGCGCCGAGGTGCTGGTGCTCGCGGCGGCGACCGGGCTCGAAGGCTACGACGAACGGCCCGCGCTCAGCGAAGCCGAATGGTCCACTTTGATCAGCACCGCCGCGAAGATCCGGGACGTGGCGGCGGCGCACGGGCTCACCACCGTGCTGCACCCGCACGTCGGCACCCACGCCGAGACCCAGGCCGAGGTCGAGCGGTTCCTCGCCGACTCCGACCTGCCGCTGTGCCTGGACACCGGTCACCTGCTGATCGGCGGCACGGACCCGGTGGAGCTGGCGAGCAAGTTCCCGGACCGCGTCGGCCACTTGCACCTGAAGGACGTGCGCGGCGAACTGGCCGAGGCCGTTCGCGCCGGGAAGCTCCCGTACGCCGAGGCGGTGAGCCAGGGCCTGTACGTCCCGCTCGGGGAGGGTGACGTGGACATCGAAGCCATGGTTCGCTTCGTGCACGAAGCGGGCTACGACGGCTGGTACGTCCTCGAGCAGGACACCGCGCTGGACGAGCGCAGCCCGGTGGACCTGCCGAAGCGGGACGTGGCGACCAGTCTCGCCCGCCTCGGGGAGATCGTCAGCCGGCTCGGCTGACGCGTACCGAAGGAAGAAGCGAGGAGAGACGACGATGTCCCATCGCTTGAAGCGCGGCCGGCCACGCCGGGTCAGGGCCGGCCTGGCCGCCGTGGCCGGGTTGCTGCTGCTGTCCGCGTGCACCGGGCCCGCGGCCGAGCAGAAGGCCCCGCCCACGGGCGCGCCGGTGGAAAGCAGCGGCCCGCTCAAGGTCGCGGTGATCACGCACGGCACCGCGGGCGACGCGTTCTGGAATGTGGTGAAAAACGGCGCCGAACAGGCCGGCAAGGACCTGGGCGTGCAGGTCGAGTACAACTCCGACGGCGACCCCGGCGCACAGGCCAAGCTGATCGACAATGCCGTCGCCCAGCAGATCGGCGGCCTGGTGGTGTCGATGGCGAACCCGGAGGCGCTCCAGCCCTCGATCGAAGCGGCGGTGCACGCGGGCATCCCGGTGATCACCATCAACTCCGGTGAGGACAAGAGCGCGGCGTTCGGCGCGCTGACCCACGTGGGCCAGAACGAGTCGATCGCCGGCCAGGAGGCCGGGAAGAGGTTCAAGGACCTCGGCAAGAAGAAGCTGCTCTGCGTGGTGCACGAGGCCGGCAACGTCGGCCAGGCGCAGCGCTGCGACGGCGCGAAGGCCGGGTTCGGCGGCGCCGTGCAGACCCTGCAGGTGGACATCACCAACCCCACCGACGCCGAGTCGCGCATCCGCGGCGCGGTGCAGACCGACCCGTCGATCGACGCGGTGCTCACGCTGAGCTCGCAGGTGGCGGCCCGCGCGGTGAGCGCGATCAAGACCGTGGGCTCGAAGGCGCAGGTCGGCACGTTCGACCTGAACTCCGACGTGGTGGCCGCGATCAAGACCGGCGACGTGCTCTTCGCCGTCGACCAGCAGCAGTACGAGCAGGGCTACCTGCCGGTGATGTTCCTGAAGCTCTACCGGGACAACGCGAACGTCGTCGGCGGCGGCAAGCCGGTGCTCACCGGACCCGACCTGGTCGACAAATCCACAGTGGACAAGGTCGGCCAGTACGTGCAAAGGGGCACCCGATGACCACCACCACGCTCGACGAGCGGTTCGTGAAGCCGCGGCTGCGGGACCGGCTGATCGTCCGGCCGGAGATCGGCTCGCTGCTCGGCGCCATTGTCGTGTTCTTGTTCTTCACCTTCGTCACGGACAAGTTCTTCAGCGCCAGCGGCGCCGCGACCTGGCTCGACGACGCGGCGACGCTCGGCATCATGGCCGTCGCCGTCTCGCTGCTGATGGTCGGCGGCGAGTTCGACCTGTCCGCGGGCGTGATGACGGCGTCGACCTCGCTGGTCACGGCGATCCTCGCGACCTCGGCAGGCTGGAACGTCTGGCTCGCGCTGGCGGTCTCGCTGGTGTTCGCGCTGGCGGTCGGCGCCTTCAACGGCTGGCTGGTGATGAAAACCGGCCTGCCCAGTTTCATCGTCACACTCGGCACGTTCCTCGCGCTGCAGGGCCTGAACCTGGGCGTCACGCGGCTGGTGACCGGCACCGTGCAGGTGTCCGGCATGCGCGCGACCGACGGCTACGCCTCGGCCGGATTCGTGTTCGCCTCCACAGTGGACATCGGGGGCACGCCGTTCCAGATCTCCATCGTCTGGTGGATCGGCGTCGCCGCGGTGGCCTCCTGGTTGCTGGTGCGGACCCGCTTCGGCAACTGGATCTTCGCGGTCGGCGGCTCCTCGCCCAGCTCCCGCGCGGTCGGTGTGCCGGTGGTGCGTACGAAGATCCTGCTGTTCATGGGCACGGCGCTGGCGGCGTGGCTGGTCGGCTCGATCAACATCCTGCGGTTCGCCACCGTGCAGGCGAACCAGGGCATCGGGCTGGAGTTCCAGTACATCATCGCGGCGGTGATCGGCGGCTGCCTGCTCACCGGCGGCTTCGGCTCGGCCGTCGGCGCGGCGATCGGCGCGCTGATCTTCGGCATGGCGCGCCAGGGCATCGTGTTCGCCGGCTGGGACAGCGACTGGTTCATGCTGTTCCTCGGCATCATGCTGCTGGCCGCGGTCCTGGTCAACAACGCCTTCCGGCGACGCGCGGAAAGGGTCCGGCGATGAACGCCCCGCTGATCGAAGTCAAGGACATCGGCAAGATGTACGGCAGCGTCGTGGCGCTGCGTGATGTGTCCACAGTGGTCAACGCGGGCGAGGTCACCTGCGTGCTCGGCGACAACGGCGCCGGGAAGTCCACGCTGATCAAGATCCTGGCCGGGGTGCACCAGCACGACCGCGGCGAGTTCCTGGTGGAGGGCGAGCCCGTGCGGTTCGCCTCGCCGCGCGAGGCGCTGGACCGCGGCATCGCCACGGTCTACCAGGACCTCGCGGTGGTGCCGCTGATGAGCGTGTGGCGCAACTTCTTCCTCGGCTCCGAGCCCACGGTCGGCTTCGGCCCGTTCCGTGCGCTGGACCGGAAAAAGGGCCGGGAGACCACCAAAAAGGCGCTGGCCGACATGGGCATCGACCTTCGTGACGTGGAACAGCCGGTGGGCACGCTCTCGGGCGGCGAGCGGCAGTGCGTCGCGATCGCACGGGCGGTCCACTTCGGTGCCAAGGTGCTGATCCTCGACGAGCCGACCGCCGCACTCGGGGTGAAGCAGGCCGGGGTGGTGCTCAAGTACGTCGCGCAAGCTCGTGACCGCGGGCTCGGCGTCGTGCTGATCACGCACAACCCGCACCACGCATACCCGGTCGCGGACCGGTTCCTGCTGCTCAAGCGGGGCGCGGCGCTCGGCTCGTACGAGAAGGCGGAGATCGACATCGGCGAGCTGACCCGGCAGATGGCGGGCGGCGCCGAACTGGAAGCGCTCGAACACGAACTGCGGGCCGCGGAGACTCCGTGACACACGTGGTCCGGCGGAGGTGACTGTGACTGTCCAAGACATGCCGAGCAAGGAGACGACGATCGAAGCACTGACCGTCGGCCGGGTCGGGGTGGACCTCTACCCCGAGCAGAGCGGCGTGCCGCTGGCCGAGGTGGCCACCTTCGCCAAGTCGCTCGGCGGGACCGCGACCAACGTCGCGGTCGCCGCCGCGCGGCTCGGCCGCCGCACCGGCGTGCTGACGAAAGTCGGCCCGGACGGTTTCGGCGACTACGTGCGCCAGGCGCTGACCGGGTTCGGCGTCACGCCGGAGCACGTCGGCACCTCGCCGGATCTCCAGACGCCGGTGGTGTTCTGCGAGCTGAACCCGCCCGCCGACCCGCCGCTGCTGTTCTACCGCTCCCCCATCGCGCCCGACCTCACGCTGACCGAGGCGGACGTGCCGTGGGACGTCGTGCGCGAGGTGCCCTTGCTTTGGGTGACCGGCACCGGCGTCTCGACGGAACCGGCGAGGGCCACCCAGCGCAAGATGCTCGAGGCCCGCGGGCGGCGCGAACACACCGTGCTGGACCTGGACTACCGGCCGATGTTCTGGCCGGACGCCGCGACGGCGCGGGCGGAGATCGGCTGGATGCTGGACCACGTGACCGTCGCGGTCGGCAACCGGACCGAGGCGGAGGTCGCCGTCGGCACCGCCGAGCCGGACGAGGCAGCGGACCGGATGCTCGCACGTGGCCTGCGGCTCGCCGTGATCAAGAAGGGGGCCGAAGGCGTGCTGGTCGCCACCCCCGAAGGCCGCTGGACCGTGCCCCCGCAACGGGTCGAGGTGGTCTGCGGCCTCGGGGCCGGCGACGGCTTCGGCGGCGCGCTGGTGCACGGGCTGCTGTCCGGCTGGGACGCGGTACGCATCGCGGAGTACGCGAACGCGGCGGGCGCGCTGGTCGCGTCGCGGCTGGCCTGCGCCGACGCCATGCCCACCGCCGCCGAAATCGAGGAGATGCTGTGACGGCCCTGCTGACCGACCAGCGCTGGAGCGAGCTGCTGCGCGTGCGGGCGACCGAACCGGGTGCGGTGCGGCGCGCGTACGCGTCGCGACGACGGCGCAAGAACCTGTTGTCGGACAAGGGAACGCTGTTCCTCGTGGCGGCGGACCACCCGGCCCGCGGCGCGCTCGGGGTGGGCGGTGATCCGCTGGCGATGGCCGACCGCCGCTCACTGCTGGAGCGGCTACTGGTGGCGCTGGCGAACCCGGCGGTGGACGGGCTGCTCGGCACCCCCGACGTGGTCGAGGAGCTGCTGCTGCTCGACGCGCTGCACGACAAGGTCGTGATCGGCTCGATGAACCGCGGCGGGCTGGCCGGCGCCGACTGGGAGATCGACGACCGGTTCACCGGCTACCACGCGTCTTCGCTGGTCGACTCCCGGCTGGACGGGGGCAAGATGCTGCTGCGCCTGGTCGATTCCGACGCGGGCACGGTGCCGACTCTCCAGGCCTGCGCGGACGCCGTCACCGAGCTGGCCGCGTACGGCCTGATGGCCATGGTCGAGCCGCTGCCGTACACCCGGGAAGACGGGCGGCTGGTGCTGCAGAAGGACGCGACGTCGCTGGCGCGGGCCGTCACCGTGGCGTCCGGCATCGGTGTCTCGTCCGCGCACACCTGGCTGAAGCTTCCGTCCACTGAGGACGCCGCCGTGCTGGGCGCCACCACGCTGCCGGTGGTGATCCTGGGCGGGGTGCCGACCGGTGACCCCGCCGCCGACCTGGTGTCGTGGGGCCGCACCCTGCGCCACGAGGTGGTGCGCGGACTCGTCGTGGGCCGGAGCCTGCTCTACCCGCCGGACGGTGACGTCGGCGCCGCTGTGGAAGCCGCCGCGAAGACCTTGGAGGCCGCGAAGTGAGCCAGCTGCACCGTCCACTCGGGACACTTACCGACGGCGTCGACCCGGTCCGGCTGACCCCGGAATCGGCGGGCTGGGCGTACACCGGGCTGCAGGTGCTCAAGGTCGGCACCCGGCTCCCGCGGGTGGTGGAGACCGGCGAGTTCGAGGCGTTTGTGCTGCCGCTGTCCGGTTCGCTCTCGGTCCGCGTCGACGGGGAGGAGTTCGAGCTGGACGGGCGTGATTCGGTGTTCAGCCGCGTCACGGACTTCGTCTACCTGCCGCGCGACGCCGAGGTCGTGCTCACCTCGACCACCGGCGCCGAGGTCGCGCTGCCGATGGCGCGGTGCACCCGCCGGCTGGAGCCCAGGTACGGCCCGGCCGAGGACGTGCCGGTGGAGGTGCGCGGCGCCGGGGCGGCGACCCGGCAGGTGACCAATTTCGGCGTGCCGGGGGTGTGGGACCACGCGGACAAGCTGAACGCGTGCGAGCTGATCACCCCCGGTGGCAACTGGTCCTCGTACCCGCCGCACAAGCACGACGAGGCCTCGGACTGCGAGGTCGTCAACGAAGAGGTCTATTACTTCCGCATCGCCGGGCGGGACGGCGTCACGCCCTCACGCGAGGGTTTCGGCCTGCACCGCACGTACACCGCGGATGGCGGGCTGGACGAGGACGTGGCGGTGCGCGACGGCGACGTTTTCCTGATCCCGCGCGGATATCACGGCCCTTGTGTCGCGGCGCCGGGTTACCCGATGTACTACCTGAACGTGCTGGCCGGCCCGGCCGAGGAGCGGTCCATGGCGTTCTGCGACGACCCGGCGCACGGCTGGGTCCGCGACACCTGGCCGGACACGTACCTGGACCCGCGGTGCCCGGTCACCAGTTATGAAGGACGGGTCTCATGAA